>NZ_JBHVVN010000002.1:934-510721 GCF_042882685.1 Pseudarthrobacter sp. NPDC058196
GTGGTGACCGCGATCGTAAGCCGTTTGGTGACCGTGACCGCAAACCCTTTGGTGATCGTCCGCGTCGTGATGGTGAGGGTGACCGTCGCGGGTTCAGCGGCGGTGCCGGTGGTGACCGCGATCGTAAGCCGTTTGGTGACCGTGACCGCAAACCCTTTGGTGATCGTCCGCGTCGTGATGGTGAGGGTGACCGTCGCGGGTTCGGCGGCGGCGAGAACCGCAAGCCTTTCGGTGACCGCCAGGACCGCGCGCCCCGCAGCTTCGATCGTGGAGATTCCCGTGCCGACTCCGGGCGGGGCGGCTCAGGTCCCCGCGGCTTTGGCCGCGACCGCCAGGAAGAGCGCCCTGTCCGTGTGCCGAACGCCGCCGATCTCCGCAGCGCCAACCGGCCGGACCGCGAACGTTCGCCCGAGATCGATGAGGACGTCACGGGCAAGGAGCTGGACAGCGCCACCCACCACCAGATCAAGACCCTCGAACCGAAGAGCGCTGAGTGGGTGGCCCGCCACCTGGTGATGGCCGGCCGGTTGATTGATGACGAACCCGAACTGGCGTTCCAGCATGCCCTCGCCGCCAGCCGGCGTGGTGGACGGCTCGCAGCCGTCCGTGAAGCGGTCGGTCTGACGGCTTACGCCGCCGGGCATTACGGCGAGGCGCTCCGCGAATTCCGTACCTTCCGCCGGATCAGCGGCTCCAACGTGCACCTCCCTGTCATGGCCGACTGCGAACGAGGCCTGGGACGTCCGGACAGGGCACTGGACGTTGCCCGTTCCGAGGAAGCCCAGGACCTTGACGCACCCGGCAAAGTGGAACTGGCTATCGTGGCGGCCGGCGCCCGGACCGACCTCGGCCAGCTGGATGCCGCTGTAGCCGAGCTCGAGATCCAGCAGCTGGACATCAACCGTGCGTTCTCCTACAGCCCGCGGCTGTTCCGCGCCTACTCCGACGCCCTCGCCGCAGTTGGCCGCCAAGCGGAGTCGGAGAAGTGGAGCAGGCAGGCCGCCGTTGCCGAAAACGCCCTCGGCCAGGGCGTCGATGAAGAACCCGAAATCATCGACCTCGGCTGGGACGAAGAGGAAGAAGCCCGGGAGGAAGCCGAACGCCGGAGGCTGCTGGACCGTGCGTCCGCGTCCCCGGAAGCACAGGGCTCCGAAACCGAAGGCTCCGCAACCGCTTCAACGGAGAGCGCCCAAGCCGGGCGCGCCACCGAGGCCAAGACGGTCCAGGACGGCAACCTCGACGACCAGGACGCCGACTACTTCGTCTCCGACGACGCCGAATCCGACCCCGACTCGGTGGAACAGGACGAGCTTGATACCGACGCCTCGGAAGAAGGCCACGAAGACGGGGCAGACAACGCCCCGCACACCGAAGAACGCCGGGAGGACTGACACCGGATGGGTGACGTTTCCCTGGTTTCCCGCTTCGACGCGCTCCTCGCAGACCTGGACGGCGTGGTCTACGCCGGCCCGCACGCCATTCCGGGAGCCGTCGATGCGCTGAAGCAGCTCTCCGGACTGGGTATCGGGTTGGGCTACGTGACGAACAACGCCTCGCGCTCACCGGCGGAGGTGGCCGAACACCTGCGCGAGCTCGGTGCCCCGGCAGAAGACGACCAGGTGGTCAGCTCATCCCAAGCGGCGGCGGACCTGTTGGCCTCGCTTCTTCCAGCCGGATCACGGGTCCTCATCACCGGCAGCTCCGCGCTGGCCCGGGAGATAGAGCTCGTGGGCCTGGTGCCGGTTGGCAGCCAGGATGAGGAACCGGTGGCCGTGGTGCAAGGCTTCAGCCCGTCGATCGGCTGGAAGGACCTGGCGGAAGCCTCCTACGTGGTGTCCGCCGGTGCCCTGTGGGTGGCAACAAATACCGACATGTCCATTCCGCAGGCCCGCGGCATCGCCCCCGGGAACGGGACCCTGGTGGCCGCCGTCGCGGCGGCGACCGGACAGAAACCCAAAGTCGCCGGCAAACCCGAGGCACCGCTGTTCCACTCCGCCGCCAAGCGCCTCGGGGCCGAGCGGCCCTTGGTCGTGGGCGACCGGCTGGACACGGACATCCTGGGCGGCAACAACGCAGGGTTTGCCACGGTCGCCGTCCTGACCGGCGTCGACTCCCGGGAAAGCATCCTCGCGGCGCGATCCGTGGAACGGCCCGACTACATCATCGAAGACCTCGCCGGGCTGCACCGTCCGTACCCGGACGTGACGCACGACGACGGCACTTACGCCTGCGGCCAGGCGACGGCACGCGTGGCCAACGGCGCGGTGGGCATCATTGGCGGCAAGGACAACCTCGATTCCTGGCGGGCAGCATGTGCCGCCTGGTGGGCTGCGACCCCCGACGCATCCGCCCCGCAGGCGCCCAAGCTGGTGTGGATGGATCACTAGGATGGTTCCATGACTGAGCTGACCGAACCGGACGACGCGCCAGCCCAGCCTGCTCCCGAGTGGCCGCATGCCGACGGACAGGACATCCCTGATCCACGCGTGGCGCAGGCCACGGAGCGGCTGCGGGAGGTGCCCCGGCTTCCAACTGCCGATCACGAAGACCTGTACAACCGGCTTCACGATGACCTCCTGGCCGCGCTCAACGACCCCACCGACAGCGACGCAACGGACGGCGCACCTGCCGCCACTGCTCCCGCCGGAGGCAGCGCCTGATGCCCGTCCGCCTCGACCAGGCTTTGGTGGCCCGCGGCCTGGCACGGTCGCGCACGCACGCGGCGTCGCTCATCGCCGAGGGCAAAGTCAGTTCCGGCGGCCAGGTCCTCGCCAAAGCGTCCCTCCAAATCGACGACGGCCGTGACATCGCCGTCGAGCACGATGACCAGGATGTTTATGCCAGCCGTGCCGGGCACAAGCTGGCGGGTGCCCTCGACGCCTTCCCGGCCATCACGGTCCAGGGCAAAAGGTGCCTCGACGCAGGCGCCTCCACCGGAGGCTTCACCGACGTCCTGCTCCGCCGCGGGGCCGCGCACGTGGTGGCGGTCGACGTCGGGCACGGCCAGTTGGTGCCGCACCTGCGCAGCGACCCGCGCGTGGCAGTCCACGAGGGACTGAACGTCCGGTACATGGCACCGGAGCACATCGGCGGGACGTGCGCGCTGACGGTGGCCGACCTTTCCTTTATTTCCCTCACCCTGGTGGTGCGGCCGCTGGCGGCCTGCACCGAACCCGGCGGCGACCTGGTGCTCATGGTGAAGCCGCAGTTCGAGATCGGCAAGGACCGCCTGGGCAGGACGGGCGTGGTCACGTCGGAGCGCGAACGCAGGCTGGCCGTGGAGAAAGTCGCGATGGCGGCGCTCGACGCCGGGCTGGACCTGTGCGGGCTGGCGGTCAGCCCGCTTCCGGGACAGGATGGCAACGTCGAATACTTCCTGTGGATAAAACGCAGGAACACCCAAGACTTGCCTAAGATCGAAGAGCGAGAGGCAGCAGCCGCTGCGTTGCTCGGACAAATCTGGCCGAACCACTAGAGAGCGGAACCTGATGAGCAGGCGTGTATTGGTCCTTGCCCACACCGGCCGCGAGGAATCACTGAAGGCTGCCTGGGAAGCCTGCGCCTTGCTGCACGCGTCGGGCATCGTCCCCGTGATGCTGGAGTCCGAGCTGGAGGACATGGAGCGGTTTTTTGGCCACCTGGCCCAGCCGGTGGAGGTGCTCCACGACCATGTCCAACTGCCCGAGGTCGAACTCGTCATGGTCCTCGGCGGCGATGGAACCATCCTGCGCGCTGCCGAACTGGTCCGCGAGGCGGACGTGCCCCTACTGGGCGTCAACCTGGGCCACGTGGGCTTCCTGGCCGAAAGCGAACGGGCGGACCTGGCCCAGACCGTCCAATGGATTGCCAGCCGTGAATACACGGTCGAAGAGCGGATGACCATCGACGTCCAGGTGTGGGTCCGCGGACAAAAGATTTGGCACACCTGGGCTTTAAACGAGGCCGCCATCGAGAAGGCCAACCGCGAACGGATGCTCGAAGTTGTCACCGAAGTCGATGAGCGCCCGCTCACGTCCTTCGGTTCCGACGGCATCGTGCTTGCCACTCCCACCGGTTCCACGGCCTACGCGTTCTCGGCCGGGGGACCCGTGGTCTGGCCGGAGGTGGAAGCCCTGGTGATCGTGCCCATCAGTGCGCACGCGTTGTTCGCAAAGCCCCTGGTCGTCTCGCCCCGGTCCAGGCTCGCCGTCGAGGTGCTCGGCCGGACCGACGCGCAGGGCGTGCTGTGGTGTGATGGCCGGCGCTCGGTGGACCTGCCCCCCGGTGCCCGCGTCGAGGTGACCAAGTCCGCCAACCCGGTACGGCTGGCCCGCACGCACCAGACCCCCTTCTCCGCCCGCCTGGTCCGCAAGTTCGAACTGCCCATCCACGGCTGGCGCGGCCCCGTGCCCAAGGCCGAGGCTGTGCACACCGGTCCCATCCCGCTGGTACGCACGCCACGGCCTATGCCGCCGCTGCAGGTCCCGGAGCCGGACGGCCCCGGCGGCGACCCCGATCCGTTGACTGCAAAGTGAATCCATGATTGAAGAACTGAGAATCCGCGATCTTGGCGTCATCACCGACGCAACGCTGCCGCTCGGCCCGGGCCTGAGCGTGGTGACCGGCGAAACCGGTGCCGGCAAGACCATGGTGGTCACCGCCGTCGGCCTCCTGCTGGGCGCCCGGTCGGATGCCGGGGCCGTCAGGAGCGGTGCGAAGAGCGCCACGGCCGAGGCAGTCCTGAAGCTTGAGTCCGGGCACCCGGCCATCGCCCGCGCCCTTGACGCCGGCGCGGAAGCGGAAGAGTTCGACGACGGCGCCGAGCTGATCCTGGCCCGCCGCCTGGGTGCGGACGGACGCAGCCGTGCGTTCCTTGGCGGCCGGGCCGCTCCGGTGGGCGTGCTGGCCGAGATCGGCGAGTCGCTGGTGGTGGTGCACGGCCAGTCGGACCAGATCCGGCTCAAGAGCGCCACGGCCCAGCGCGAGGCATTGGACAAGTTCGCCGGCGATGCCCTGGCCGGTCCCTTGGCCGCCTATCAGGAGCTCTATGGCCGGTGGAAGGCCAGCCAGGCAGAGCTGGACAGCCTGCGCAGCGCCGCCCGGGACAGGCTCCGGGAAGCGGAATCGCTGGAGGCCGCCCTCGCTGAGATCGACGGCGTGGACCCCCAGCCGGGCGAGGACGAGCTACTGAAGGCCGAGGCCGTAAAGCTCGCCAACGTAGAAGAATTGCGGATCGCCGCCAGCACCGCGCACCAGGCCCTCATCGCCGAGGACTTTGGCGAAGCCGGCGATGCGACCACCCTGGTGGATGCCGCCAAGCGCACCCTGGAGCACGTGGCAGAGCACGATGCCGAGCTCGGTTCCGCCGCCGAACGCCTGGCCGAGGTCGGTTTCCTGCTCAACGACATCGCCACGGAACTTGCCAGCTACCAGGCAGGACTGGACTCGGAGGGTCCGGAACGGCTGGCCGAAATCGAGGACCGCAGGGCCGCCCTGGCCAAGCTGGTCCGCAAATACGCGCCCACCATTGACGAAGTGCTGGTGTGGGCTGAAACCGCGCGCATCCGGTACGACGAACTGCAGGACGACTCCTCCCGGATCGAGGCGCTGGACGCCGAGGTGGTCCGTGCCGAAGCGGAGCTGCGGAAGCAGTCGGCGGCCATCAGCAAGATCCGGTCCAAGGCAGCCAAGGACCTCTCGGCCCGTGTCAGCGCCGAATTGACGGCGCTGGCCATGGCAGACGCCACTCTGGTGATCAACCTGGAATCAGCGGGACAGCCGGGCCCGCACGGCGCGGACGACATCAGCTTCCTGCTCCAGCCCCATTCCGGCGCGCCGGCCCGGCCGCTGGGCAAGGGTGCATCCGGCGGTGAATTGTCCCGCGTCATGCTGGCCATCGAGGTCGTGCTCGCCGCCGTGGATCCGGTCCCTACGTTCGTCTTCGACGAGGTGGACGCCGGGGTGGGCGGACGGGCCGCCGTCGAGATCGGCCGGCGGTTGGCGATGCTGGCACGCCACGTCCAGGTGCTGGTGGTCACCCACCTTCCCCAGGTGGCTGCTTTCGCGGACCAGCACATCACTGTGACCAAGACCTCGGTCAGGGGAGCGGACGGCAAAACCGCCACCGGCTTCACATCCAGTGATGTCCGCCTCCTCGACGGTCCCGAGCGGGTCCGTGAACTGGCCCGCATGCTGGCAGGCCAGGAGGACTCCGAATCCGCGCAGGCACACGCCCGCGAACTGCTGGACGACGCCAAGCTGCTGCCCCAGCGTGCCTGACAGGACAACAACGGGATGGCTGAATTGATGATAGGCTCGAATTCCGTGGTGCAGCGATCAAATTCCCGTGTAAATTCCCGGTTCCCGGGCTCCTCCAAGACGACGAAGCACATTTTCGTCACCGGCGGTGTGGCGTCCTCGCTTGGTAAGGGACTGACGGCCTCAAGCCTTGGTCACCTGCTCCGGGCCCGCGGCCTGTCCGTGACGATGCAAAAGCTCGATCCCTACCTCAACGTGGATCCGGGCACAATGAACCCCTTCCAGCACGGTGAGGTCTTCGTGACCGACGACGGCGCCGAGACGGACCTCGACATCGGGCACTACGAGCGCTTCCTGGACGAGAACCTTGAAGGTTCCGCGAACGTGACCACCGGCCAGGTGTACTCCACGGTGATCGCGAAGGAACGCCGCGGCGAATACCTCGGCGACACCGTCCAGGTCATCCCGCACATCACGGATGAAATCAAGCGACGCATGCGCCTGCCCGCCGAGGGAAAGAACGCCCCCGACGTCATCATCACCGAAATCGGCGGCACCGTTGGCGACATCGAATCACAGCCGTTCCTCGAGTCCGCCCGCCAGGTCCGCCAGGACATCGGCCGCGGAAACGTGTTCTTCCTCCACGTCTCGCTGGTGCCCTACATCGGGCCGTCCCAGGAGCTGAAGACCAAGCCCACGCAACACTCCGTTGCCGCGCTGCGCTCCATCGGCATCCAGCCCGAGGCGATCGTGATCCGTTCGGACCGCGAAGTTCCCGAGGCCATGCGGGAAAAGATCGGCCGCATGTGCGACGTCGACATCGACGCCGTGGTCAACGCCGCTGACGCCCCGAGCATTTACGACATCCCCAAGACCCTGCACTCCCAGGGCCTGGATTCGTACATCGTCCGCGCCCTCGACCTGCCGTTCAAGGATGTTGACTGGACCAGCTGGGACAAACTGCTCGACGCCGTCCACAACCCCAAGCACCACGTCGAGATCGCCCTGGTGGGCAAGTACATCGACCTGCCCGACGCCTACCTTTCGGTGACCGAAGCACTGCGCGCCGGCGGCTTCGCCAACGAAGCCAAGGTAAAGATCCGCTGGGTCCCGTCGGACGAGTGCGAGACGCGCGAAGGCGCCATCAAGGCGCTCGACGGCGTCGACGCCATCTGCGTGCCGGGCGGCTTCGGCATCCGCGGACTTGAAGGGAAGCTCGGCGCCCTGAAGTTCGCCCGCGAAACCAAGCTTCCCGTCCTGGGCTTGTGCCTGGGCCTGCAGTGCATGGTCATCGAGTACGCGCGCAACGTGGTGGGCCTGGAGGGTGCTTCTTCCAGCGAGTTCGAACCGGACTCCAAGTACCCCGTCATCGCCACCATGGAGGAACAGCTCGAGTTCGTTGAAGGCGGCGGAGACCTCGGCGGAACCATGCGCCTGGGCCTCTACGAAGCCAAGCTTGACGAAGGCTCCGTCATCGCCGGAACGTACGGCGCCACCACCGTCAGCGAACGCCACCGGCACCGGTACGAGGTCAACAACAAGTACCGCCAGCAGATTGCCGACAAGGGCCTGGTCTTCTCCGGTACCTCCCCGGACGGCAAGCTGGTGGAATTCGTTGAACTTCCGGCCGACGTGCACCCGTACTACGTGGCCACGCAGGCGCACCCCGAGCTGAGCTCGCGGCCCACCCGCCCGCACCCGCTGTTCGCCGGCCTGGTCAAGGCGGCCCTGGACCACCAGGGCGCCGGATCCCAGGCGGTTGCCGACACGGCTGCGCCCGTGGCCGGGAAGGCCGCGGCATCCGGTACGGTTACCGCTAAGTAGTCAATAGAGCAGAAGAAGGACGGCGCGATGCCTGGTACACCTGAAACCACCCCTGCCACGCAGGTTTCGGATGCACCAAGCCCGCGCCGTCTTTTGTCTACCGAGAAGGTGTACCAAGGCCGGATCTGGGACGTCGTCAGCGACACCTTCCAGCTCTCCGAATCCGGGGATGCGCTGACCCGCGACTACATCGACCACCCCGGGGCAGTGGCCGTGCTGCCCATGGACGCCGAGGGCCGGATCCTGCTCCTGAAGCAGTACCGGCACCCGGTAGGCATGGACCTCTGGGAGGTGCCGGCCGGCCTGCTCGACGTCGAAGGTGAAGACTTCGTGGTGGGGGCCGCCCGCGAACTTGGCGAGGAAGCCGACCTCGCGGCCGGAACCTGGAACGTCCTTGCCGACGTCTTCAATTCCCCTGGCTCCTCCAGCGAAGCAATCCGCATCTACCTGGCCCGCGACCTGACCGAGATCCCGCACCACGAACGTCACGAGCGGACGGACGAGGAAGCGGAGATCGAGTTCCACTGGATCAGCCTGGACGATGCCGTGGCCTCCGTGCTGGCCGGACGCCTGCACAACCCGTCCGCCGTCGTCGGGATCCTTGCCGCCGCGGCCGCCCGTGACGGCAACTTCCAGGAACTCCGCCCCGCCGACGCTCCCTGGCCCGCACACCCCAGCCAGCGCTGATGGTTCCCGGTCCTTCGGCTGAACCGGTGCCTTCGGCCGAAACGGCACCGGGCACGCCTGCGGCCGGGGAACCGGCCGCAGGACGTTCCGCGGCCGTCGACCGGGCCATCACCGACTACCTGCAGCACGTGGGCGTGGAACGGGGTTTGGCCGCCAATACGCTGGCCGCCTACCGCCGCGACCTCGCCCGGTACGCCCGGTATCTCGCCGCTGCCGGGTGCACCCGGCCGGAGGACATCACCCGGCACCATGTCACCGGTTACGTCCGCGCCCTCTCCGACGGTTCCGACGGCGGGTCCACCCTGGGAGTGCGGTCAGCGGCCAGGACAGTGGTGGCGGTGCGGGGCCTGCATAAGTTCTGGGCCCTGGAAGGCTACACGCCGGCCGATCCTGCCAGCGAAGTCCACCCGCCGATGGCCGGCAAACGGCTGCCCAAAGCCATCAGCGTGGACGAGGTGACCCGCATCCTCGAGGCGGCAGGCACTGACACGGCCACGGGGCTGAGGGACCGGGCCCTGCTCGAGTTCCTCTATTCCACCGGAGCGCGGATCAGTGAGGCCGTGGGGCTGGACGTCGATGACATCACCCTCGCAGAGCCAGGGGCCGGTCCCGCCATCGTCCGGCTTTTCGGCAAGGGATCGAAGGAACGGCTGGTCCCGCTGGGATCGTACGGAGCACGCGCCCTCGATGCCTACCTGGTCCGCGGCCGCCCGCTGCTCGCCGCCAAGGGCAAAGGCACGCCGGCGCTGTTCCTCAACGCCCGCGGTGGAAGGATCAGCCGGCAGAGTGCCTGGACCATCCTGAAGGCTGCTGCGGAGAAAGCCAACATCACCAGGGACGTCTCACCCCACACCCTGCGCCACTCGTTCGCCACCCACCTCCTTGAAGGCGGCGCCGATGTCCGGGTGGTGCAGGAACTGCTGGGCCACGCCTCCGTGACCACCACCCAGGTCTACACGCTGGTCACGGCCGATACCCTCCGGGAGATCTACGCCGCCGCGCATCCGAGGGCCCTGGGCTAGCCAATCCCGGAGCAGCCTGGCGGGCAGCAAACTACCGTTCACTCGGCGAGGTTGAGGGTCACTTCCGCTGCGCCGAGGGACAACGCCAGGATGGAAGTGCCCACTCCGGCCACGAAGAGCAGGCCCGGGTGGGCGAGGGCAACCACCACCCGCCGGAGCTGCGGCGCGCGGTGCAGGAACCCTGCCGGCACACGCGAATCCACCGGTACCTGGCGCCAGCCCCGCAGGCGTCGCAGGAACCACGCGCAGCGCACGATCAGTGCCATCCACAGCACCGATACAACCAGCGGGACGGCCGCTGCGAGCAGGCTGAGTCCCAGCGAGGTGACTGCCCGCTCCGAATCGCCGGCAAGCGCCTGGACGGTGGTTGAAATTGAAGCGCTGGCCACCACCGAGATGCCCCACACCAGGAAGGCGGCGGTCAAGGCCAGGAACCGGACGAAGAAGTGCGACAGCACGGACTCCCGTGTTGGCCGGAGGTACCGGCGCGGCGTTGCGTGAAGCACGGCCACAGTGCACGCCAAGGTGGGCAGTGCGGCCATCCCCACGCAGGCGTACCAGGTCCAGCCGGCCAGGTCCAGGTACTCGTCGGCAACGATCAGCACTGCCCACGCACCCGTCCACGCCCACCCGGCGTACAGCGGATTCCGGGACAACCAGCCAGGCAGAGGCACGGGGCGGGGAAGCCTGGCCCCAAGTTTCGGAGCGGGGGTGGAGTGGTCCTCTCCAGCCGGGTTCATGGGCCTCACTGTAGCAATGGGGAGTGGCCCGTGGCAGCAGCTGTGATGCAGTCCGGTATCCACGGCGGTGCCGGTTAAGCTGGAGCCATGACCGCAGCCGCCGTGACCCTTTGCTTCCTGCTCCGTGACGGGGCTGACGGGACTGAGGTCCTTCTGGGGCTGAAGCAGACAGGTTTCGGCAGGGGCAAGATCGTGGGAATCGGCGGCCACGTTGAACCGGGGGAGACCGACCAGCAGGCCGCGGTCCGGGAAGTCCTGGAAGAAACCGGGGTGGTGCTGCAGCTGGAAGACCTCGCCGACGCCGGATCGGTACACTTCGTCTTTCCCGCCCGGCCGGAATGGAACATGCAGACCCGGCTCTTCACCGCCCGCCTGTGGCACGGCGAGCCGGCCCCCAGCGACGAAATCCTCCCCGAATGGTTCCCGGTGGATACCCTGCCGGTCGAGCGGATGTGGCAGGACGCGGACCACTGGCTCCCCGTGGTGCTCGAAGGCGGGACAGTGAGGGTCGTGGTCACCATGGATACCGACAACGAATCCGTCGCCTCGTCCGAGAGCCTTTTGGGCTGAACTGCCGCGCAACCGGCGCCTGGCCGCCACGGTGTTTAACGCCCGACGGCGGCCGGGGCACCTGGGTGCTCCGGCCGCCGTCGTCCGGCACACGCTAGGGGAGGTGCCGTTCCTCCACGCCGTTGTACTCGCTCAACGGCCTGATCAGCGAGTTCGAGTCCAACTGCTCCATGATGTGGGCCGTCCAGCCGGTGATCCGGCTGGCGACGAACAGGGGAGTGAAGGTCGGGGTGTCGAAGCCCATCAGGTGGTACGTGGGCCCGGCGGGGTAGTCGAGGTTGGGCTTGATGGCCTTGGCCTCGTCCATCGCGGTTTCCAGGCCGTTGTACAGCCCCAGCAGCTCCGGGCGGCCATAGTGGGCGATCATCTTGTCCAGCGCCGCCTTCATGGTGGGAACCCTGGAGTCGCCGTGCTTGTAGACGCGGTGGCCGAAGCCCATGACTTTCTTCTTCTGGGCCAGGGCATCTTCCATCCAGGCTTTGGCCCGTGCCGCGGCTTCTTCGAGGGACTCCTCCTGCCGGATGCCGATCTCATCGAAGGTGTGCATGACCGCTTCGTTGGCGCCGCCGTGCAGCGGACCCTTGAGGGCCCCGATTGCTCCGGTCACTGCGGAGTGCAGGTCAGAGAGCGTCGAGGTGATGACGCGGGCGGTGAAGGTGGAGGCGTTGAAGGAGTGCTCGGCATAGAGGATCATCGAGACGTTGAAGGCCTCCACCACCTCCGGGACCTGTTCTTCGCCGAAAGCCATCCACAGGAAGTTTGCCGAATAGCCCAGGTCATCGCGTGGCTCAACAATGTCCTGGCCGTGCCGGCGGCGCTGGTCATAGGCCACCACCGCGGGCATGGCGGCGAAGAGGTCGATGGCCTTGGCCATGTTGGCGTCCCTGGACGAATCTTCGGCCAGGGGGTGCCGTGCGCCCATCACCGAGGCCGCGGTGCGGCACACGTCCATCGGATGCGCCGTGGTGGGCAACGCGTCGATGACCGTCTTGACCACCGGATCCAGCGCCCTGCCGGCGCGTTCCCGCGCGGAAAATTCGGCGAGCTGGTCCTTCGTGGGGAGCTCTCCGTTCCACAGCAGGTACGCGACTTCCTCGAAGCTGCACTTGGCAGCCAGTTCCTGGACGGGGTAGCCGCGGTAGAGCAGCGAATTGGTGTCCGGGTTGACCTTCGAAACCGCGGTGTAATCCACCACCACGCCGGCGAGGCCCTTCTTGATCTCATTTTCAGCCATGCTGAAACTCCTTTGTTCCTAACGCCTGTTGACCGGCCGGGGCCGGCAGTCCGGTGGGGGTGTCAGATTCCGGGGATCTGGAAGTTGAAGACCCCGGTGTCAAAACGGTTGTAGGCCTCGTAGTCCACGAGGTCGTAGAGCCGTGCACGGGTCAGCATGCTCGAAACCTGGGCCTCCTGGGTGCCGTCGGATTTGATCGATTCCAGAGTACGCTCAGCAGCGCCCATGGCACTACGGAGCAGGGTGACCGGGTAGATCACCATGTTGACGCCGACGCCGGCCAGTTCGTCCACCGTGAAGAGGTCGCTCTTGCCGAACTCGGTCATGTTGGCCAGGATGGGCACGTCCACGGCGTCGCGGATGGCCTGGAATTCGCTGAGGTCCTTCATGGCTTCGGGAAAGATCGCGTCCGCGCCGGCGTCCACGAGGGCCTTGGCTCGCTGCTGTGCCGCTTCGAGCCCGTCGGTGGCGCGGATGTCGGTGCGCGCCATGATCAGGAAGTTCGGGTCGCGGCGGGCGTCGGCTGCGGCGCGGATCCGTTTGGTGGCGGTCTCGAGGTCCACCACGTTCTTGCCGTCCAGGTGGCCGCAGCGCTTCGGGTTGAACTGGTCCTCGATGTGCAGGCCGGCCAGGCCGGCGTTCTCGAGTTCCTGCACGGTGCGTGCCACGTTCATCGGCTCGCCGAAACCTGTGTCGGCGTCGACGATCGAGGGCAGGTCCGTCATCCGGGCGATCTGCCCGGCCCGGGTGGCCACCTCGGTGAGCGTCGTCAGCCCGATGTCCGGCAGGCCAAGGTCGTTGGCGAGGACGGCACCGGAGATGTACACGCCGGCGAAGCCCTTTTCTTCGATCAGCCGGGCGGAGAGGGGATTGAAGGCGCCGGGAAACTGCTGGATGGTCCCGGAGGCCAGCAGTTCCCGGAACCGGATCCGCTTCTGTTCCGGCGTGGTCTTCGAGTACAGCATCAGAAGAGTCCCTTCGGTGCCGCTGCGAGGTCGATGACGCCGGGGGCGGCGGTGATGTTCAGCTGGTCCAGCTCGCCGGCGGCGAGTTCGGGGAGGCGTTCGACGGCGGCGAGGAACCTTTCAATCTCGGCCTCCTCCACGAGCCCGGCGGCCAGGGTGCGGAACTTGTTGACGTACTGTTCCCGGGCGAACGGCCGGGCGCCCAGCGGGTGCGCGTCCGCGACGGCGATCTGGTCGGTGACGACGGTGCCGTCCTTGAGCGCGATTTCCACAGAGCCGCCGAACGCCTTCTCCGCGATGTCCAGGGAGTGGTAGCGGCGGGTCCATTCCGGATCCTCCACCGTGGTGACCTTGTGCCACAATTCC
Source organism: Pseudarthrobacter sp. NPDC058196 (assembly GCF_042882685.1). Classification (NCBI taxonomy): domain Bacteria; kingdom Bacillati; phylum Actinomycetota; class Actinomycetes; order Micrococcales; family Micrococcaceae; genus Pseudarthrobacter; species Pseudarthrobacter sp. NPDC058196. The sequence goes on from NZ_JBHVVN010000002.1 coordinate 14,580, forward strand.
ACCGTGTCCGGGCGGCCCGCGCGCTCCGGGGCGTAGGAATCGACGTGGTGCCAGGCGCCGTCCTGCAGGGCCACCGTGAAGATGTACGGGATGGAGTGGTCCAGGGTTTCGCGGCTGGCCGTGGGGCTGTACTTCTGCGGGTCGTTGGCGCCGGAGCCGATCACGTAGTGCGTGTGGTGGCTGGTCTTGATCAGCACGGACTCGACGTTGGCCGGGTCCGTGACCTCGGGGTGTTCACCGTGCAGCTTGCGGGCCAGGTCGATCCAGGCCTGGGCCTGGTATTCGGCGGAGTGTTCCTTGGTGTACGTGTCCAGGATGGCTCGCTTGGCTTCGCCGTCCTCGGGCAGCGGCACCGTGTAGTTGGCGTCGGGGCCATCGAGCATCCAGGCGATGACGCCGTCTTCGCCTTCGTAGATCGGCACAGGGGAGGTCTGGCCGCGCATGGCGCGGTCGGCGGATTCGACGGCCATCTTGCCGGCGAAGGCGGGGGCGTGGGCCTTCCAGGTGGAGATTTCGCCCTTGCGGGACTGGCGGGTGGCGGTGGTGGTGTGCAGCGCCTGGCCGACCGACTGGAAGATGGTCTCGACGTCGAGGCCCAGCAGGGTGCCGATGCCGGCGGCGGCCGAGGGGCCCAGGTGCGCTACGTGGTCGATCTTGTGCTTGTGCAGGCAGATGGCTTTGACCAGGTTGACCTGGATTTCGTAGCCGGTGGCGATGCCGCGGACCAGGTCCGTGCCGCTGGCGCCCACGTGCTGGGCGACGGCGAGGATCGGCGGGATGTTGTCGCCCGGGTGGGAGTAGTCCGCGGCCAGGAAGGTGTCGTGGTAGTCGAGTTCGCGGACGGCCACGCCGTTGGCCCAGGCCGCCCATTCGGGGGAGACGCGTTCGTCGATGCCGAAGACCTTCGAGCCGTTGCCGCCGGTGCTGGGGCCGTGGGTGAGGGCCTGTGCCCGGGCGGCGACGATGGGGGCGCGGGTCAGGGAGGCGATGGCCACCGAGGCGTTGTCGATCACGCGGTTGATCACCATGTCGGTGACATCGTCGCGAACCGCCACAGGATCCGCGGCCACCTTGGCGATCTTGTAGGCAAGCTGGTCCTCGCGGGCCAGGTTCTCTTCGCTCTTGTAGACGCGGACGTGGTGTTCCTTAACCATGGTGCTCCTTGTGGTGGGATGCGTGGGTTGCTTTGACGTGGGAAAGGCTGCGGTGCAGGTGCACGATCGTGGCTGCTTCGGCGAGCTTCGGATTGCCTGCGGCGATTGCCTCGGCGATCGCTGCGTGCTCGGCGGCCGCGGCAGTCAGGCGGGCGGCGTCGTCGGCGGCCAACCGGCGGATACGGACCAGATGCACGCGAAGGCTTCGCATGGCCTGGGCCAGGTAGGAGTTGGAGATGGCGGCATCAATGGCGGTATCGAGCCGTCCCACCAGTTCGTAGTACTCGTGGCGGGCGGGATCGTTGCCGTTAATCAGGTCCGGGGCCCCAACCAGCTCGCGCTGCAACTGCTCGAAAGTGGTGGTATCACCGCGGCTGGCGGCCAGCGCAGCGGCCTTCCCCTCAAGGGTTTCGCGCAGTTCGAACAGTTCGTCGATGTCCTCAAGGGAGATGTCGGTGACCACCACACCGCGCCCGCCCGGCGTCGTGAGGCCTTCCGCGGTGAGCCGGCCAAGGGCCTCGCGAAGCGGAGTGCGGGAGACGCCGAGCCGTTCGGACTGCTCCACCTCGGCAAGGACGGTCCCGGGGGCCAGCCGCCATTCGACAATGTCATCCCGGAGGGCGGCGTAGGCCTTCTCGCTGGCGCGCATGGGGGTCTCCTTCCTCGGTCGACGCTCACCAGTGTATACACAGACTCCTGCTGGGCCAAGTAAGTTCGACGATTTATCCCCATCATCCATTTTTGTGTATACACACGCCTTGTGGTGAGTCCCCAGAGCAACTAGCATGACCTGCATCACAACGTCGTGGATGGGATGACTTCATGGGCACCAGCAGCTACCGGGAAAGTTATGAGCGCAGCGTGCAGCGGCCGGAGGACTTCTGGCTCGACGCTGCCAGGAAGATCCACTGGAGCGCACCGCCCGGCCGTGCCCTGGACTCCAGCCGGGCGCCCCTCTATGGCTGGTTCCCTGACGGCGTGCTGAACACCTGCTACAACGCCCTGGACCGGCACGTCGCGGAAGGCCGGGGAGCCCAGGACGCCTTGATTTACGACTCGGCAATGCTGGGCATGCACCAGCGCTTCAGCTACGCGGAACTCACCGATCTCGTGGCCCGATTCGCCGGGGTGCTCCGGAGAAACGGCGTGGGCAAGGGCGACCGGGTGGTGATCTACCTGCCCATGATTCCCGCGGCCGTCATCGCCATGCTTGCTACTGCCCGCCTGGGCGCGATCCATTCGGTGGTCTTCGGCGGCTTCGCCCCCAAGGAACTTGCCGCCCGGATCCGGGACGCCGCCCCCGCCGCCGTCGTCACCGCCGCCGGCGGGATCGAACCGTCCCGCCGGATCGAATACCTGCCCGCCGTCGTCGAAGCCCTGGACCTTGCGGGCACACCCGGCATTCCCGTGCTGGTGAAAGCCCGGGACGGCTTCGCATCATCGGCTGCGGACCACCCGGGGTGGCTGGACTGGGACAGCGAAATGGCATCCGCAGATCCCGTCGCACCGGTGGACGTCATGGCCACGGATCCGCTCTATATCCTCTACACCTCCGGAACCACCGGCACCCCCAAAGGCGTGGTGCGGGACAACGGCGGACACGCCGTCGCCCTGAGCTGGACGCTGGAGAACATCTACGACGTCGGCCCCGGCGATGTCATGTGGACTGCTTCCGACGTGGGCTGGGTAGTGGGGCACTCCTACATCGTCTATGGGCCGCTGCTCGCCGGTGCCACCACAGTCCTCTACGAAGGCAAGCCGGTGGGCACCCCGGACGCCGGCGCGTTTTGGCGCGTCATCGAGGACCACAAGGTCAACGTGCTGTTTACCGCGCCGACGGCGCTGCGGGCCATCCGGAAGGCAGACCCCGAGGCAAAGCTCTTGGGACAGTACGACATCTCCAGCCTGCGGACCCTCTTCGCGGCCGGCGAGCGGCTCGACACCGACACCTTCCACTGGGCCTCCCGCATCCTCGGCGTACCCGTGGTGGACCACTGGTGGCAGACCGAGACCGGCTGGGCCATCTGTGCCAACCCGCGCGGCCTGGACGGGCTGCCGATCAAAGCGGGCTCGCCGAGCGTGCCGATGCCCGGCTTCAAACTGCGGATCCTCGACGGGGCCGGAGAGGAAGTGGAGGCCGGCACCGAGGGCAACATTGTCCTGGGGCTGCCGCTGCCGCCGGGGACCCTCGCCACGCTCTGGGGCAACGACGACCGCTACATCTCCTCCTACCTGCAGGCCTTCGAGGGCTGCTACGCCACCGGCGACTCCGGCTACCAGGATGAGGACGGCTACCTTTTCGTGATGGGCCGCACCGACGACATCATCAACGTCGCCGGCCACCGTCTCTCCACTGGCGCCATGGAGCAGGTGATCGGCCAGCATCCGGCCGTCGCCGAATGCGCCGTGATCGGTCTCGCCGACCCGCTCAAGGGCCAGCGCCCCAGCGGCTACGTGGTGCTCAAGTCCGGGGTGGACATACCCGAGGAACTCCTGGCGAAGGACCTGGTCGCCCTGGTGCGGCGGGACATCGGGGCGGTGGCGGACTTCAAGCACGTCACGGTGGTTGAGGCCCTGCCCAAGACGCGTTCGGGAAAGATCCTCCGGAAGACCATGCGGCAGATCGCCGACGGCGAGGAGTACACCGTGCCCTCAACCATCGAAGACCCCCGGGTCATCGACCAACTGGCCGGCGTCCTGCGGCCGGGGCTGGCGGGAGGGGACTGAGGGGCAGGGTCCGGCCCCTGGCCTCAGCGGGCAGTCCACCGGTATTCGTTCTCCGGCCTGCCGGGGGTGCCGTAGCGGGCCATGCGCGAAACGGCGCCGGCATCGGCGAGATATTCCAGGTACCTCCGGGCCGTTACGCGGGACATGCCTAAGGCATCCATGACCTCGGTGGCAGAGACTGCCTCGGGCTGTTGCCGGAGAAACTCCTGGACCGAACCGAGGGTGGAGGTGGAGAGCCCTTTGGGCAACGGCAATTCTGAGGGAGCCCGCAAGCTGGCGAAGGCCCGGTCCACCTCACTCTGCGAGGCGCCCCCTCTGCCGGTTCCAGCGCCGGAGCCGGCCAACTGCTGCCTGAACTGGCGGTAGCTTTCGAGCTTGTCGGAGAACGTGGCGAACGTGAACGGCTTGATCAGGTACTGGACCACGCCGATGGCGACAGCGCTGCGGACGATGGCCAGTTCGCGCACGGCGGTAATGGCGATGATGTCGGCAAGGATCCCGCCTGATCGCATCCGCCGGGCAATGTCCAGCCCGTGCAGGTCCGGCAGGTTCATGTCCAGCAGGACCAATTCCACAGGCTCTCCGGCCGCCACGAACTCGTTCAACAGCCGCAGGGCCGACTGGCCGTCAGGGGCCGTCCCGGCGAGCTCGAATCCGGGCAGCCGCCCGACGTAGGCGGCGTGGGCTGCGGAAGCGATCGCTTCATCCTCTACGACGAGGACCCGGATGTTGCTCACTGGCTGTGCTCCTTTTCCGGGGGAACCGCCGCGGGCAGGAAGACTTCGAACTTGGCGCCGTTCCGTCCGTTGATGGCCAGCGTACCGCCCAAACGCCCCACTGCCTGGCGGACCAGCGCCAGCCCGATCCCCCGGCCCCCGGGGCCGGCCGGTTTCGTGCTGAATCCGTGCCGGAAGATCAGGTCGGCATCGGCCGGGTCGATAGGGGTCCCGGAGTCGTTGACCGCGATATCCAGTCCTTCCTCGTCAGCTTCCAGGGTCAGCTGGACCCGCCGCGGGGCGGGAGCATCCGCGGCCGCGTCAATAGCATTGTCCAGCAGGTTGCCCATGATCGTCACCAGGTCCTGGACGGCGACACCCTGCGTCGAGCCCGAACCCAGGGTGGAAACATCCAGCTGGACCCCGCGCTCGTGGGCCTCGGCCACCTTGCCCATGACCAGGGCACCCACCACCGGTTCGTCGATGGAGCTCACCATGTCATCGGTCAGTTGCTGGCTCAACGCGAGGTCCTTCGTGGCAAAGTCCAGGGCTTCTCCGGTCCGGCCCAGCTCCAGGAGCGAGACCATGGTGTGCAGCCGGTTGGCGTGTTCGTGGGTCTGCGCCCGCAACGCGTCGGACAGGGTCCGCATCGTCTGCAACTCGTTGCCCAGGGCTTCGATCTCCGTCCTGTCCCGGAGTGTCGCAACCGTTCCATACACCGGGACCTTGCCGCGCACGCCGGGCGACTCCGGACCCCGGGCAGGGCCCTGGTTGACCACCAGCACGCGGGAACCTGTCAGGACCATCTCGTCCTTGGTGGTACGTCCGGAATCGAACAGGCTGCGAAGTTCGCTGTCCAGTGGGAGGTCGGACAGCGACGGCGGCTTGGTGGGATCATTGCTTCCGGTTTCCGCAAGGCCCAGCAGCTCGGCGGCCTGGTCGTTGTACATCACCACCCGCTTCCTGGCATCGATCAGGATCAGCCCCTCGCGGACCGAGTGAAGTACCGACTCGTAATAGGCGAACAGCTGGGCCAATTGTTCGGGCCCCCAGCCGCGGGTCACCCGGCGAAGGTACCGGCCCAGCAGCCACGAGGCCAGGGACCCGCCCACCAGCAGGGCAATGCCAAGGGCCAGCAGCACGGGGAGCCGGGCAGCGAAGGCAACGTCCACGTTGCGGACAGTTACACCCACAGCCACCAGCGCTTTGATTGTTCCCGCTGAATCCTTGACCGGAACTATGGTCCGGACGGAAGGGCCCAGGGTTCCCGCGGTGACTTCCGTAAACGTCCGCCCCTGCAGGGCTGCGTCGATGGAGCCGATGTAGGGCCGGCCCAGTTCCTCATCCCGGGGATGCGTCCAGCGGGTCCGGTCGGGAGCCATGATGGTGATGAAATCGACGCGGGCCGCGGCGGTGACATCCTTGGCATACGGCTGCAGGAGGACCGACGGGTCCGGCGTGGCAGCGGCCTGCAGCACCAGCGGATTGGCGGCGATGGAGGCGGCCACCCCCTCCATCCGGCGGCCGGCTTCGTCATAGGTCCGGTCCCGTGCGTCGAGGTAGGCCGCCGTTCCCACGATGGCGATGAAGCACACCACGATCAGCAGGTTTGCCACGAAGAGCCGGCGGGCAATACTCCAGCGGTGGATCATGCGTACCTCCATCTGACCCTGCGGGTGCCACGACCAATATGAACGCAACGGTGAGCTGGATCACGGGGTGCCCAATGATGGATATCACATTGCAAGGACGTGTCGAGCCCAGAGTCTGCGCCGCAGCGTCTATCAGAATATCCACAAGGAGACACATCATGGCTTCTCAACGAGGAGAGTCGCTCGGAACCGCGACGCCGCGGCGCAAGGGACTGGACAAGTCCCACTATCTTTACATCGCCGTCATCGCGGCAGTTATCCTGGGCGCGCTGGTCGGCCTGCTGTTCCCGGAGGTCGCCAAGAACCTCAAGCCCCTGGGCGACGGGTTCATCAAGCTGATCAAGATGATGATCGCTCCGGTCATCTTCTGCACCATCGTCCTGGGCATCGGGTCCATCGCCAAGGCGGCCACCGTGGGCAAGGTGGGTGGCCTGGCGCTGGGCTACTTCGTCATCATGTCGACCTTCGCCCTGGCCATCGGCCTGGTGGTGGGCAACCTCATCCACCCCGGCGAGGGCCTGAAGCTCACGCCCTACGATCCCAACAAGAAGGCAGCCACGGACAGCACCGTTGACTTCCTGCTGGGCATCATCCCCAGCGACATCCCCGTTCTGCCCACCCTGCTCGCGGCAATCCTGGTTGGCTTCGCGCTGCAAAAGATGGGCCCCCAGGGCGCTCCGATCCTCAAGGCCATCGGCCACGGCCAGGCCCTCGTGTTCCGCGTCCTGATCATGATCATGTGGCTAGCACCGGTTGGTGCCTTCGGTGCCATCGCCGCCGTCGTGGGTGCCACAGGCGTCCAGGCCATCGTGAGCATGTTCACCCTGATGGTGGCGTTCTACATCACCTGTGCGCTGTTCATCGTCGTGATCCTCGGCGGGCTCCTCCAGGTGGTGGCGGGCGTCAACATCTTCAAGCTGATGAAGTACTTGGCCCGGGAATACCTCCTGATCTTCTCCACGTCATCCTCCGAGGCTGCACTCCCGCGGCTGATCGCCAAGATGGAACACCTGGGCGTCTCCAAGCCCGTCGTCGGCGTGACCGTTCCCACCGGATACTCCTTCAACCTGGACGGAACGGCCATCTACCTGACCATGGCATCGCTCTTCGTTGCCAACGCCATGGGCACCCCGCTGGACCTTGGCGCCCAGATCTCCCTGCTGATCTTCATGATCATTGCGTCCAAGGGTGCCGCCGGTGTGACCGGCGCCGGCCTGGCCACCCTTGCCGCAGGCCTGCAGGCACACCGTCCCGAGCTGCTCGGCGGCGTGGGAATGATCGTCGGCATCGACCGCTTCATGTCCGAAGCCCGCGCACTGACGAACTTCACCGGCAACGCCGTCGCCACCGTCCTGATCGGCACCTGGGTCAAGGAGATCGACGGCGGCCAGGTCACCCGCGTCCTCTCCGGCGAGGCTCCGTTCGATGAGCAGACCATGATCGCCGGGCATGGCGAAATGGCACCCAAGGAAGAAGGCGCCCGGGAGGTCGCCAAGGCCTGATCTTCACCGGCGGCACCGCATGAAACAGCCCCTGCAGCCTCAGCTGCGGGGGCTGTTTTCGTGCGTCCAACCCGAAACCTTCGACCTCAACTAGAAGGTCAAGGCTCAACATTCGCGGAAAGTCAAGTTCCGTCGAATGCCGTGTCGGGCGCTGTAACCTAAGGATCAGAACGAACGGCGCTGGCGAGCCAGCGGCAGGAAATCACCGTCATCGAAAGTGTGGACAGATACGTGAGCAGCGAACAGGGTTCAGCAACTCTGGAGGGCACGGAATTCGACCTGGAAAACGCGGTGATGGGCCCCACCGGGCGCCCATACCGGGAGTTCCCGGAACCCGCGCCGCTGTCCTCCCACGGCCCGGCCCGCGTCATTGCCATGGTCAACCAGAAGGGTGGCGTCGGGAAGACGACCTCCACCATCAACCTCGCTGCAGCGCTCGCAGAATACGGCCGCCGGGTCCTGCTGGTGGACTTCGACCCCCAGGGTGCGCTCTCGGCAGGCCTTGGCGTCAATCCGCACGAGCTTGACCTCACCGTCTACAACGTCCTGATGGACCGCAAGGTGGACATTCGCGACGCCATCCACCAGACCGGCGTCGACAACGTGGACCTGCTGCCGGCCAACATCGACCTCTCCGCCGCGGAGGTTCAGTTGGTCAACGAAGTAGCGCGCGAGCAAGTCCTGGACCGTGCGCTCAAGAAGGTCGAAGACGATTACGACGTCGTCCTCATCGACTGCCAGCCTTCCCTCGGCCTCCTGACCGTTAACGCCCTTACCGCAGCACACGGCGTCATCATCCCGCTGATCTGCGAGTTCTTTGCGCTCCGCGCGGTGGCGCTGCTGGTCGAAACCATCGACAAAGTCCAGGACCGGCTGAACCCGCGCCTGCAGGTGGACGGCGTGCTGGCCACCATGTACGACGCCCGCACGCTGCACAGCCGGGAAGTCATCACCCGCCTGGTGGAGGCCTTCGGCGACAAAGTCTTCGAGACCGTCATCAAGCGTTCCATCAAGTTCGCCGATGCCACCGTTGCCGCCGAACCCATCACCAGCTACGCGGGGAACCATGTGGGGGCAGACGCCTACCGCCGGCTGGCCAAGGAACTGATCGCCCGCGGCGGCGCACCGTAACCAACGCCGTGGCCGAATCAAAGCCAGGCTTCGAGGTCAGGCTGGCCAACTTCACCGGGCCTTTCGACCTCCTCCTGGGCCTCATTGCCAAGCACCAGCTGGACATCACCGAGGTGGCCATCGCCACCGTGACGGATGAGTTCATCAAGTACATCCGGAAACTCCAGGAGCTCGGCGAAGAATGGGCGCTGGACGAGGCAAGCGAGTTCCTGGTGATTGCCGCCACGCTGCTCGACCTGAAGGCGGCACGGCTCCTTCCCGCCGGTGAGGTCGAGGACGACGAAGACATCGCCCTGTTGGAAGCGAGGGACCTGCTCTTCGCCCGGCTGCTCCAATACAAAGCCTTCAAGCATGTGGCTGGAATCCTTGGCGAGACCCTGCACCAGGAAGGCCGGCGCTTCCCGCGGCAGGCGGCACTTGAAGAACAGTTCGCGGCTATGCTTCCCGAACTGGTCTGGAAGCACACGCCTGAACAATTCGCCGCGCTGGCCGAGGCCGCCCTCCGGCCCAAGGCACCGGCGCAGCCGCCGCAGGTGGCGCTTGGGCACCTCCACGGGGGCAACGTCAGCGTCAAGGAGCAGGCGGAGATGCTGGGGCTGCGCCTGCAACGGCAGTCCCCGTTGACCTTCCGCTCCCTGATCGCCGACGCCGAATCAACGCTGGTAGTGGTCGCCCGGTTCCTGGCCCTGTTGGAGCTGTTCAGGGACAAGGCCGTTTCATTCGACCAGCTGTCCCCGCTGGCAGAGCTCGCCATCCACTGGACAGCCGATGGCCGCGACTGGTCGGCGGAGCATCTCAGCGAAGAATACGAGGAACAACTGTGAACCTGGAACCGCAACAACCGGAGCCGGGGGAGGATTTTGTGGATGCCCACGACGCCGCCGGGCTTCCCGGTGGCGCCAAGGCCGCCCTTGAGGCCGTCCTCATGGTCCTCGACGAGCCGGCCACCGAGGACGAGCTCGCCGCGGGGGTCGGCCTCGCACCCGCCACGGTGCGCTCCCTGCTGGCAGAACTGCAACGCGAGTATGACGGCTATACTGTTAACGCCCCGGATATGGAGAATGCCAGCCACGCTGGCTTGGGCTCCAGGCCCCGGGGTTTTGAATTGCGGAACATCGCCGGTGGCTGGCGGATCTACTCCCGCGCCGAGTTTGCCGACATTGTGGGCAAGTACGTGCTTGAGGGGCAGACCACCAGGCTCACCCAGGCGGCGTTGGAAACACTGGCGGTCATCGCGTACCGCCAACCCGTTTCACGGGCCAGGGTGTCTGCAATTCGCGGAGTCAATGTTGATTCTGTCGTACGGACACTCGCCCAGCGCGGGCTGATCGAGGACGCGGGAACCGATCCCGAGTCCGGCGCAATCCTCTACCGGACCACCTCCTATTTCCTTGAACGGATGGGAATCGGTTCAGTGGGGGAGTTGCCCCACCTGTCGCCGCACCTACCGGGGCTCGACGGGATCGCAGAGTTCTACGACGCCGACAGGATGTAGGCAGGGCACGCCCTGTCCGCGTCAATTCACTTACCAGGGCAGACGAAGTCTGCACGGCTGGCTAGGGTTGTTCTTGGACATCTCTGCGGGCCAAAATATCGAAGGACGGGTCATGACACAGGCGGGACGCCAGGGTTCACCACGTAACGGATCAGGACGCGGCGGGAGCGACCGCAACGCGTCACAGCGCGGGAATTCACCCCAGCGCGGCGGCAATCAGGGCGGAGGCTCCCGGGGCGGCGCCGCAAAGCGTGCGTCCGCATTCGGCGGCGACCGCCCGCAGCGGGCACCCAAGCCGCGCGAGGAGCGCTTCGTCGACCCCGACCTTGCCGGGGACCAGCAAGGACGCGCAGCAGGAGGCTCCAAGCCGGCCGCGCCGTCGTCGCGCAAGCCCGCAGCCCGCAAGCCGGGAGCCAAGAAGGCCCCCGGAACTCCCGGCGCACCCAAGCCCAAGCCGCGCACGGGCGCACCCGGCGCGGCGGCCTCCCGCGCCTTTGGCAGCGAACGCTTCGGCCAGAACCTCGGCCCGGTCCGCAAACCTGCCCGCAGGAAGGGCCCCCGCGGCAACGTTCCCCAGTCGGAACTCCACGATGCCGACGGCGTCCGCCTCCAGAAGGTCATGGCGTCGGCGGGAGTCGCGTCCCGGCGCGTCTGCGAAGAGATGATCGCGGAAGGCCGGGTGGAGGTGGACGGCCAGGTGGTCACCGAGCTCGGTGTCCGCGTCGATCCCAAAACCGCCGTCATCCACGTCGACGGCCTGCGGATCCAGCTCGACGAAAACCTGGTCTACATGGTGTTCAACAAGCCCAAGGGCGTGGTGTCCACCATGGAGGACCCGGAGGGCCGGCCCTGCATCAGCGACTTCCTGAAGAACAACAAGAACACCGGCGAACGCCTCTTCCACGTGGGCCGGCTGGACGTCGCCACCGAGGGACTGCTGCTGCTGACCAACGACGGCGAACTCGCCAACCGGCTGACGCACCCTTCCTACGAGGTACCCAAGACCTACCTGGTCCAGGTGCGCGGGCCGTTCCCGCAGGGTGTTGGTGCCCAGCTGAAGGCCGGCGTCGAGCTTGAGGACGGCTTTGCCAGCGTCGATTCATTCCGGCTGGTGGACTCCACGCCCGGCCACGTGCTGATCGAGGTTGTGCTGCACTCCGGCAAGAACCGGATTGTCCGCCGTCTCTTCGACGCCGTCGGGTTCCCGGTCCAGCGGCTGGTCCGCGTCAAGGTGGGCCCCATTGGGCTCGGAGACCAGCGCCAGGGCAGCATCCGCAACCTCGGCAAGCAGGAAGTCGGCCACCTGCTGGCATCCGTAGGGCTCTGATCCATGTCCGCGTTCAAAAGCCACGGCCGCGGCCACCTGGACGGGCCTGTGGTGGTTCTTGGCGCCGGACTGCTGGGTACCAGCATCGGGCTGGGCCTGCGGGGGCGCGGCGTGGCGGTGTTCCTGTCCGATCCGTCACCCACCAACCAGGCGGTGGCGGTGGACATCGGGGCCGGCCGCCCGCTGTCCGACCTCGGCAGCGGAAAAGCCCAGCTCGTGGTGGTTGCCGCTCCGCCGGACGTTACTGCCGACGTCGTCTGCCAGGCACTCTCTGACTACCCTGACGCCGTCGTAGTGGATATTGCCAGTGTCAAGGCGGACATCCTTGCCCGGCTCCGGAGCCTGGGCGCCGACCTTTCACGGTACGTGGGCACGCACCCCATGGCCGGCAGGGAAAAGTCCGGTCCGGTGGCTGCCCGCGGCGAGCTGTTCACCTCCATGCCGTGGGTGCTCTGCCCGTCGGAGGAGACGTCGGGCCATGCCCTGCAGGTGGCTCGCTCCCTTGCTTCGGACCTGGGAGCCGTCGTCTCGCAGTTCACGGCGGAAGAACACGATGAAGCCGTTGCCCTGGTGTCGCACCTGCCCCAGGTCATGTCTTCGCTCCTGGCCAGCAGACTGCAGGGCACGCCGCTGCATGCCCTGTCCCTGGCGGGCAACGGCCTGCGCGACGTCACCAGGATCGCCGCCAGCGATCCCACCCTGTGGGTCCAGATCCTGGGCGGCAACGCGGCCAAGGTCGTGGAGATCCTTTATGGTGTCCGCGAGGACCTGAACCGGCTCATCGGAACCTTGGAGCAGCCCACGGCACCGGGCGCCCGCCTGGACCTGGCCCAGCTCATCAGTGAGGGGAACGCCGGCCAGGCGCGGATTCCCGGCAAGCACGGCGGGCCGCCGCAGGCATATTCCTGGCTGACGGTGCTGGTGGACGACAAGCCTGGCCAGATCGCGCAGCTGCTCACCGAGATCGGTGAAATCGGCGTGAACGTCGAAGACCTCCGGCTGGATCATTCATCCGGACAAAACGTTGGCATGGTGGAATTGTCTGTGTTGCCGAACAAGCACGACCACCTGATCGAAGCCCTCAACGACCGCGGATGGCGGGTACTTCAGTAATGACACAGGAACTTCTCGAAACCATGCGCGCGCTGCGCATCGGCCGGCCCCTGGTGGTTGCCATCGACGGGCCGTCAGGCTCCGGCAAATCCAGCGTGAGCAAGGAAGTCGCCCGCCGGCTCCGGCTTGCCTACCTGGACACCGGTGCCATGTACCGTGCCCTGACCTGGTTCTGCGTGAGCGAGGGCATCGACCTGGCGGACACCCCTGCCGTGGAGCAGGCCTCCCGCGACTTTGTGCTGGAATTGAGCACCAGCCCGCAGGAGGAATACGTGCGGGTTGGCGGCGTAGACGTCACCGACGCCATCCGTGAGCCCGCGATCTCCTCAGCCGTCAGCGCCGTCGCCACCACGCTTGGGGCCCGGACCGAACTGATCCGCCGGCAGCGGGACCTGATCGAAAAGCACCACCGCCGCATGGTGGTGGAAGGCCGGGACATCACCACCGTCGTCGCGCCCGGCGCCGAAGTGCGCATGCTCCTCACGGCCAGCGAGGAAGCCCGGCTGCGCCGGCGCGGCATCCAGCTGGGCGGCACCCAGAACGCCGAACAACTTGCCGCCCAGGTCACGCACCGGGACGCCAAGGACTCAACGGTCGTCAACTTTACCCAGGCGGCGGACGGCGTGGTCACCCTTGACTCCTCGGACCTCGACTTCGAGCAGACCGTGGACGCCGCGCTCGTCATCGTCACCAAGGTGCTCAACCGTGACTGACGCCGGCATCGGCCTGCCGTCCGGATTGACCACGGTGTGGAGCAGGCCCGTGGGCTGGGTGCTGGACCACGTGGTCTACCGGACCTCCGTGACCGGCAGGAGCAACGTCCCCACCGGCGGCCCCGTCATCTTCGCGGGCAACCACATCAGCTTCCTGGACGGGCCGGTGATGTTCGGCGCGGCCCCGCGGCCCATGCACATCCTGGTGAAGCAGGAGATGTTCAAAGGTTTCCTGGGCCGGGTCCTCACCGCCTCCGGACAACTTCCCGTGGACCGCCGCGGCGACCGGGGCGCGCTGCAGCGCTGCAAGGCCGTGCTCGACGCCGGACGCTGCGTCGGGATTCTCCCCGAGGGAACGCGGGGGAGCGGGGCAGCAGAAGACATTAACGGCGGCGTGGCGTGGCTGGCCCTGAACTCCGGTGCGCCGGTGGTTCCGGTGGCCATCCTCGGGACCCGCCAGGGAGCTGAACACCTGGATTCCGTTCCGCGGCCCGGGCGGCGCTTCCACGTCAGCTTCGGAACAGCCCTTACCCTGGCCCGCCGGGCCGGCGAAAGCGGACGTGCTTCAATGGACAGGGCGGCGCAGGAAATCCGTGCGGCCCTGGCGGGGCATGTCCAGGACACCATCAACATCAGCGGGCAGCCCTTGCCCTTCGCTGATCACCAAGACCTGACAGCAGTAGCCGGGGACGCCGGCAGATGACCACTAAGGACAGTGCAATGAGCGACACCACCCAGACTTCCGGGCATTCCGGTGCCGGCGACGACGAATACGTACCCTCCGGCAGCGACCAGGTCGCCGAACGGCTGGCGGCAATAGGCGACGACGAAGCGGAGCTGCGTGCCGCATCCCTCCGGGCCGGCCTGGAGGACTACGACCTCGATGAGGACGACGCCGCCCTGCTCAGCGGACACTACGGCGACGAGGACCTGGAGGGTCCCCTTAAGCTGGATCCTGTCCTGGCAATCATCGGCCGCCCGAACGTGGGCAAGTCCACGCTGGTAAACCGGATCCTGGGCCGGCGGGAAGCCGTGGTGGAGGACACCCCCGGCGTCACCCGGGACCGCGTCATGTACTCGGCGAACTGGAACGGCCGCAACTTCACCTTGGTGGACACGGGCGGATGGGAACATGACGCCCGCGGCATCCACGCCCGCGTGGCCGAGCAGGCCGAAATGGCCGTGGAACTTGCCGACGCCGTCCTCTTCGTGGTGGACTCCGCCGTCGGCGCCACCGCCACGGACGAAGGCGTCATGAAGATGCTTCGCCGCAGCAAGAAACCGGTCATCATGGTGGCCAACAAGGTGGACGACTTCGCCCAGGAAGCAGACAGCGCCGCACTGTGGGGCCTCGGCTTCGGCGAACCGTACCCGGTATCAGCGCTGCACGGCCGCGGCGTGGCGGACCTCCTGGACCACGTCATGGACGTCCTCCCCGAATTCTCCACCGTCGAGGGCGTGGAACGGTCCGGCGGTCCCCGCCGGATCGCCCTGATCGGCCGTCCCAACGTGGGCAAGTCCTCCCTGCTGAACAAGCTCGCCGGATCCGAGCGTGTAGTGGTGGACAACACCGCCGGCACCACCCGTGACCCCGTGGACGAATTCATCGAACTCGGCGGCCGCACGTGGCGTTTCGTGGACACCGCCGGCATCCGCCGCCGCCAGCACATGGCCCAGGGTGCGGACTACTACGCCTCCCTCCGGACGCAGGCTGCCCTCGAAAAGGCGGAGGTCGCCGTCGTGCTCCTGGCCGTGGACGAGGTCCTCAGCGAACAGGACGTGCGCATCCTCCAGCTGGCCATCGAATCCGGACGCGCCCTGGTGCTGGCGTTCAACAAGTGGGACCTGCTCGACGACGAACGCCGCCGCTACCTGGAACGGGAAATCGAGCAGGACCTTGCCCACGTCGAGTGGGCTCCGCGGGTCAACATCTCCGCCAAGACCGGCTGGCACAAAGACCGCCTGGTGCCGGCACTGGACCTGGCCCTGGAGAACTGGGACCGGCGCATCCCCACCGGGCGCCTCAATGCCTTCCTCGGCGAACTCGTGGCCGCACACCCGCACCCGGTCCGTGGCGGCAAGCAGCCGCGCATCCTCTTCGGCACCCAGGCCTCCAGCCGCCCGCCGAAGTTCGTGCTGTTCACCACCGGCTTCCTGGACCCCGGCTACCGCCGGTTCATCACCCGCCGGCTGCGGGAAACCTTCGGGTTCGAAGGCACCCCCATCGAGGTCAGCATGCGCGTGCGCGAGAAGCGCGGCCGGAAGCGTTAATTGCGACACACCTTGGGGCTGATCACCGGAATGTGTCACTGGCACCCCTCCGGATCGTGTAAGCTCTTCTAGGTGGTTCGGCCGGACTGCTGATGGAAATCCTCGGCGAAATCCTTGGATAGGAGTCAGCGGAGAACGGCGGAACCAGCGGGCTGTAGCGCAGCTTGGTAGCGCACTTGACTGGGGGTCAAGGGGTCGCAGGTTCAAATCCTGTCAGCCCGACCAAAAAGCGGAAGGCGCCGGAGATCATCTCCGGCGCCTTCCGGTTTTTTGGCATGCCGCCCGGACGCCCGGCTCCCGATCGGCCTACTTCAGGAACTTCGATGTCCTCCGGTCCGCCAGGATCTTGCCCTTCGTCTGGCACGTGGGACAGTACTGCAGCGCAGTGTCGGCAAAAGAGACTTCACGGACGGTGTCGCCGCAGACGGGGCAGGGCTGGCCGGTGCGGGCGTGCACCCGCATGTGGCTTCGCTTGACGTCCTTGAGGTCCTTGGGCGGCTTGCCGCGGGCTTCCGCCAGCGCCTGGCCCAGCACGCTGTGGATGGCGTCATAAAGCACCTGGACCGTGTCCCGGTCCAGGGACTTGGCAATCGCGAACGGGGAGATCCGCGCGGCGTGCAGGATTTCATCGCTGTACGCGTTGCCGATGCCGGCAATGACGCTTTGGCTGCGCAGGAGCCCCTTGATCTGCTGCGAACTGCCCTGCAGGATCTCCGCCAGCATCCCGGCGTCGAACGCCTCCGTGAACGGATCGGGGCCAAGAGCCGCAATGCCGGGCACATCCTGCGGATCGCGCACCACGTAGACCGCGAGGCTCTTCTTGGTGCCCGCTTCGGTCAGGTCCAAGCCGCGCGGGCCGTCGGGGCCGGTGAAGGTGCACCGGACGGCGATCAGCCCCTTGCCCATTCGAAGCTGGCTGTCAGCGGGGGAATCCGTAAAGCGCACCCACCCCGCGCGCGCCAGGTGGAACACCAGCGACACGCCCGCGGTATCGATGCTGATGAACTTTCCAAACCGCCGGACCCCGGAAACCAACTGCCCCTCGAGGGCGCTGAAGGGAGGGTCGGCGGTCTTGAGGACAGCGAAGGACACGATCTGCAGCCTGGAGATCGTGCACCCCCGCAGCTGCTCGTCCAGGAACGTGGCCAGGCCGGCTACTTCGGGCAGTTCCGGCATGGCTTACCTGCCCTGCCGCAGGGACGCTGCACCAGTGCTTGCACTCATGGGTCCCATCTTGTCAGAAACCCCGGTGCCCGCCCCGGCAGTTATGCCTATACTTTCAGCGGCGGCCCGATTCCCGGGCCACTCTTGACCTTGGCGCGCACCCCGATGAAAGGCCCCCCATGAGCAACATTCCCGAAGACCTGTCCTACACCGCCGAACATGAGTGGGTTACCGCCCCCAATGCCGACGGCGTGGTCCGCGTGGGAATCACCGATTTTGCCCAGGACGCCCTTGGCGATGTCGTTTACGCCCAGATGCCCGAAGTTGGCACGAAGATTACGGCAAACGAAGTGGTGGGCGAGGTCGAGTCCACCAAGAGCGTG
The DNA here is from genome assembly GCF_042882685.1 of Pseudarthrobacter sp. NPDC058196. Taxonomy (NCBI): domain Bacteria; kingdom Bacillati; phylum Actinomycetota; class Actinomycetes; order Micrococcales; family Micrococcaceae; genus Pseudarthrobacter; species Pseudarthrobacter sp. NPDC058196. The sequence goes on from NZ_JBHVVN010000002.1 coordinate 31,928, forward strand.
AGCGACATCTACGCACCCGTTTCCGGCGAAGTCGTGGCGCGCAACGACTCCCTGGACAGCGATTCGGCCCTGATCAACACCGATCCCTACGGCGACGGCTGGCTTATCGAGATCAAACTGGCCGAACCTGATGCCGTAGAGTCGCTGCTCAGTGCATCGGAGTACGAACAACAGGTAGGCTAAAGCTAACCGGTTAATCCGGTCCGGCCCCGCGTCGCAGGCAGGACGTCTTCGCACGTCAGTGGCCGGATCGGGAGCCGGTGCCGGACCTGCCGCGCAGGGCCGGAGAGCAATCGTTGGTTGCGGGCCAAAGGCCCTGCACGTCTAAGAGGAGGAATCCATGGCTGGCCACAGACACAACCCTGCCGATGGGGATTACGGCACGGGTGCGGCTAAGGCGTCGGAGACCACCTCGATCCATCTCACGCCGGTCACCGACGAGCCCACCATCGCCCCGAAGCTTTCCTCGGACGAGCGCAATTCCGTGGAGGCCCTGCCTGCCGGTTCCGCGCTGCTGGTGGCCCACAGCGGCCCTAACGCCGGTGCCCGGTTCCTCCTGGATTCGGACGTGACCACCGCCGGACGCCATCCGGACGCTGATATCTTCCTGGACGATGTCACCGTTTCGCGCCGGCACGTCGAATTCCGTCGCACCGCGCGCAGTTTCGAAGTCGTGGACAAGAACAGCCTTAACGGCACCTACGTCAACCATGACCGGGTGGACAGCGTGGAGCTGAAGTCCGGCAGCGAAGTCCAGATCGGCAAGTTCCGCCTTACCTTCTACCTGAGCCCTGCCACGGCTGCAGGCCGCAGCTGAACCGGGGACCACTGCCTGTGGCAATGGCACAACCGGAACGCCGGGGCCCCCAGGTCCTGAATATCGGCGAGGTCCTCGCCCAGCTCAGCGCCGACTTCCCGGGCATGACAGCGTCAAAGATCCGTTTCCTTGAGGAGAAGGGGCTGATCAATCCGCGCCGCACACCGGCCGGCTACCGCCAGTATTCCGACGGCGACGTCGAACGGTTGCGCTTCGTCCTGGCCCTGCAGCGCGACCAGTACCTGCCCCTGAAGGTCATCAAGGACTACCTTGACGCGATCGACCGGGGGGAGCGGCCGGATAACCTGCCGCCCGGCGTCGTGGTCTCCCCGCGCATCGTCTCGGACGAGCTTGCGGCTGAGTTGCAGAACCGCGGGCGGAAAATGAGCGAGGAACAGCTCCGGACCGAATCCGGAGCCAGCGTCCCCCTGCTGCAGTCGCTGCTGAGCTTCGGTCTCATCAGCCACAGCAACGGCCAATTCGATGAGCATGCCCTCCAGGTTGCCCGGGCGTGCGTGCAGCTGGAAAGCCATGGGCTCGAGCCACGCCACCTGCGTCCCTTCCAGGCGGCGGCCGAGAGGGAATTCGGCCTGGTGGAACGTGCCGTCGCGCCGCTGGCCTCGCGCAAGGACTCGGCATCGCAGGCACGGGCCGCCGAGGCCGCCCGCGAGATCAGCGATCTTTGCCTCACCCTGCACCGGGCCCTGGTGCAAGACCACATCTCACGCATGGACATCTGATGATTGAAGTAGAGATCGTAGGGGTTCGCATCGAACTGCCGTCCAACCAGCCGCTGGTCCTGCTTAAGGAGATGCACGGCGAACGCCACGTCCCCATCTGGATCGGCACGCCTGAGGCCAGCGCCATTGCGCTGGCCCAGCAGGGCGTGGTCCCGCCCAGGCCCATGACGCACGACCTCCTCGTGGATGTGGTGGAGTCCTTGGGGCACTCCGTGGTCAGCGTCAACATCGTGGCTGTCGAAGACAACATTTTCTACGGCCAGCTGCAGTTCGAGAACGGAACCACCGTCAGCTCCCGGGCCTCCGACGCGCTGGCCATCGCGCTCCGTGCCAAATGCCGGATCTGGTGTGCCGATTCGGTCATGGACGAGGCCGGGGTGCGCATCACCGAGCACGACGAGGGGGAGGACACCGAGCCGGGCCCCACGGTAGACGAAGAGCGCGAAATGCGCCGGTTCCGCGAGTTCCTCGACGACGTGGAGCCCGAGGATTTCGACGGCTAAGGTCACGTTAAGGTTAAAGTTGAGGCTGAAAGTTTCGACACGCCTCTTTCAACCCCCCAACGTCTTTGACCTCGGGACCTGCCGGGCCTAACGTCGAAGTATCAAGTTCCCTTGCTTACGGCAGCCGCGCAAGTCACACTGGAAAGTGCGCCCCGCGACAAATTACACGCATGGTCTTCATGCCGAAGCTGCCTTAATGAGTTCCTGGGAGCGTACGACAAGGAGGATCCAGGTGAGTCCCAAAGGCGAAGCAGGCGGGCTGAAACAGCCCACGGCTGGTGTTGCTGTGCCCGTGAGCGGTGCCCAGGGCCTCCTGTTCACCGAGGACCTTCCGGTACTGGACGAGGACGCAGGCTACCGCGGACCCACTGCCTGCAAAGCGGCAGGCATTACTTACCGGCAACTCGATTACTGGGCGAGGACCGGTCTGGTGGAGCCCGCCGTCCGCGGCGCCGCCGGCTCCGGCTCACAGCGGCTGTACGGCTTCCGCGACATCCTGGTCCTCAAGGTCGTCAAGCGCCTCCTGGACACAGGGGTGTCCCTGCAGCAGATCCGCACCGCCGTCGAGCACCTCCGGGAGCGCGGCGTGGAGGACCTGGCCCAGATCACGCTCATGAGCGACGGTGCCAGCGTCTACGAGTGCACGTCCGCGGATGAGGTCATTGACCTCGTCCAGGGCGGCCAGGGTGTCTTCGGGATCGCCGTGGGCCGCGTCTGGCGGGAAGTGGAAGGCAGCCTCGCCTCGCTGCCCAGCGAGCATGCCGCGGAACAATCGTTTCCCGACGACGAACTGAGTAAGCGCCGTGCAGCGCGGAAAATCAGCTGACACGAATTTCAACGTGTAAGGGCCACCCTCCGGTCGGAGGGTGGCCCTTACACGTTGGAACGGCTCCTAGCGCGTGCGGCTGCGCAGGCTGCTGCCGGCGGCCATGAGGTTGGCCAGGAGGTCGTCAAACAATCCTGCCGCGGACTTGGCCGAATCGCCGGGCCAGTGATGGACAGGGTGGGCCGCGCCCTGGATCTGCTGCCAGTTGGCCTGCTCCGGGATCCGCGGGCTCAGCAGGAGTTCGCCAAACATGGATTCCATCTCCGCCAGCCGGTAGGTGTGCTCGGAAGAGCCCGTTCGGACCCGGTTGGCCACGATGCCGGCAGGCGAAAGGTTGGGGGCGAACTCCTGGCGGAACAGTTGGATGGCGCGCATGGTGCGCTCCGTGCCCGCCACCGAAAAGAGGCCGGGCTCGGCGACCAGGGCGACTTTGTCGCTGGCGGCCCACGCCATGCGCGTCAGTCCGTTGAGGGACGGCGGGCAGTCGATCAGGACCAGCTGGTAGTCCTCGGCACCGGCGAGTACGGCCGAAAGCCTGCGGAGGTCGCGGCGGCCCAGGTCCGGCCGGTCGTAAATGCCTGTGTAGGCGGAGCCGACGGCGACGTCAAGGACGGCGGGCCCGGAACCATTGGCGGGGGTACGGTCAGCCCAGCTGCTTCGCACCACATTCTCGGCCAGTTTCGCCCGGCGGGGGCTCTTCAGCATCCTGCCGATGTCCAGGTGGTCGCCGGGCTGGACGCCCAACGCGGTGGTGGCGTCGGCGTGCGGATCCAGGTCCACCACCAGCGTGCGTACTCCGGCGGCCAGCGCCGCAGACGCCAATCCTGTGGTGACGGAAGTCTTGCCGACTCCACCCTTGAGGCTGCTGATGCTGACTACTTGCACTTGAGAGACCAAAACCTAACGCCGGATGCCGTGTTGGGGGTAATGTTTGCCTCGGCAGAGCCGAAGCCGGACGGTCCTGCCGCCCTACTCATCATATGTTGATGCGTCGGCGAATCCTGCTTTATCGGACGTCGGCATGGCACCGACTGTGCTGCCGGGGCGGTTTCCGCCAGCCAGGCTGAAAGCGTTCGGGACATGACGGGGAAATCTGTGATGGTGGCCACAAAGATTTGTGTTTGTCCTTGTAGGTCCTAGACACTGTGACCACTCATCGATCCACCCCGCAATGATGCAGGAGAAGTATGTTTTCCAAAGTTCTGGTGGCCAACCGCGGTGAAATCGCGATCAGGGCCTTCCGCGCCGGCTATGAGCTGGGCGCCAAGACCGTTGCCGTTTTTCCGCAGGAGGACCGAAACTCGATCCACCGCCAGAAAGCGGACGAGGCCTACCTGATCGGCGAGGAAGGGCACCCGGTCCGGGCCTACCTGGACGTCGCTGAGGTGGTCCGGGTTGCCAAGGAGTCCGGCGCGGACGCCATCTACCCGGGCTACGGCTTCCTCTCCGAGAACCCGGAGCTTGCCCGCGCGGCGAAGGCCGCCGGCATTACCTTTGTGGGTCCGCCTGCAGAAGTGCTGGAACTTGCCGGCAACAAGGTGGCCGCCCTCAAGGCTGCCCGCGAGGCCGGTGTCCCCGTGCTGAAGTCCAGCGAGCCGTCCAAGGACCTGGACGAGCTCCTGGCCGCCGCCGATGAGATTGGTTTCCCGATCTTCGCCAAGGCTGTGGCGGGCGGCGGCGGGCGCGGCATGCGCCGGGTGGACACCCGGGAAGCCCTGCCCGAGGCCCTGAAGTCCGCCATGCGCGAGGCGGATGCTGCCTTCGGTGACCCCACCATGTTCCTGGAGCAGGCCGTCCTCCGCCCGCGCCACATTGAAGTGCAGATCCTCGCCGACGCAGAGGGCAACGTCATGCACCTTTTCGAGCGCGACTGCTCCATCCAGCGGCGGCACCAGAAGGTCATCGAGATCGCTCCCGCCCCCAATCTCGATGAGGGAATCCGGCAGGCCCTCTACCGGGACGCCGTGAAGTTCGCCAAGGCCCTGAACTACGTCAACGCCGGCACGGTCGAATTCCTGGTGGACACCGAGGGTGAGCGGGCAGGCCAGCACGTGTTTATCGAAATGAACCCGCGCATCCAGGTGGAGCACACCGTCACCGAGGAAGTCACCGACGTGGACCTGGTGCAGGCCCAGATGCGGATCGCCTCCGGCGAGACCCTGGCCGACCTGGGGCTTTCCCAGGACACGGTCAAGCTTCGCGGTGCCGCCTTGCAGAGCCGCATCACCACCGAGGATCCCGCCAACGGTTTCCGGCCCGACGTCGGAAAGATCACCGGTTACCGCTCTGCCGGCGGCGCGGGTGTGCGGCTCGACGGCGGCACGGTGTACTCCGGTGCCGAGATCAGCCCCCATTTCGACTCGATGCTGGTCAAGCTCACCTGCCGCGGCCGCGACTACCCGTCAGCGGTGGCCCGTGCCCGCCGTGCCCTTGCAGAGTTCCGCATCCGGGGTGTCTCCACGAACATCCCCTTCCTCCAGGCCGTCCTGGACGACCCCGATTTCATCGCCGGTGATGTGGCCACCAACTTCATCGACCAGCGTCCCGAGCTGCTCAAGGCCCGGGTCTCGGCGGACCGCGGCACCAAGCTCTTGACCTGGTTGGCCGACGTCACCGTCAACAAGCCCAACGGCGAATTGACCGTGCACTCCAACCCGGCCGACAAGCTGCCCGACGTCAAGGGCAAGGAGGCGGCTGCGGGTTCGCGCCAGAGGCTCCTCGAACTGGGCCCGGAGGGCTTCGCCAAGGCACTGCGCGAGCAGACGGCGGTGGCGGTCACGGACACCACGTTCCGCGACGCACACCAGTCCCTGCTGGCCACCCGTGTCCGCACCCGCGACCTCGTCGCCGCCGGGCCTGCCGTCACGGCGCTGCTCCCGCAGCTGCTGTCCGTCGAGGCATGGGGCGGAGCAACCTACGATGTCGCGCTCCGCTTCCTCGGCGAGGACCCTTGGGACCGGCTCGCCGCGCTTCGCAAGGCGATGCCGAACGTGTGCATCCAGATGCTCCTGCGCGGCCGCAACACGGTTGGCTACACGCCGTACCCCGAAGAAGTGACGGAGGCCTTCGTCAACGAGGCCGCCTCCACCGGCATCGACATCTTCCGTATCTTCGACGCCTTGAACGACGTCAGCCAGATGGCCCCGGCCATCCGGGCAGTCCGCGCCACCGGCACCGCCGTCGCCGAAGTGGCGCTCTGCTACACCGGCGACATGCTGGACCCGGAAGAGAAGCTCTACACCCTGGATTACTACCTGGGGCTGGCGCAAAAGATCGTGGACGCCGGCGCCCACATCCTGGCCATCAAGGATATGGCGGGCCTGCTCCGCCCTGCGGCAGCAGCAAAGCTCGTGGCTGCCCTGCGGGAACGGTTCGACCTGCCCGTCCACCTGCACACGCACGATACTGCGGGCGGCCAGCTGGCCACCCTGCTCGCCGCCGTCGACGCCGGAGTCGACGCCGTTGACGTCGCAGCCGCATCGCTGGCCGGCACCACCAGCCAGCCCTCGGCGTCGGCCCTCGTTGCTGCCCTGGCCCACACGCCGCGTGACACCGGCATCAGCCTGGACGCGGTCAGCTCGCTGGAACCGTACTGGGAAGCGGTGCGCCGTGTCTACGCCCCGTTCGAGTCCGGCCTGCCGGGCCCCACAGGCCGCGTGTACAAGCACGAAATCCCCGGCGGCCAGTTGTCCAACCTCCGCCAGCAGGCCATGGCATTGGGCCTGGGGGAGCGCTTCGAAGCGATCGAGGACATGTACACGGCCGCGGACAGGATCCTGGGCCACCTGGTGAAGGTGACGCCGTCCTCCAAGGTGGTGGGTGACCTCGCGCTCCACCTGGTGGGCCTCAACGCCGATCCCGCGGACTTCGAAGCGAACCCGCAGAATTACGACATCCCCGACTCCGTCATCGGCTTCCTGTCCGGCGAGCTCGGTGATCCTCCGGGAGGCTGGCCCGAGCCCTTCCGCACCAAGGCCCTGCAGGGCAGGAGCGTGAAGGTCCGCGATGCAGAGCTCAGCGCCGAGGACAGCGCAGCCTTGAAGTCCGATTCGAAGACCCGCCAGCACACGCTGAACCGGTTGCTCTTCGACGGACCCACCAAGGACTACCTGAAGAGCGTGGACACGTACGGCAACATCTCCGTGCTGGACACCCGCGACTACCTCTACGGCCTGCAGCGCGGCACCGAGCACGAAATCCAGCTGGAACGCGGCGTCCGTCTCATCGCCTCCCTGGAAGCCGTCTCGGAGCCGGACGAGAAGGGCATGCGCACTGTCATGTGCACCCTTAACGGCCAGTCCCGTCCCGTCGTGGTGCGGGACCGTTCCGTGGTCAGCAACGTCAAGGCGGCCGAAAAAGCCGATCCCGGCCAGCCCGGCCAGGTCGCCGCACCCTTCGCCGGCGCTGTCACTGTCACCGTCAAACCGGGCGACACGGTCCAGGCCGGAGATACCGTGGCAACGATCGAAGCGATGAAGATGGAAGCTTCCATCACGACGCCGGTAGCGGGCAAGGTGGCCAGGCTCGCCATCTCCGCCGTCGAGCAGGTCCAAGGCGGGGATCTGCTGCTGGTGATCGAGGAGTAATCGGGCCATAGCCCGGGCAAACGAAGGGGGCCTTCCGGCAACGGAAGGCCCCCTTCGTTGTGGTGACGCCTTGCTATGAACGCGGAGCGGAGTACATTTCCTCGATGACTGTTTCGAAGTCCTTCATTACCTGGGCCCGCTTCACCTTCATGGAGGGGGTCAGGTGCCCGGAGGCCTCGGTGAAGTCCGCCGGAACGATCCGGAAGGACTTGATTGCCTCGGCCTGGGATACCGATGTGTTTGCCGCGGTGATCAGGTCCTGTACCGCCGCTTTCACTACCGGATTGCCCGCGGCCTGCTCAAGGGTGGTGTCCGCTGGAAGGCCGTGGCGCTGGAGCCAGCCCGGCAGTGCTTCCTGGTCCAGGGTCACCAGCGCGCCGATGAAGGGCCTGTTGTCGCCCACCACCAGGACCTGGGAGACCAGGGCGTCAGCGCGGATCTGGTCCTCCAGGAGGGCCGGAATCACGTTCTTTCCGCCCGCCGTAACGATGATCTCCTTCTTACGCCCCGTGATCCATACGAAGCCTTCCTCGTCCAGCCGGCCGATATCTCCGGTGTGGAACCAGCCGTCCGTGAACGCCTCGGCGGTGAGGTCTTCCCTCCGGTAGTAGCCCCGCATGACGCAGACACCCTTGGCCAGGATCTCGCCGTCGTCGGCGATCTTGACCGCGTTGCCCGGCAGCGGCTTGCCCACCGATCCGATCTTGATCCGTGAAGGCGTGTTGACCGTGATGGGAGCGGTGGTCTCCGTGAGGCCGTATCCCTCCAGCACCTGCAGCCCGATTCCTTGGAAGAAGTGACCCAGCCGTTCGCCCAGGGGCCCGCCGCCGGACACGGCGTGCGCGACGTGTCCGCCCATCGCCGCCCGCAGCTTGCCGTAGACGAGTTTGTTGAACAGGGCGTGGCGCACCTTCAGGCCCAGCCCCACCCGGCCGTCCTGGCGGGCCTTGGAAAACGCGATGGCGGTTTCGGCTGCCCGGTGGAAGATGGCGCCCTTGCCGCCGTCCTCGGCTTTGGTCAGTGCGGAGTTGTAGACCTTCTCGAAGACCCTCGGTACCGCCAGGATGAAGGTGGGCTCGTAGCTCTGCAGGTCGCCCAGGAGGTTCTTGATGTCGGGGGTGTGGGCCACGGTGGTTCCTGCGGCCATCGCAAGCACGGAGATGAAGCGGGCGAACACGTGGGCCATCGGCAGGAACATGATGGTCTTGGCGTTCTCATGGACGATGTCGCCGATGATGGCGAGGGCGTTGTCCGAGAGCTCCGCGAAGTTCCCGTGGGTCAGCTCGCAGCCCTTGGGCCGTCCCGTGGTTCCGGAGGTGTAGATGATGGTGGCGACGTCGCCAAGGTTCGCTGCGCTGCGGCGCGCTTCGAGTTCTTCATCGCTGATATCCCGGCCGGCATCGCGGAGCGCGTCCAGTCCCTGGCCCTCAAGCTGCCAGACATGCTGCACGTCAGTGAGCCCCTCGGCCGTAACGGCCTGGCGGATGACGTTCTCGTGGTGCGCAGATTCGCCGAAAGCGGCCACAGCGCCCGAATCCCCGAGGTTCCAGGCGACCTGGGACGGGGAGGACGTTTCATAGATGGGGACCGACACCGCACCGGCGAACCAGATGGAAAAGTCGACCAGGGCCCACTCGTAGCGTGTGCGGGACATGATGCCCACGCGGTCGCCTGCAGCGACGCCGCTGGCGATCAGGCCCTTGGCCAGGGCCCTGACATCTGCCAGGAACTCGGTGGCGGGCACGTCCTGCCACGTGCCCGCGGCATCCAGGCGCGAAAACAGTGCCGGATTGCTGGCCTTCCCTGCCTGCCGCAACACCAGGTCGGTGATGTTGGATTCGGGTGGGACAACAACCAGGGGCGGAACACTGAATTCGCGCACTATAGCTCCTTTGATATCTGAAGTCCCGCGCAGGGGGTGTGCCTAAAGACTAATACCCCGGGCGGGACCGTGCAGTACACAAACCTACTGGCGAGTAACTTAGGCGTCAATGAGCGCCGCGAGTGGCGGTGTATGTCAAGACAATTCCGGTGCCCGCCTAGAATGGTGGACTATGTACGGAGCGTTGCCCGGCGATCAGGCCGGCCCCCTTGGAAGACCGGCTCCCTGGCGCCGCCGTCCCGCCACCCACCGCGCCGGACGCTTGCACGGCGACGGAGTCCGCGGTCACCTGCGCCTCGGCCGCAAGGGATTGGCCATTGGGATCGATATCGGGGGAACGAAGGTCGCCGCGGGCGTTGTGGATGCCGAGGGTCGGATCCTTAGCGAAGCCCGCCGGTCCACTCCGGGAACGGACCCGCGGGCGGTGGAGCAGGTCATCGTGGAACTCGTTGAGGAACTGGGCCGTGGCCACCGCATCTGGTCGGTGGGAATAGGCGCCGCCGGGTGGATGGACCTGGCAGGTGGAACCGTCCTCTTCAGTCCGCATCTGGCCTGGCGCAACGAGCCCCTTCGCGAGAACCTGCAGCGGCTCCTCCGCCGCCCAGTGCTCCTGACCAACGACGCCGATGCTGCGGCCTGGGCGGAATGGCGCTTCGGTGCCGGCCAAGGGGAGGACCGTCTGGTATGCATCACGCTGGGTACCGGAATCGGCGGGGCGATGGTGATGGACGGGAGGGTGGAACGCGGCCGCTTCGGCGTCGCGGGCGAGTTCGGCCACCAGATCATCATGCCCGGCGGCCACCGGTGCGAGTGCGGCAACCGCGGATGCTGGGAACAGTACGCATCGGGCAACGCCCTGGGCCGGGAGGCACGGCTCCTCGCCCGGGCAAATTCGCCCGTAGCCCAGGACCTGCTGGCGGCCGTGGGCGGCCGCCCCGAAGCCATCACCGGTGCCATCGTCACGGAACTGGCGCTGGCAGGGGACCGTGCGTCGCGCGAGCTGATCGAAGAAGTGGGCGAATGGCTTGGCCTGGGACTGGCCAACCTGGCCGCAGCCTTGGATCCAGGCTTGTTCGTCATCGGCGGGGGCCTGTGCTCCGCGGGTGACCTGCTGGTGCAGCCGGCCCGCAAGGCGTTCTCCCGGAACCTCACCGGCCGTGGCTTCAGGCCGGAAGCGGGCATCGAACTGGCAGCCTTGGGCCCCAACGCCGGCCTGATCGGTGCCGCGGACCTGTCCCGCGTCAGCAGCCGCGTCCGCAGCTGACCGGCCCGGCGGGCCTGCTAGACCCTCGCGCCGTCGTCGTCCCCGTTCTTTTCCTGGGGCAGCTTCATGATCAGGTAAACGGTCGCGAGCACGAACACGGCAACAATGCCGACGATCGCCAGCAGGGGCGCCGACCGCCAGAACATTGCCGACAACAGCAGTGCCACCGGCCCGCCCACGGCACCCAGCCACGCCAGCATGGTCAGGGGATCGGTGCCGGCCAGGCTGGGCGGTTCCTCGGGCACAAACTCACCGCCGTCGTCGTCCACCTCGTAGTCCCGGGGGCCCTCAGGGGGGCCGGCAGGCTCAGTGCCCGTCCCGCCGGCGGCTGCCGCCTGGCGCTCCGCCGCCGACAACTCGGCAGGAGGCATCCCGGCCAGGCCCAGGGGGTCAAAGTCCCGGAACGACGGGGGCTGGTGCGTTTCCTGAGCGCCGGATGCAGCCCCGGATGGAGGCAGCTGCCCGCCTGCCGGGGTATCCGGGCGCGTTGCCACGGTGTCCGATTCGAGCCGTGCCACCAGATCCAGCCAGACGGCGTCGTCCTGGCTCGCTCCCGGGTCCGGCTGGCCAGGGTCATGCCTGTTCATGGCGGCCCTCCTGCCGTGCAGTGGCGGGGCTGGCAGGCGGCGCGGCGCTCAGGACCCGCCGGATGAAGTCCACGGAGCCCTCGAAGATGAGGTCCGCGTCGTTGTCCAGAGTGGCGACGTGGTAACTGTTTTCCAGCCGGACCACGTCCAGGGGCGCGTTCGTCAGCCCACGCCGCAGGACGGCCATGCTGGCATCGGACACCACATGGTCCACGGTTGACCGGTAGACCTGGACCGGGGCGGTGATCCGGGGGAGGAGCCGGACCGTGTCCTTGAACATCTTGTTGAGTTCGTGGGCGGCCGCCACCGGGGTGCGTGCGTAGGCGCCCTCATCCACACCGGCCTTGAGGATGTCGTTGCCAATGGAGGGGGTGCTCTTCAAGACCAGTTTCAGGATGCCCGCCAGCGGCGCGCGGGGGTCGTCAACAACCAGGCCGGGGTTAACCAGGACCACTCCCGCAACGGGCCTTGTGGCGGCAATCCGCAGGGCCAGGGCCCCTCCCATGCTCAGGCCGGCAGCGAAGACCCGGTCGCACTGGGCGTCCAGCTCGAGGAACGCTTCATCGAGGGCGCTGTGCCACTGCTGCCAGCGGGTCTTCGAGAGGTCCTGCCACGTTGTCCCGTGTCCCGGAAGCAACGGCATCCGGACGGCGAAACCGGCGGCGGCGAATGCCGTGGCCCAGGCCCGCAGACCATGCGGGCTTCCCGTGAAGCCATGGGACAGGACGATTCCTGTGCGGGGACCTTCGCCGCTGAAGGCGCTCGAGAAGGGGCTGTGGTCAAGGCCGGAGGTCATGGCGTCTCCAAGGTGCTGGTGCGGCGGGCGTGGGCGGCGACGAATGCTTCTGATTTTTCGAAGATCGCGGGCGCGTCCACGTCCAGAGTAGCCACATGTCCGCTGCCGGCAAGGTCCACCACCTCGGCGAGGTTTCCCCGGAGCCCCTTTTCCAGCAAGGCCAGGGATGTTGGCGGGACCACAGCGTCCGTCCGCGATTTGAAGACCTGGACCGGGGCGTCCACTTTCGGCAGCCCGCGCGTGGCGGCGCCAAAAAGCTTCTTGAGCTCATGCACGGCCGCCAGCGGGGTCCGCGAATAGTCGCCGTCATCGGTTGCTGCCGCCGTGGGCTGGTCCTCCTGGATGGGAACCGTGGTCCGCTGGAAGTACTTGAGGACGCCGATCACGCGCACCCGGCGGTCATAGAAGCTCAGCCCCGGGTTGACGATGGTGACCCCCGAAACGTGGTGGCGGGAGGCCGCGAGCAGGGCGATCGCACCGCCCATGGACAGGCCGGCGGTAAACGTCACGTCCGTCCGCGCGGCCAGGTCCAGGAAGGCTTCCTCATAACTGCGGTACCAGTCCTGCCACTCCGTCCGGGCGAGCTGGCGCCAGTCGGTTCCATGCCCCGGCAGCAAAGGAACGGACACCGCGTATCCCTGGTCTGCCAAGTGCATTGCCCATGGCAGCACGCTCAACGGGCTGCCGGTGAACCCGTGGCAGATGGCAATGCCAATCCGCGCATTCGGGCCGTGGCCTGGATAGCTGAAAGCGGCCGGACGGGGCGGGATGCTGCTTTCAGTCATGACTCCATCGTGTCACTGTTCCTGTCAAATCTCACTAGAGTAGGGTTGCATTGAATCGCTGGCCAGGCCCGACGCTGGGGCTGGAAGCCGCCTTCCGGAGAGGTTCGCCACGTGTTCTATTGGGTCATGAAGAGGATCTTCCTCGGTCCGGTGATCAAGCTGCTTTTCCGGCCGTGGGTCAAAGGACTGGACAACATCCCGGCGCAGGGGGCCGCCATTATCGCCTCCAACCACCTGTCATTCTCGGATTCCATCTTCATGCCGCTCATGGTCCGCCGCCCTGTGGTGTTCCTGGCCAAATCGGAGTACTTTACGGGAACCGGGATCAAGGGCAGGTTGACGGCGGCGTTCTTCCGCCTGACCAACCAGCTGCCGATGGACCGCTCCGGCGGCGCGGCCTCGGCGGCGTCCCTGAACGCGGGGATGGACGTGCTCACCTCCGGCGGCCTGCTGGGTATCTACCCCGAGGGCACGCGCAGCCCGGACGCCCGGTTGTATCGCGGGAAAGTGGGCGTGGCCCGGCTGGCGCTGCAGGCCGGCGTTCCCGTCATTCCCGTTGCCATGATCGGCACCGACAAAGTCCAGCCCATCGGCAAGCGGCTGCCCAACATCCGCAGGATCGGCATGATCTTCGGCGAACCGTTGGATTTCAGCCAATACCGTGACCAGGCGGAAGACCGCACCGTGCAGCGGCTTGTCACGGACGAGATCATGACCAACCTGATGCGGCTGTCCGGCCAGGAGTATGTCGACGAGTACGCCGCCGTGGTCAAGCTCCGGCTTGCCGGCAAACCCGCAGAACCCCAGGCGGCAGCCGAGCCACTGGCAGCGCCGGTCGCCGCCGAAGGCGAATTCCTCCACGGCAGCGGCAGCGGCCCGGAGGTACCGGCGGAGGGTAGTGGTGCCCCGGAGGACGACGCCGGGACATCCGCAGCCAAGTAGCGGCAGCTGGGTTGCCGCTGCCGTTGTGACGCCGGGACCGGCCTGAGTGACGGCGCTGTGCCCGTCGGTCCCGCCCTGCCGCTAGTCTTAGATGGTGACTGAGTTATCTGCAAAACCTGCCTTTTCGCTGTCCAGTACCGCCCAGAGCGGGGCGGCCAACTATCCCGGACTCGACAACTGGCGGGACCTTCCCATCTCGCAGCAGCCCAGCTGGCAGGACCGCGGCGTCTTCGAAGCCTCGGTTAAGGAACTTTCCGTCCTTCCCCCACTGGTGTTCGCCGGTGAAGTGGACGTGCTGCGCGCGCGGCTCGCCGCTGCGGCCCAGGGCAAGGCCTTCCTGCTGCAGGGCGGCGACTGCGCCGAAACGTTCGAGGCCGCCACGGCGGACAAGATCAGCGCCCGCGTAAAGACCATTCTGCAGATGGCAGTCGTTCTCACGTATGGGGCGGCCATGCCGGTCATCAAGATGGGCCGGATGGCCGGCCAGTTCGCCAAGCCCCGTTCCTCAAACGACGAAACCCGCGACGGCGTCACCTTGCCCGCCTACCGCGGCGACATCGTCAACGGTTACGATTTCACTCCCGAGTCCCGCGGCCATGACGCCGCCAGGATGCTCCGCGCCTACCACACTTCGGCATCCACCCTGAACCTCATCCGGGCCTTCACCCAGGGCGGCTTCGCGGACCTCCGCTCGGTACACCAGTGGAACAAGGGGTTCACTGAAAACCCGGCCCACGCCCGCTACGAGTCGCTGGCCCGGGATATCGACCGCGCCATCAAGTTCATGGACTCCTGCGGCGCCGACTTCGAAGCCCTCAAGCGGGTGGAGTTCTTCGCCAGCCACGAGGCACTGCTGCTGGACTACGAGCGCGCCCTGACCCGCATCGACTCCCGCACCGGTTTCCCGTATGACACCTCGGCCCACTTCCTGTGGATCGGGGAGCGCACCCGGGAACTGGACCACGCGCACGTCGACTTCCTCTCGCGGGTGCGCAACCCCATCGGGGTCAAGCTTGGCCCGTCCACCACCGGTGATGACGCCCTGCGCCTGATCGACAAGCTGGACCCTGACCGGGAGCCTGGCCGCCTGACCTTCATCACCCGCATGGGTGCCGGCAACATCCGCGAAAAGCTGCCCGCCGTCGTCGAGAAGGTCACAGCTTCCGGTGCCCAGGTGCTGTGGGTCACCGACCCCATGCACGGCAACACCGTCACGTCGCCCAACGGTTACAAGACGCGCAATTTCGACGACGTTATCGACGAAGTGCGCGGCTTCTTCGAAGTGCACCACGGGTTGGGCACGGTACCGGGTGGCCTCCACGTGGAGATGACCGGCGACGATGTGGCCGAGTGCCTGGGCGGCGCGGACCCGATCGACCAGGATGCCTTCCTGGACCGCTACGAATCTGTTTGCGATCCCCGCCTGAACCACATGCAATCGCTGGAAATGGCGTTCCTCGTCGCTGGGGCCCTCGCCAAGAACTAGGGAGGGTTGGGGCCGGCACCTGCCGGCCCCAACCAGCTACACCACGGTGATGGTGATGACGGAACCCTCAGGGACCTTCCGGTTCACCGGTTCCTGGTCCCGGACGGTGCCGAAGAAGCCGCCCAGGATGTTGTTGACCCGGACCTGGAAGCCCATCGCCTCCAAGGCCTTCCGCGCTTCTGCAGCCTGCTTGCCGATGAAGCTGGGGACATCCACCATCCTTGGCCCCTTGGAAATGGTCAAGGTGACCGTACCGCCGCGGGTCAGTGTCCCGGTGGCCGGGGACTGGCTGACCACGGCGCCCTCGGGAACGGATTTGTCGAACACGGCATCGGGTGAGGTGTCGGCAGTGAGCCCCGCAGCCTTGACGGCGGCGACTGCATCGTCCTTGGCTTTGCCCACGACGGAGGGAACGGCGATCGGCTGTGGTCCCTTGGAAACCACGATCTCCACGGGGGTGCCGTGCCGGGCGGGAGTACCGGCAGCGGGATTTTGCGAGAGCACCGTGCCGGCCGAGGCCTGGTCGTCGAATTGTTCGGTGACCGGGCCCAGCGCCATTTCGGCTGCATTGAGCGCGTTCTTCGCATCCGTCACGGTTCCGCCGGAGAGTTTGGGAAGGGGGAAGAGTTGCGGGCCTTTCGAGACCAGCAGGGAGACCGGCTGGAATTTGCGGATCTCGGTTCCCGCGGACGGGTCGCTGCCCACCACCAGCCCCGTGGGCACCTGGTCATCGAAGACATCGCTGGTGGTGGAATGGAAACCCACCCCGTTGAGCAACTGCTGGGCCTGCGCCACCGTCTTGTTGGCAACAGCCGGTACCGCGGCCGCAGCGCCGGGGCCCATGCCGAAAAACCATCCGGCGCCCGTGGCCAGCAGGGCGGCGATAATAAGGACGACAATCCACAGGATGCCGCGACGGCGTGGATTGCCTTCCCTGAGCGTCCGCGCCGGCGTGGCGGCCGCCCTCGCGCGGACCTTTTCGTCTTCCCTGTCCGAGCGGCGCTGCGCCCGCTTGCTGAGCCGGGGCGGTGGGGGAGTCCAGGTGTCGTCGTCGTCGGGAAGTGCGAGGTCCGGCCGCCGGGGGTGGGACAGCAAGGCTTCCGTCGCAGTCCCGGCGGCCGCGTCCTCCTGCGGCAGCGGTTGCCGTCCGGGAAGATACCCGGGGGCGGCTGGCCGTGAAGGGCGCATAAGCGTTGTTGGATTGCTGGCGCGGGCCAGCACTTCGGTCTGGTGCTGGGCCGCCGCGGCTGCGGCTGCGGGCGGCTGCAGGTCAAGTTCCGCATCCGTCAGGTTGGTCCGGATGTGGCGCAGCTCCTGGAGCAGCGCATTGCCGTCGACCGGCCGGTTTTCGGGATCATTGGCGGTGCACCACTGCACCAGCTCGTCCACTTCCGCCGCAAGGCCGGGGACCAGGGCCGACGGCGGCCCGACCGTTCCGTTGACGTGTTGGTAGGCGACCTGGATGGGTACGTCACCCTCGAACGGCTGCCGGCCCGTCAGCATTTCGTACAGCATGATGCCTACGGAGTAGACGTCGCTGCGCTCGTCCGCCGGTTGGCCCAGGACCAGTTCGGGGGAGATATAGGCGACGGTGCCGATCAGTGCACCGGTGCTGGTGGAACTGGTGACCGCGCGGGCCAAGCCAAAATCGCCAATCTTGATCCTGCCGTCGTCGGCGATCAGGACATTCTCCGGCTTGACGTCACGGTGGATAAAGCCGGCTGCGTGCGCGGCTCCCAGCCCCTCCACCACGGGATCGATCAGGGCCAGTGCCAGCCGCGGCGGCAAGGCGCCCCGCTCCCTGAGGACGTCCCTGAGTGTGTGGCCCTTGATGTACTCCATGACGAGGTAGGCGGTGGTGCCGTCGTTGCCCTGGTCCAGTACACCAACCACATGCGGGTGGGAGAGACGCGCAGCGGCCTTCGCTTCGCGGCCAAGCCTGTCCAGGAAGCTTTCGTCTGCAGCGAGGTGCGGGTGGAGCACCTTGAGTGCCACTTCGCGGTCCAGCCTCTGGTCAACGGCAAGGTAGACGGTGGACATTCCGCCGCGAGCGAGCCTGGAGGCCACTGCATAGCGGTTGTCCACCAGTGTCCCTGCGAGGGGGTCTGTCACGTGTTCCTGCACCTTACGATCCTAATCCCGCGGCAAAAGGCATCCGAAACGGAAACGGGTCCGAACCGGTAACGGTTCGGACCCGCGGTGTTTCATCCGGAGCCGGCGGTGCCCAGGGGCTCAGCTGTAGTTCTTCTGGTTCGCCCTGATGGCGGCCACGTAGGCCTTGGTGTCGTCGTACATTCCGTACTTGCTCACCGAATACTGGCCTTGGTAGTAGCCAGCGATAGCCGTGTCCTGGTCCTTGCTCGTGGCCAGCAGCTGGTGGAGGATGGCGATGCCTGCCGTCGCGTTGTCGTAGGGGTCAAGCAGGTTCAGCTTGCGCCCCACCAGGTCGGATGCCCACTGCCCGGAGCTGGGAATCACCTGCATGGTCCCGATCGCGTTCGCCGGTGACACGGCCCTCTGGTTGAAGCCTGACTCCTGGTAAGCAAAGGCGAGGGCAAGGGAAGTATCCACACCCATGCGGCGGGCGGTATCTGCCACGATGTTCTTCATTTCATCCCTCGACGGGACGGGGGACGCGTTGAGGAGGGCCTTGTTTTCGTTGGCCGAGCTCACGACCGCGGCCGGGTAGCTGAATCCGAGGAAGGTGCTGGGAACCAGCGGAGCAGAGGCCGGTTGCGGGGCTGCCGGGGCGGGCTGGGGGCTCGCCGGTCCGGAGCCGCCGGGGATCACCAGTTTGCTGCCGGGGTAGATGACGGTGGTCATGCCCAGGTGGTTCGCGGAAAGCAGGTCCGACAACTTGACCCCGTGCCGGGATGCAATGGCCGAGAGCGTGTCACCGGCCTTGATGGTGTAGGAGCCGGTGGCCGGGGCGGATGTGACGGCCAAGGCGGGTGCAGGAGCGGCCGCCGGAGCCGCCGGTGCCGGGGCTGCAGGGGCGGGAGCGGCGTCGCCGGCGCTGACCTTGACCTTCTGGCCGGGGTAGATGATGGAGCGCATCGAAAGGTTGTTCCAGGCAAGGACGTCCGAGAGGCCCACGTTGTGCCGTGCGGCAATGGCGCCAAGGGTATCACCGGGCTTCACCGTATAGGTTGCCCCGCCTGGGGCGGCCGGCGCTGCCGGGGCCTGGGCTGCGGGAGCCGGCGCGGGGGCCGCCGGTGCTCCCGAGCCGGACAGCTTGATCTTCTGGCCGGGGTAAATGATGGTGTTCGGCTGGAGGTAGTTGAGTTTGAGGACGTCCCCTGTGTCCAGTCCGAAGCGGCCGGCGATCCCGCTCACGGTATCGCCCCGGACGATGGTGTATTCCGCGGGGGCTGACGGCTGTGCGGGCTGCAAAGTGGACGGAATGGTGGTGGAGACGGAAGAAGCGGGGATGACCCTGCCGGTGGCCTGGGCAGCTGCCTGGGCCTTCATTGCCGCGGCAAGGCTGCTGGGAATGGTCCGTGCGGGCTGCGCTGCCGCTGCGGGCTGGGCAAGGGCCAAGGATGACAGGACGACCGCTGGCAGTGCCGCCGTGGTGGCGGCGATCATCGGCAGGCTCGGCTTGGGGGGCTGCTTGGGCGAGCGGGACATCGACATGGAAAGAATCCTCTTCTCAACTGCGGGCGCGGACGCGGGCGGGGATGCCGCTGTCAATCTTGATACTACTGTGACTTAAGTTATCCGTGTTACAACTGTGATGAAAGTGAATCTCTCACGAATTTGCGATTAGCACAAGAATCCGGGGAATGCCTGGAATGCCCAGTTTCACGGAGTGTCTCCGGGCGGGCAGGCAAATGAATTGTGCCGACTAGGCGACGGGGTGCGCAGCGTGGCAACCTTGGTCCGTGAGTAATGTAGAAAACCTGGTGGGCGAGTGGTTGCCGCTGCCCGACGTCGCACGTTTGTTGGATGTTTCAATTACCAAAGTCCATGGCCTGATTGACGACCATGCCTTGGCCGCCGTGCGGATTGGGGAGCGGAAGATCCGTTCGGTTCCCGCAGAATTCATCCAGGACGGCCAGCTAGTGGACAGCCTCAAAGGCACCATCGTGGTGCTCTCCGATGCAGGTTATTCGGATGAGGACCTCATTGTGTGGCTGTTTACCGCCGACGAATCATTGCGCGGCCGCCCGATTGATGCATTGCGGGAAGGCCGCAAGACGGAAATCAGGCGCAGGGCCCAAACCCTCGCCTGGTAATTTCCCGCTTTAGGAGGCTCGGCTGACGGTTGCTTCAGCCAGCCTCCGCAGGGCGGTCTTGGGCAGGTCCTCCAACTCGAGCTCATCAAGGGCATCAAATGCTGCCGCACCGAATTCCCCGATCAGGACTTCCGTGGCCTGCAATGCTCCGGAGTCTTCGATGATCCGCCTGATCTCGAGGATGTCCGCCTCCGAAAGGTCGGGGCTGCCGAGGCTCGCGTCAATGAACTCCGACTCGGCGGGGGATGCCTGGTCCAGGGCCAGCGCCACCAGGACCGTGCGCTTGCCCTCCCTCAAATCGTCCCCCGCCGGCTTGCCCGTGGTCAGCGGATCGCCGAATACGCCCAGGACGTCGTCGCGGAGCTGGAATGCTTCGCCGAGCGGCAGGGCGAAGGCCGAGTAGCCGCGGAGCAGTTCATTGGACGCTCCAGCCAGGGCGCCGCCCAGCGCCAGCGGATGCTCGGTGGAGTACTTGGCGCTCTTGAACCGGATAATGGACTGGGCCCTCCCGACAGCGCCGGCGCGGTCGCGGACCGGTCCCGCCACTTCTTCCAGGATGTCCAGGTACTGTCCGGCCATCACCTCGGCGCGCATGAGGTTGAAGATCAGCCGTGCCCGGCTGCCGGAGGCTGCACGCTCGCCGATGTCGGTGAACGCCTCCTCGCTGAAGGACAGGCAAAGGTCGCCGGCAAGAATGGCTGCTGCCTGGCCAAAACGTTCGCTGTCCAGGGCCCAGCCCTGCGCGGTGTGCAACTGGCTGAAGCGACGGTGCACGCTGGGACCGCCACGCCTGGTGTCTGACCGGTCGATGATGTCGTCGTGGATCAGGGCCGCCGCCTGGAACAGCTCAAGTGCGGCACCTGCCGTCACAACCTGGCCGGCTCCGGCCTCGCCGCCGGCGCCCCGCCAGCCCCAATAGCACATGAGCGCCCGGAGGCGCTTGCCGCCGGTGACCAAGTTGGAGATGGAACCCATGATGGGCTCGATGTCAGGCGAGATGCCCGACATGATGGATTGGCGCTCGGTCAGGAAGCCTGTGAGCTCGCCGGCAACTCCCGCCACGAAGTCTGCCTGTTCATTCCTCAGCTGCTCCGCGGCCGTCACTTGGCCGACTCAGCTGCGACGTTCGCGCCGATCGTGAACGTGGAGACGCCGGAGGCCTCCACTACCGAGAGGTTCACGGTCTCATTGTCGCCCCGGACGAAGTCCTTGGAGGCAACACCGCCGACGGTATCGCCCGGCACCGCCTTGAAACCTTGGCCTTCGAGGGCCTTGGTGTAGAAGTCGATGACGGCGCTGGTGGGAGCGGACACGGTGCCCACCAGCGCGGCCGTTGCCGGGGTGGATGCTTTGTCAAAACTGCTGGATACCACTGTGGCCCCGGTCATCAGGGGAAGGAGCTGCTGCGGAAACCCTTCCACGACGGCGCCAACCGTTGCCGACGTGTTGGGGGATGCCGATGGGCTGGGCGAGGCCGTGAGCGTGGACTGCGTGGCGGCAATGGAAGGCGTCTGGGAGGGCTGTGCCTGACCCGATGGGGCCTGGCTGCACGCGGCAAGGGCGAGCACCCCAACGGCGGCAAGCGCGGCCAGGCCAGCTGGCTTGAAGTTTCCAATAGCCGTCACAGAGTCTTTCCTCCTGGTGTTGTTGGCGGAATCAGCCTCCAGTTTAGCCAGCCTCCGGAGGGGTCGGCGCAAACCGATAGGATTGCAGCCGTGGGGCCCGCAGGTATGAACCAGCCAGCCGCCGCGCGCCTTCCGGGCCGCCGGCGTACGTGCATCATGCATGTGGACATGGATGCCTTCTTCGTCTCCGTCGAGCTCCGGACCCGCCCTGAACTCCGCGGCAAGCCCGTGATTGTCGGATTCCCGGGGGAGCGGTCGGTGGTCCTGTCGGGGTCCTATGAGGCCCGGGCTTTTGGCGTGAAGTCTGCGATGCCCATGGCCGTGGCGATGCGAATGTGCCCGCAGGCCGTGGTGATTGAACCCCGGCACAAGCTCTACTACGAGGTCTCCGGACAGCTGATGGCGATCTTCGAATCCATCACCGGGCTCGTGGAGCCGTTGAGTGTTGACGAAGCCTTCCTCGACGTCACCGGTGCGCTGCGCCGCCTGGGGCCGCCCCGGGGGATAGGGGAGCTCATCCGGCGCAGGGTGGCTGCGGAACTGGGCATTACCGCCTCGGTGGGGATTGCGGAAACGAAATTCGTGGCCAAGATCGCCTCCACCCGGTGCAAGCCCGACGGGCTCCTGATGATTGGGCCGGACGAAACCGTTCCCTACCTCCACAGCCTCCCGGTTGGTGCGCTGTGGGGCGTCGGCGCCAAGACGGGTGAGGCCCTCGCGAACATGGGCATCAAGACCGTGGCGGACGTGGCGGCAACTCCCGTGTCCTCGTTGAAGAAGGTCCTCGGTGCCGCTGGAGAGCACGTGCACCAGCTCGCCTGGGGCATTGACCCCCGTCCCGTGACCCCGGTGCGGCTGGAAAAGAGCATCGGCGCGGAAGAGACATTTGCCGTGGATACGGCTGACGACGCACTCCTGCGGCGGGAACTGCTCCGGCTGTCCCACCGGACGGCGACCCGGCTGCGCAGCTCCGGCATGGTGGCCCGGACCGTGGCCCTGAAGCTCCGGTTCGCGGACTTCTCCACCATTACCCGCAGCAGGACTGTCCATACCCCGGTGGACAGCGCCCAGCTGATCTATGCGGTCGTGCTCCAGCTGTTGGACTCCCTCGGAACCAGGGCCATGACCGTGCGGCTCCTAGGCGTCCGGGCTGAACAGCTTGAGGAAGCGGCCCGGACCTCGCTCCAGCTGAGCATTGACCGCAGGGATGAGAACTGGCGGGCCGCCGAGCAGGCGCTGGATGAGGTAACACGCAGGTTCGGCAGCAAGTCCGTCCTGCCCGCCCGCCTGATGGAGCCGGACATCCCGTCCGGGGAGCGGGCGGAACGGCCGGACTGAGGGTCCGCCGAAGTCATTGCCGTCTTTCAGATCAGGCCTCAACAATCTATCCTTAGATATACATAGTTTTCGAGTGAATGGACTTACTGCCGGACCCTCTTGGACATGCTCCCGCCCCCGCGACTGCATGTAAGGTTCCCGTCTTGGCCGCCGCCGGCCGGATGGGAACTTTCCAGCTACAGCAGACGTTCTAGGGGTCAGAAGTAGTGGCTGGGATCAGCCCGGACGTTGGCCTACAAAAGGAGGTCGTGATGCCGCTGTCGGAGCACGAACAGAAGCTGCTTGAGCAGCTTGAGAAGCAGCTTCACGAGGACGATCCGAAGTTCGCGAACTCGATGGGTTCGGACCCCGGGCGTTCATGGTCCACGAGGCACGTGGTCATCGGAGTCCTGTGCGCGCTTGCCGGCGTCTTCCTGCTGCTGGTTGGTGTCACCCTCCAGAACATCTTCGTCGGTGTCCTGGGCTTTGTGGTCATGGGCGGCGGAGTCTATTTCGCCACCATGCGCAGTTCCCGGGGCCGGCCTGGTTCGAAGGCTGGAACCGGCAAGGCCGGCAAGCCCCGGAATTCCTTCATGAGCAGCCTCGAGGATCGGTGGGACGAGCGCCGCAGGGGTGAGTCCTGAACGGCCTCCGGGTCAAATCGCCCCGCCCCTCCATTTCGATCCCCTGACGGCAGGGAAACGCAGGAAATGGCCCGCTTCGGCGGGCCATTTCCTGTTTAACCGGAGAATGCCCGCCGATGGTCCCGGCGGAGCCAATTTTGGGTAAAAGTCCTCCACTTTCCACCACCACGGCATTTTCCGCGCCATTTCAAGGGTTCTATCCCATAAATGGAGCGCCTGAAAGGCCGTTTTGCGTTGACTGTGGTGGAAAGTGGAGTAATGTGGAGGACATAAGAGGGTGGTTGCAACACAGGGGATGTGCAGTTCCTGACGGCGGACAGGCGGTGGGCCAGTGTTTCTGGGCACACACTCGCCGCGTCTGGATGAAAAGGGACGGATCATTCTCCCCGCGAAGTTCCGGGAGGAGCTTGCCAGCGGGCTGGTGCTCACAAGGGGCCAGGAACGTTGCATCTACGTCTTCAGTGAGAAGGAATTTGCACGGGTCCACGAGCAGATGCGGGAGGCACCAATCTCCTCCAAGCAAGCACGTGACTACATCCGCGTATTTCTCTCTGGAGCCTCGGACGAGGTACCTGACAAGCAGGGGCGCGTGACCATTCCACCAGCGCTCCGGGAGTATGCAGGACTCGGAAGGGAACTTGCCGTAATCGGCGCCGGTACCCGCGCCGAGATCTGGGACGCCCAGGCTTGGAATGAATACCTTGCGGAGAAGGAAACCGCCTTCTCCGAAACTGACGATCCCATTCCTGGCATTCTCTGAATCCGGAACGGGCAGCAGGTGGCTTCTTGGATGAGATCTCCAGCCGGCCCATCGGCTGCCAACCTGGCTCAACTTCCCCTGAGCCAGGCGGGCAGGACGGTAGGCGCGGATGGGGATCTGGTCCCAGAAGCAGCAGGTGACAACGACGGCGGGAAAGGACCAGGCATGACAGATGAACCGAAGCCCACGTCCGAACGCCATGTGCCGGTCCTGCGGGACCGGTGCATCAATTTGTTGGCACCGGGATTTGAAGCTGCGAGGCTCCGGGGCCAGACTCCGGTAGCCATTGACGCGACCCTCGGCATGGGCGGGCACTCAGAGGCCATGCTTCAGCGGTTTCCCGACCTCCACCTCATCGGGATCGACCGCGATGAAGAAGCGCTGGCCCTCGCGGGGGAGCGGCTGGCGCCTTTCGCGGCACGGACCGACCTCGTCCACGCCGTCTATGACGAAATCCAGGACGTGCTGGCGGACCTCGGCGTAGCCGAAGTACACGGGATCCTCATGGACCTGGGCGTCTCCTCCCTGCAGCTGGATGAGCGTGAGCGTGGCTTCGCCTACTCCTTCGACGCACCACTGGACATGCGGATGGACACCAGCCGGGGCCAAACTGCAGCGGATGTGGTCAACACCTACAGCGAGGCGGACCTGGTCAGGATCATCCGCAAATGGGGCGAGGAAAAGTTCGCGGGACGCATAGCCAACCGAATCGTTGCGGCCCGCGCGGTCAAGGAGTTCACCACCACCGGCGAGCTGGTGGAACAAATCCGCTCCGTTGTCCCTGCCTCGGCCGCCAAGTCGGGCGGACATCCCGCCAAGCGGACTTTCCAGGCCCTGAGGATCGAGGTCAACGAAGAGCTCGATGTGCTTGAACGGGCCGTACCTGCCGCCGTCGATTCCCTGGCCATGGGCGGACGCATCGTGGTCATGTCCTACCACTCGCTGGAAGACAAGATCGTCAAGGGCGTGTTCCAGGCCCGGTCCAAATCCTCGGCTCCCCTCGGCTTTCCGGTGGAGCTCGAAGAGCACAAACCCGAACTGAAAACCCTGACCAAGGGCACTGAAGTGCCAACCGCCGTCGAAATCGCCGAAAACCCGCGCGCTGCCTCCGCCAGGCTTCGTGCTGCAGAACGAATCAGAGCCAGGAGAGCTGCATGAGCACCGCCGCCGTCAAGAACTTTCCCGTCGTTTCCGGCAGCTCGGCGCCCGTCAGCAGGCCTGCGGGCCGGCCTGACGAGGGACGCAAGGGACGGACCCCGCTCTCCGTCGTCCGCACGGCCCCGCGCAAGCGCCGGGCCCCCTTTGTCGTGATGTGTTTCGCCATGCTGGCGGTCGCACTGGTGGCGGTGCTCGTCCTCAATATCTCGGTGTCCACGGCCCAGTACCAGCTTGTAGAGCTTCGAGCCAAACAGAGCTCCTTGACCAAGGCCAACCAGGATCTCACCCAGCAGGTTCAGAACTTCGAGGCACCCCAGAACTTGGCCGCCAAGGCAACGGAACTGGGAATGGTGGCGTCCACGGTCAAAGGCCAGATCGACTTGTCCACGTTGTCCGTGACCGGAAAGGCTACGCCTGCGGTCAAGGGTGCACCGGCAGGAGCAGTCATCCCGTCGCCAGCTGTGGCGGGACAGCTCATCGTGCCGCCGGCAGCCAAGGACGCAACCGCTGGCAAGGCGACGGCGCCGGACGCCGGCAGGACCTCCTCAGCCCCGGCAGCGGAAGCGGCCCAGGCGGCAGCACAGGCACAGGCTGCGGCGCAGGCCGCAGCCGCGGCGGCGGCAGCTCCGGCGCCTGAACTGCATGGTGGCTCCATCCCGGCGCCGCAGCAGAAGGTCCCCGGACAGTAGGTCGCCAGGCAGGGTAGTCAGCAGGTCGAACAGCAAGGAATATCACCGTGGCGGAAACGACCGGCAAAGCAGGAAAAGGCAAAGCACCGAACGCCACGAAGCGCTTGCGCCTCGGGCTGGGCATCATGCTCACGCTCCTGCTGGTGGTCGGCGGAAAGCTGTTCCTGGTCCAGGGGCTCGACGTCGGCGGCATGGCCGAAGCGGCACTGAACAGCCGGATGACCTCGGCGATCCTGCCGGCAGAACGCGGCAGCATCCTGGACTCCCGCGGCACCGTCCTCGCCAACAGCGTGATCCGCTACAACATCGTGGTGGACCAGCGCGTCAACACCAAGACCGACTCGTACATGCGGTACGAGCCGCAGGCCGACGGCCACGACAAGCTGGTGGACGTCAGCCGCGACCAGGCAATCTCGGAACTGGCTGCAGCCCTCGGCATGGATACCGCGGCTGTCCGGGATGCGGTCACCGGCCAGCAGCCCTATTACATCGTGGCCAAGGACGTGAAACCCGACGTCGAGGACCGCATCTCCAAGCTCCAGGTCCCCGGCATCGTCGCCGAGGGCGTCAGCAAGCGGGTCTACCCCAACGGCGCGGTTGCAGGAGGCGTAGTGGGCTTCCTCCAGGACGGCACCACCGGCCAGGCCGGCATCGAGCAGACACAGGACGACAAGCTTAAGGGCACGGACGGCAAGCGCCTGTTCGAGATCGGCGCAGACGGACTGCGCATCCCCGTGGGCCTCGACGAGCTGACCCCGCCCCAGAACGGCAAGGACGTCAAACTCACCCTCAACTCCGACCTCCAGTACTTCGCCCAGCAGGCCATCCAGAGCCAAGCGGACAAGCTTAGCGCCGAATGGGGCGTCATCATCGTGATGGATGCCAAGACCGGCAACCTCCTTGCCCTGGCGGACACCAACGCACCCGATCCCAACAACCCCGGTGCCGTTGCAGCAAAGGACCGCGGCACGCGGTCCGTGACCGCGGCCTACGAGCCCGGATCGGTCGAAAAGATGATGACCGCGGCGGCGGTCATCGACGAAGGGCTGGCCAGCCCGCTGGACAAGTTCACGATTCCGCCCACGTACACGGTGGACGGCCAGACCTTCAGTGACGCCTTTACCCACGGGACCGAGGAAAGGACACTGGCGGGCATCATCGGGTATTCCATGAACACCGGGACCGTCATGGCCGGCCAGCGGCTCAGCAAGGAACAGCGTTACGACTGGCTGAAGAAATTCGGCATCGGCGAGGCGCCTGACATCGGGCTGCCTGCAACGGCGGCGGGGATCCTTTCGCCGGCCGACCAATGGGACGGACGCCAGCAGTACACCGTCCTCTTTGGACAGGGCGTTTCCCAGTCCACGCTCCAGACCGTCCGCGCATACCAGAGCATCGCCAACAACGGTGTCATGCTGCAGCCGCGGCTGATCGACTCGTACATTTCCCCCGACGGCACGGAGGAGAAAGTCCCGGCCCAGCCATCACGCCAGGTGGTCTCGGGCAGCACCGCGCAGCAGGTCAAGGACATTCTGGAAAGCGCCGTCACCGAGGGCGAGATCAAGGACGCCGGCATCGACGGCTACCGGGTGGGTGCCAAGACGGGCACGTCCGAATCCCCCTGCGACGACGGCAAATCAGGCTACTGCGGCTACACGGCCTCCATCGTTGGAATGGCGCCGATGGATGATCCGCGGTTTATTGTGGAGGTGGTGCTTCAGCGGCCGAAGGGCAGCATCTACGGCATCACGAACGGGCCGGTCTTCCGGTCCGTCATGAGCCAGACGCTGCGGACCTACAACATCCAGCCTTCAACCGGGGAGCCGGCCAGGTTGCCCCAGTACGCGAAGTAGCCGCTGCGCCACGCTGTAAATACCAGCAGCATCAAGCGCATCACAGTGCCCGCGCGAACCATGGCGGGCACGCACTAGCACCATCGGAGATCCCCTTGTCAGAGTTCACCACGCCCGGCGGCGACGCTGCCCGGGACGAAAGCCCGGCCCGCTTCCGGCCGGATGCCGTAGCGGCCGTCCCGCTGGCCGCCGTCGGCAATGCCCTGGGAGCAGCTGTTCCCGCTCCCGCCGCCGAGGTGCAGGTCACGGGCATCTCCATCAACTCCCGCACCGTGGAGCCCGGCGACCTGTATGTGGCACTGCCAGGGGCCCGCCGGCATGGCGCGGACTTCGTCACGGACGCCGTCGGAGCCGGTGCGGCCGCAGTGCTGACGGATGACGCCGGCGCCCGGCTCCTTGCCCTCGCCGCGGACACACCTGTCCCGGTGCTTGTTGTGGACAGTCCGAGGAACGAGGTGGGGCCCCTCTCCGCCCTGATCTACCGGAGCCAGTCCGCGGATGGCCGTCCGCTGCAGCTTTTCGGGGTTACCGGAACCAACGGGAAGACCACCACCACCTACTTCATCACCTCGCTCCTGCGTGCCCTGGGGCGACAGACGGGCCTGATCGGCACCATCGAAATCCAGGCGGGGGGAGAGCCCATTCCCAGCCTCCTCACCACGCCGGAATCCCCCGAGGTCCACGGACTGCTGGCGCTCATGCACGAGCGCGGGCTCGACGCCGCAGCCATGGAGGTGTCTTCCCACGCCATCTCCTACCAGCGGGTGGACGGGCTGGTCTTCGACGTCGCCGGATTCACGAACCTTACCCAGGACCACCTGGACCTGCACCACACCATGGACGGCTACTTCGCCACCAAGGCGGAGCTGTTCACCCCCGGGCGCGCCCGGCAGGCCGTGGTGACGGTCGACGACGAGTGGGGCCGCCGGCTGGCCGGCAACGCCAAGGTTCCGGTCACCACGCTCAGCACCAGCGGCAACACCCCCGCCGACTGGAGCGTGACATCGTCTTCGCCGCGCGGGCTCGGAACCGACTTCACCCTCACGGGGCCGGCAGGTGCCGTCCTGAACCTGCACACAGGGCTGCCGGGCAGCTTCAACGTTGCCAACGCCGCCCTTGCCGCATTGATGGTCCTCACCTCGGGCGTGGACGCCGCAGACCTGCAGGCCGCACTGGACCGCGTTGACCCCTTCACCGTCGCCGTCCCCGGCCGCATGCAGCTGATCTCGGACCGGCCCGCCGCCGTCGTGGATTTTGCCCACAACACCGACGCACTGGCGCGGGCACTGGAAGCGGTCCGCTCGCCCGAACCCGGATCCCGGCTGATCGTGGTGTTCGGTGCCACCGGGCAGCGCGACCAAGGCAAACGTCCGGCCATGGGGGCCATCGCCGCGCGGCTCGCCGACACCGTGATCATTACCGACGACGACCCGCACGACGAGGATGCTGCGGCCATCCGTGCGGACGTGCTGGCCGGGGCCCGGGAGGCGGTGCAGAATGAATCGCTCGGCGCCGCGCTGCTGGAAGTCTTCCCGCGGGCGGAGGCCATCCGCCGCGCCGCAGAACTCGCACGCCCGCAGGACACCATTCTTGTCGCGGGCCGCGGCCATGAGGTCTGGCAGGAGGTAAAAGGCGTCAACCTCGCCCTGGACGACAGGGTGGAACTGCGCAGCGCCTTGACAGCCAGGGGATTCAACGTTCTCCATGACGACCGGATAGAGTCCTAGACCGAGATGATTGCATTTACTGCGGCGGAAATCGCCGAAATCACCAACGGGCGCCTGGACGCCGATCCCGGAATTACGCCCCTTTCGGTGGTGACGGATTCACGCGAAGCCACCCAGGGCTCGCTCTACGTCGCGAAGCCCGGCGAGCAGGCCGACGGCCACGACTTCCTGGACGCCGCCTTTGCGGCCGGCGCCGTCCTGGCCCTCGCCGAACGACCCGTCACCGCGCCGGACGGCCGTGGCTATCCAACGGTCCTGGTTGCCGACGCCGTCCTGGCCATGGGCGCCCTCGCCGCTGAGGCCGTCCGCCGGATCCGGGCCGCACGGTCGGCAGCGGGCGACCAGCTGACGGTCGTCGGCATTACCGGGTCAGCCGGCAAGACCACCACCAAGGACCTCCTGGCCGGAATACTCTCCACCCAAGGGCCAACCGTAGCGCCACAGGGTTCCTACAACGGTGAGGTTGGCGTCCCGCTGACGGTTTTCCGGGCCGGGACCGACACCCGTTATCTGGTCATTGAAATGGGTGCCACGGGGATTGGCCACATCCGCTACCTGGCGGAGATGGTTAAGCCCGACATCGGAGTTGTGCTCGCCGTCGGGACGGCCCACGCAGGCGAATTCGGGGGAGTGGAGAACATCGCCCTGGCCAAGGGCGAGATGGTTGAAGGACTCACCAGCGCGGGCACCGCGATCATCAACCTCGACGACGAACGCGTGGCCGCGATGCGCAGCCGGACCTCCGCGACAGTCCTCGGGTTCTCCGCAGAGGGCCGCCCGGATGCCGTGGTGCAGGCGCTGAATGCCGACACGAACGCTGAGGGCTGCCCCGAATTCGATCTCCAGTTGCCGGACGGCGAAGCGCCACGGCACGTCCGCAGCCGGCTCATCGGCGCCCATCACGCGGGCAACCTGCTGGCGGCAGCTTCAGCTGCGTGGGCCGCAGGGGTGCCGGGGGAGCGCATCGCTGATTCACTGAGCAAGCAGGCCGCCGCCAGCCGCTGGCGGATGGAGCGCACCGAACGGCCGGACGGCGTGACCATCATCAACGACGCCTACAACGCCAACCCGGAATCGATGCGTGCCGCCTTGCGCACCCTGGCCGACCTTGGCCGGGGCCGCCGGACCTGGGCGGTCCTGGGGGCGATGCTGGAACTCGGCGAGGACTCCATCCGCGAGCACACCGCCGTGGGCACCCAGGTGGTACGGCTCAACATCTCCAGGCTGCTGGTGGTTGGCCGCGAAGCCCGTGCACTCTACGTTTCCGCCGTCCAGGAAGGATCCTGGGGTGACGAATGCCTCTTCGCCGAAACGGCCGATGAGGCCTACCAGATCCTCGACGCAGAACTGCAGCCAGGGGACCTGGTGCTGTTCAAGTCGTCCAACAGCGTCGGGCTCCGCCACTTGGGCGATCGGATAGCATTACCAACATCCCCGACACCTGCCGACGAAAGGAGCACTCTGCTGTGATTGCACTCCTGATCGGTGCGGGCCTTGCCCTCCTGTGTGCCCTCGTCGGAACCCCGTTGTTCATCCGGCTGCTGGTCCGCCGCGGCTATGGCCAGTTCATCCGCGACGACGGCCCCACTTCGCACCACACCAAACGCGGCACGCCCACCATGGGCGGCACCGTAGTGGTTGCGGCGGTCCTGCTCAGCTACGGGCTTACCCACCTCATCATGCTGATGATGAACCCCGACTCGCCCGGCCCGTCCGCCTCGGCCCTCATCCTGCTGTTCCTGATGGTGGGCATGGGCCTGGTGGGGTTCCTGGACGATTTCATCAAGATCTCCCGGCAGCGGAGCCTTGGCCTGAACGCCAAGGCCAAGCTGATCCTCCAGGCAGCCGTGGGCATCATCTTCGCCATCCTGGCGCTGAACTTCCCCAATGACACCGGGCTCACTCCGGCGTCCACCAAGATTTCCCTGGTCCGGGACCTGCCATGGCTGGACCTCGCCTTCGGCGGGACCGTCCTGGGGGCGATCCTATTCGTCATCTGGTCCAACCTGATCGTCACGGCGGCCACCAACGGCGTCAACCTCACCGACGGCCTGGACGGCCTGGCCGCTGGTGCCTCGATCATGGTGTTCGGTGCATATACGCTCATGGGCATATGGCAGAGCAACCAAGCCTGCGGCTCGCCCCGGGAAGCCGGCAGTGGCTGCTACCTGGTCCGGGATCCGCTGGACCTCGCCCTCCTTGCCGCCATCCTGAGCGCAGCACTGGTGGGGTTCCTCTGGTGGAACACCTCGCCGGCCAAGATCTTCATGGGCGACACCGGCTCGCTTGCCATCGGTGGAGCGGTGGCCGGATTCGCCATCCTGTCCAGGACGGAACTGCTCCTGGGCATCGTCGGCGGCCTCTTCGTGCTGATCACCCTCTCCGTCATCATCCAGGTGGGCTACTTCAAAGCCACGGGCGGAAAACGCGTCTTCAAGATGGCACCGCTCCAGCACCACTTCGAGCTGAAGGGGTGGGCCGAGGTCACCGTCGTGGTCCGGTTCTGGATCCTGGGCGGCCTCTTCGTCGCCGTGGGCCTGGGCATCTTCTACGCTGAATGGGTTGTATTGCTGTGACCGTTTCCCCCCGCCTGGCCAACCTCGTCTCCTGGGACTCCGACTGGGCCGGCCTGCGTGTTGCCGTCACCGGCATCGGCGTCTCCGGGTTCGCGGCGGCAGACACCCTGATCGAACTTGGCGCACGCGTGGTGGTGGTGGACGCCGCCACCAGCGACACGGCGCGGGCCCACGCCGAAACCCTGAAGATCGTAGGTGCGGCCGACGTCCTGCTCGGCGCGGAAGCCGTCAACCGTCTTCCGCTGATCGACGGCGAACTCCCCGAACTCATCGTCACCTCACCAGGCTGGCGCCCGGACCAGGCCCTCCTCGCGGCGGCGGCACGTGCGCACATCCCCGTGTGGGGGGACGTCGAGCTCGCCTGGCGGGTCCGGATCAGGGAAGGCCGCAAGACTGCCGACTGGCTGGCCATCACGGGAACAAACGGAAAGACCACCACGGTCGGCCTGACGGAATCGATGCTCCGGGCCGCCGGGCTCAAGGCCATCGCCGTCGGCAATGTCGGCACGCCCATCCTCGATGCGCTCCGCGATCCGGTTGACTACGACGTTTTCGCCGTCGAGCTCTCCAGCTTCCAGCTGCACTGGGCCGAATCGCTCTCGCCCGTGGCCAGCGTGTGCCTCAACGTGGCCGAGGACCACGTGGACTGGCACGGCTCCTATGACTCGTACCTGGCCGACAAGGCCAAGGTTTACGAGCACACCCAGAAGGCCTGCATCTACAACGCCGAGCAGATTGAAACCGAGCGCATGGTGGAAAACGCCGACGTCGTTGAGGGCTGCCGTGCAGTGGGCTTCACCACGGTCACGCCCGCCATCAGCATGCTCGGCGTGGTGGAAGGGCTGCTCGTGGACCGGGCGTTCATCGAAGAACGCCGCGACAGCGCGGCGGAACTTGCCTCCATGGCCGACCTCGGTCCGCTGGCACCGCGCCACATGGTAGCCAACGCCCTCGCCGCCGCCGGCCTGGTGCGCGCCTACGGGGTTGAGGCCAAGGCCGTCCGCCAAGGCATCCTTGACTATGTCCCCGGCGACCACCGCATCCAGCCGGTGGCCCGCATGAACGGCGTCCTCTGGGTCAACGACTCCAAAGCCACCAACCCGCATGCTGCGTCGGCATCCCTCTCCGCCTTCACCAAGGTGGTCTGGATAGCCGGTGGACTCTCAAAGGGCGTCAGCTACGACGACCTTGTCAGGCAGCACGCCGCCCGGCTCAAAGCGGTGGTCCTGATCGGAACCGACACCGGCCCGCTGCGTGATGCCCTCCGGCGACACGCGCCGGATGTCCCGGTCATCGAGCCGGAAGCGGGCGACACTGAAGACGTGGAGACTGCTTCGGCGCCCGGTGCCACACCGGCCGGTTCCCCCGGCAACGGAGAACTGGTGATGATCCGGGCCGTCGCGTCAGCAGCCCGGCTCGCCGAATCCGGCGACACCGTGCTGATGGCTCCGGCAGCGGCCTCCATGGATCAGTTCTCTTCCTACGCTCACCGTGGTGGTACATTCATCGACGCTGTCCGCGAGCTGGTGGAAGGGCAGGCCCAGACCGGCGAGGAGTAACAATGGTCAGCACGCCCACCCGGCCACAGGGCAGCAAGCCGCGCTCCGGCTCCGCAGCCAAGGCCGCGCGGCCGCCGGCTTCAACCCGGATGAGACTGCAGGCCGTCCACCACAAGTTCTGGACCGCCCTGGAGGGCACCGGAACCTCCAAGAACGGCTCCACGTACTACCTGATCCTCGGTGCCACCCTGGCGCTGACCGCCATCGGGATCATGATGGTCCTCTCCGCCTCCAGTGTCGAATCGATCGCTGCCGGCAAATCCCCCTACGGCGACGCCATGAAACAGGGCGTCTTCGCGGCGATCGGGATCTTCACCATGTTCGTCCTCTCGCGCATCAACGTGGTGTGGCTCAAGCGGCTGGCATGGCCCGCCGTCGGCGCCGCGGTGCTGCTGTTGGGGCTGGTCCAGATAGTGGGCTCCGAAATCAACGGCAACCGGAACTGGATCGACGTCGGTGGCATCACCTTCCAGCCTTCGGAAGCGGCAAAGCTGGCCCTTGCCCTCTGGATGGCCACGGTCCTGGCCAGGAAGGGCAGGCTGCTCAGCCGCTGGCAGCACGTGCTGGTTCCGGCCGTGCCCATGGCCGCTGTCGTCATCGTCCTGATCCTGGTGGGCAACGACCTCGGCACGGCAATGATCATCATGATGATCGTGGCCGCGGCCCTGTTCTTCGCCGGCGTACCCCTCTACCTGTTCGGGATCGCCGGCATCATCGCCGCCGCCGGCACCGCTTTCATGGCTGTCACCAGTTCCAACCGCATGTGCCGGATCACTTCCTGGTGGACAGGGCAGTCCTGCGCCGACGGCATCGACGCCAACTACCAGGCAACCAACGGTCTCTACGGACTCGCCTCCGGTGGCTGGCTCGGGGTGGGCCTGGGCCAGAGCCGGCAAAAGTACAGCTGGATCCCCGAAGCCCACAACGACTTCATCTTCGCCATCATCGGCGAGGAACTCGGGCTGGTGGGGACCGTCGTCGTACTGGTCCTGTTCGCCATCCTCGGCGCCGCGATCTACCGCGTGGTGGTGGCACAGGAAGACATGTTCCACCGCGTCCTGGCCGGCACCATCATGGTCTGGCTGCTGGGGCAGGCCACCGTGAACATGTCCGTGGTCACCGGACTGATGCCCGTCATCGGCGTGCCGCTGCCGTTCATTTCCTACGGCGGCTCGGCCCTGCTGATGTCACTGTGCGCCATCGGCGTGGTCCTCTCCCTCGCCCGGGAACAAATGGCCCCTGCCATCCGGCCCAAACGGATGCTCAAGCTCAAGGCCCGGAAAGACCGCGACCAGAGCCAACCCAAGAATTCCAGAAAGCGTGCCTAACCTCAGATGACACCTGCCACACCCTCAATCGTCCTGGCCGGCGGCGGAACAGCCGGCCACATCAGCCCGCTGCTCGCCATCGCCGCGGCACTCCGGAACGAAGCACCGGGGGCGGACATCCTCGCCGTCGGAACGCCATCAGGGATGGAAACCCGCCTGGTGCCCGCTGCCGGCGTGCAACTGGCCACGATCGACCGCGTGCCCTTCCCACGGAAACCGTCAGCGGACCTGTTCCGCCTCCCCGGCAGGCTGGCCGGCGCGGTCCGCCAGGCCGGCGCCATCCTGGACCGGGCCCACGCCGATGTTCTGGTGGGAGTGGGAGGATACGTCTGCACCCCCATGTACCTGGCCGCACGAAAGCGCCGCATTCCCGTGGTGATCCACGAGGCCAACGCGCGCCCGGGACTGGCCAACCGGGTCGGGGCATTCCTCAACGGCAGGGTGGCCGTGGCATTCGAAGGCACCCCGCTGCGGAACGCCGTCCACGTGGGAATGCCCATGCGGAAGGAAATCTCCGGGCTGGACCGTAAAGCTGCCAGGTCTGCGGCCAGGGAAGCCCTGGGGCTCGATCCCCAGCAGCCAACGTTGATCGTGACGGGCGGTTCCTCCGGGGCGCAAAGCATCAACAGGACCATCGCCGCGGCGGTGGGCCGGCTTGCCGACGCCGGCATCCAGACGCTGCACGTCACCGGCCGCGGAAAGACCGTACTGGACGGGGCCGGCCAACCTCTCACCGCAGAGGGGTACCGGCAGGTGGAGTACATTGACGGCATGGAGCTCGCCTACGCCGCGGCGGACCTCCTGCTGGCACGCTCGGGCGCCGCCACGGTCTGCGAGGTCGCCGCCGTCGGAGTTCCCGCGGTCCTGGTGCCGCTGCCCATCGGCAACGGCGAACAAGCCCTGAACGCCGCCGGCCTGGTGGCCGCAGGCGGGGCGCTGCTGGTGGCCGACCGGGAGTTCACGCCCGACTGGGTGGAACGCGAACTGATCCCCCTGATCACGGACAAAGCCCGGCTCGCGGCCATGGAAGCCAAGTCCTACCGGCTCGGTATCCGAAACGCCGACCAGCGGATGGCTGGTCTTGTCCTGGAAGCGGTATCCGCATGAACCTCCACACCAGCGCACGGACAGACATCCTCGGCAAGGTGCACTTCATCGGCGTCGGGGGAGTGGGCATGTCCGCCGTGGCCCGGATCATGGTGGCCCGCGGCGTCCCGGTCAGCGGATCCGATGCCAAGGACCTGCCCGTCATGGCGGACCTCGCGGCGGCCGGTGCCCGCATCGCTGTCGGGTACGCCGCGGAGAACCTGGAGGATGCGCAGACGGTGGTGGCCGGGTCAGCCATCAGGGACGACAACCCGGAACTGGTTGCCGCGAGGCAGGGAGGGCTGCCTGTACTGCACCGCTCCCAAGCCCTGGCCGCCACCATGGGGGACGACGCCGTGGTGACTGTGGCGGGAACGCATGGAAAATCCACTACGACCTCCATGATCACCGTATTGCTGCGGGCCGCCGGGCTGGACCCCTCCTTCGCGGTCGGAGCCAACATTCCCGCGCTGGGCGTCAACGCCGCCCACGGGACATCAGGCATCTTCGTGGCGGAGGCCGACGAATCCGACGGCTCCTTCCTGAACTACCGGCCCCGGATCGCCGTCGTCACCAACGTCGAGCCCGACCACCTCGACTATTACGGCACAGCCGAGGCCGTCTACGAGTCTTTCGACCGGTTCACCGCCCTCCTGCCCGCTGATGGGCTCCTCGTTGCCTGCGCTGACGACGCCGGCGCGTTGGCCCTCGCGGAAAGGACCAAGGCCCGCGGCGCCACGCGGGTGGTCCTTTACGGCACCAGCGAAGCCGCGGACGTTCGACTGCTCGACGACGGCCCGGGCCGCGTCGCCGTGGCAACCCCCGCAGCGCAGTTCCCGCTTGCCCTGCAGGTACCCGGCCGGCACAACGCGCTCAACGCCGCGGCGGCGTTTGCCGTGGCCCTGGAACTCGGCGTGGAACCGGCGGCCGCCGCTGCCGGCCTTGCCAGCTTCTCGGGAGCGTCCCGCCGCTTCGAACTGAAAGGCACAGCCAGGGGGGTGCGGGTCTTCGACGATTACGCCCACCACCCCACGGAAGTCCGCGCTGCCCTTGCCGCGGCCCGCTCCGTGGCCGGAGACCACAAGGTCCACGTCCTCTTCCAGCCGCACCTGTTCTCCCGGACGCGGGAGTTCGCGGCCGAATTCGCCGACGCCCTGAACCTGGCAGACACTGCCCTGGTACTGGACATCTACCCGGCCAGGGAGGACCCTATTCCGGGCGTCAGCAGCCAGCTCATCGCCGACCACCTCACCGGGGGAGGACGGCTGGTGGCCGCCGATGACGCAGTCGCCACCCTGGTGGCGGCCGCCGGCGAGGGCGACGTCGTCCTGACCGTCGGTGCCGGCGATGTCACCGCTTATGGCCCCCGGATAGTGGAGGCACTCCATGCCTAGCTCGCGCCGCCCCACCTACGCCCCTCCGAAGCGGAACAACCGAACCGACGCCGCGGCAGGCCCTGATTCCCGGAAGGACGCGGCGAACGGTGGGCCCCGAACCGCCGGCGGCGACGTCATCACCGCCTCCCGAGGCATGCCGGACCCGGCACCGGAAAAAGCGGCCAAAGCGCAGGAACCCGCCGGCGCGACGGTCCTGGCGTTCCCGGAACCCAAATCCAGGCGGCGCCGGAAGAAAATCCTGGTTGCCGTCGGTACCGTGCTGGTGCTGGTGGCGGGCATCCTGGCCGGTGCCATCTATTCACCCGTCCTCGCCCTGCAGACCATCTCGGTCAGCGGCACCCGGCTTCTGACTCCCGCCCAGGTGCAGGCAGCCCTGGAGCCGCTCCGCGGCAAGCCGCTGCCGCAGATCAGTGACGATGACGTACGCGGCCTCCTCGGACCCCTGGTCCAGGTCAAGTCCGTCTCGGTCGAGGCACGGCCGCCCTCCACGCTGGCTGTCGCCGTGCATGAGCGGGTCCCGGTAGCCCTGGTCAAGCAGGGGGAGCAGTACCAGTTGGTGGATGTCGACGGCGTCCAGCTGGGCACCACGGCTGACCCGGCATCGGCGTCCTTGCCGGTGATCGACGGCGGCGCCGGAGCAATCGGCCAGGATCTTTTCCGTGCCACGGCAGCAGTCCTGGGTGCGTTGCCGGCGGACGTGCTCGCCAAGCTTTCCAACGCCTCGGCGCAGTCCGTGGATGCCGTGGAACTGAAGCTGGTGGACGGGCAGACGATCGTGTGGGGCAACGCCTCGGAGAAGGAACTCAAGGCAAAGGTGCTGGCCGCGCTCCTCAAGGTTCCGGCGGATCCGAAGAACCCCGTCAGGGTCTACGATGTCAGTGTGCCCCGGCACCCGGTGACGCGCTGAGCGCTTTCTTTCCCGGTATTAATCCGACACGCGGACCCGGTTATTGAATGTCGGAACCAGAGGAAATACCGTCACAGACATGAGTTACTTGACATAACTATAACCTTCAAGTCGAAGGTTAAGGTTGCAGGCTTCAAGCTCACCATCAGTTTTCGCAATACAGACACGAACAAGGGACACGTAACGTGGCAGCTCCGCAGAATTACTTGGCCGTCATCAAAGTCGTCGGCATCGGCGGCGGTGGCGTGAACGCAGTCAACCGCATGATCGAGGTCGGCCTCAGGGGTGTTGAATTCATCGCCATCAACACCGACGCCCAGGCCCTGCTGATGAGCGACGCCGACGTCAAGCTCGACGTCGGGCGCGAGCTGACCCGCGGCCTGGGTGCCGGCGCCAACCCGGAGGTGGGCAAGCAGGCCGCCGAGGACCACGCGGACGAGATCGAGGAAGTCCTCCGCGGCGCCGACATGGTCTTCGTGACGGCCGGCGAAGGCGGCGGAACGGGCACCGGCGGTGCTCCCGTCGTCGCCCGGATCGCACGCTCACTCGGGGCCCTGACCATTGGCGTAGTCACCCGACCGTTCACCTTCGAGGGCCGGCGCCGCGCCGGCTCCGCCGAGGCCGGCATCGACGCCCTGCGTGACGAAGTGGACACCCTGATCGTGATCCCCAACGACCGCCTGCTCTCCATCAGCGACCGCAACGTCTCCGTGCTGGACGCCTTCCGCTCCGCCGACCAGGTCCTGTTGTCCGGTGTCCAGGGCATCACGGACCTCATCACCACCCCGGGCCTGATCAACCTCGACTTCGCTGACGTCAAGTCCGTGATGCAGGGTGCCGGCTCCGCGCTCATGGGCATTGGATCGGCCCGCGGCGAGGACCGCGCCGTCAAGGCTGCCGAACTGGCCATTGCCTCCCCGTTGCTGGAAGCCTCCATCGACGGCGCCCATGGCGTGCTGCTCTCCATCCAGGGCGGATCCGACCTGGGCCTGTTCGAGATCAACGAAGCCGCACGGTTGGTCCAGGAGGTGGCCCACCCCGAGGCCAACATCATCTTCGGCGCCGTCATTGACGACGCCCTGGGCGACGAAGCGCGCGTCACCGTTATCGCTGCCGGCTTCGACGACGTCAAGGCCACCTCGCCGTCCATGGACCAGTCACAGCCGCAGGCCGCCCCCCAGCGACCCGCTGCCCCCGCTGCCGCTCCCGCCTCGGCCCACCCGCAGGGCGGAAACCACCAGGGCAGCGGAAGCCACCAGCAGAACGTCCAGCCCCTCCACGCCGGCGTCGGCGCGGCAGGCCTGAGCAACTGGGGCCAGCAGCGTCCGTCTGCCGTCCCGGCGGACTCCGGCTTCGATGTCGACCTCCCGTCCGTCGTGGAGCCGGACCTCACCGGCAACCACCCGGACGACCTGGATGTCCCCGACTTCCTGAAGTAGGCACCGGCTTGTTCCATTGGCGCGCCGACATCCTGCCAGGGGTGTCGGCCGCATTCACCGATGCGGGTGCGGGAAACCTGGCCCTGCACGTGGGAGACGACCCCACCCGGGTCATGGAGCGCCGGAGCCGCCTCGAGGAATCCATCGGTGCCGCTCCGCGGTCACTGCGCTTCATGAACCAGATCCACGGCACCACCGTCACATTAATGGACGCGGGCTCTCCCGTTCCCGAAGCCGATGCCATGGTGTCCCAGGGCATTCCCCTGGCCGTCATGGTGGCGGACTGCATCCCCGTTCTGCTCGCGGGGGAGTCGTCCAACGGGCCGGTCCTCGCCGCCGTCCACGCCGGCCGTCCCGGGACCGCCAACGGTGTGCTCCCCGCGGCCGTGGAGGCGATGGAATCCCTGGGGGCGTCCCGTATCCGTGCCTGGCTGGGGCCTTCCATCTGCGGAGCCTGCTACGAGGTCCCTGCTGCCCTGCGCGACGAGGTAGCTGGCAAGGTGCCCGCAACGTGGAGTACCACCTCCTGGGGGACCCCCGGGCTGGACCTCCCGGCAGGTGCCCGGAGCCAGCTTGAGGCCGCCGGCGTTGAAGTGGCGTACTCCGGTCCCTGCACCCTCGAAACCGAAACGCTGTACTCCTACCGCCGTGACCGGAACACCGGCCGTTTCGCCGGGCTGGTGTGGTGCCATGACTGAGCATCCGTTCCACGTCAGGGACCTGGCGCTCGATCCCCGAGCCGCGGAACTCGCAGAGCGGCTCGCCGCGGTACAGAATCGGATCGCCGCTGCTGCCGAGGCGAGCGGCCGCGGCGACCGGCCGCCGTCGCTCATCGTGGTCACGAAGTTCCACCCGGCCGCGGACATCCGGCGGCTCGCAGCGCTCGGGGTCACCGACGTGGGGGAGAACCGGGACCAGGAGGCGGCCGCGAAAGCCGCCGAACTGGCCGGGCTGGCCCTCAACTGGCATTTCGTAGGCCAGCTGCAGAGCAAGAAGGCCAAGTCGGTGGTCCGGTATGCCGCCGCCGTCCATTCAGTGGACCGCCTCCAGCTCGTGGACGCCCTCGCCAAAGCAGTGCGGAACGAGATGGATTCCGGCGGGCGTGACCCTTTGGCGTGCTTCATCCAGGTCAGCCTCGAGGACGACGGCGGCACGCACCGCGGAGGAGCGGCCCCGGCCGATGTGCCGCTCCTGGCGGAGAGGATCGCCGAATCAGTCGGCCTGAACCTCGCCGGCGTCATGGCCGTGGCGCCGCTGGGCGCGCCGCCGGAGCCGGCCTTCGAGAAACTAGCGGCCGTCTCGGCCCGGCTCGTGGCCGACCATCCGGGCGCCGGTGCCATCTCGGCCGGCATGAGCCAGGACTTGGAGGCGGCCATCAAGTTCGGGGCGACACACCTGCGAATCGGTTCCGATATTCTCGGTTCGCGTCCCGCGGTGGGGTAGCGTCGGACCTGTTGGAAGTGATGGGCGGGGACTCCAGTGCTGTCAAGTCATTGGGCGGCCCGCTTACGGGACACGATTAGGAGTCGACCATGGCCGGCGCTCTGCGCAAGACAATGATCTATCTTGGGCTCGCCGACGGCGATGAGCATTACGAGTCCGAGCAACAGACCACACGTAAGGATGAGGACGAACCCATGGAAGTCGACCGCGAGGAACGCCGTGCCCCGGCACCGGTCCGCGAAGTCAGCCGTGAGGCGTCCTACACCCCTGAAGAGGAATACCGCGCCCCAGTGACCCCGATTAAGCGTGCGGCGTCGAGCCGCGAAGAGAGCACCGGACTTCGCCAGATCACCACCATCCACCCCCGCTCCTACAACGATGCCAAGCTCATCGGTGAGAGCTTCCGGGACGGTATCCCGGTGATCATGAATGTCACCGACATGGGCGAGGCAGACGCAAAGCGCCTGGTGGACTTCTCGG
Organism: Pseudarthrobacter sp. NPDC058196; assembly: GCF_042882685.1. NCBI lineage: Bacteria > Bacillati > Actinomycetota > Actinomycetes > Micrococcales > Micrococcaceae > Pseudarthrobacter > Pseudarthrobacter sp. NPDC058196. Next base: position 73,368 of record NZ_JBHVVN010000002.1, read on the forward strand.
CCGGGCTGGTATTTGGCCTTAGAGGCAGCATCGAACGGGTGACCAACAAGGTGTTCCTGCTCTCACCGTCCTACGTCGAAGTGATCGGTGATGACAAAAAAGTCAGCGACACGCAGGCCAGTTTCTTCAACCAGAGCTGACGGCCAAGGCCGACGACAGATGCCAGGCAGGGACACCTGTCTGGCATCTGTGCTGAAATAGACAAGACAACTGCAGCACACCGCGGCATCCGGACGGGATGGTTCGCACGAAATATGGAGATTTGAAATAAGTCATGGGAATTGTTTTCGGACTTCTCTATCTCGTGTTGCTGCTGTTCTTAGTCGCCCTCATCATCCGCCTGGTCTACGACTGGGTGCAGATGTTCGCGAGGGAATGGCGGCCACGGGGCGCGGCCCTGGTGGTGGCGCACGCTGTATATTCCATCACTGATCCGCCGCTCAAGGGGCTGCGGCGGATGATCCCGCCCCTCCGGCTCGGCGGCGTCTCCCTGGACCTGGGCTTCCTGATCCTGTTCATCGGCGTCAGCATTGCGATGAGCATCACCAGGAACTTGGCCTGATCCACCAACAAAGACTTGGCAATGCAGGATGATCCTCCCGGGAACAGCTACTGTAAAGCGAAGAAACCTCCCGTTTGACACCGCGGTGTTGAATTAGAGTAAGCAGACCAAATTTAGGTACCGTAGTTTTGACGGCCGGAAGGCCTACTGACTAACCAGACCAGTGAGGTGACCAGATGGCTTTGACGCCAGAAGACGTTGTCAACAAGCGCTTTCAGCCCACCAAGTTCCGCGAGGGCTATGACCAGGACGAGGTTGACGACTTCCTGGACGAAATCGTCGTTGAACTCCGCCGCCTGAACCAGGAAAACGACGAGCTCCGCAAGAAGCTCGCCGATGCCGGCTCCAGCGTCCCGGCAAGCACCACTGCCGCACCTGTGGTGGAGAAGGTCCCCGCCCCGGTCAAGTCCGACAAGGATGAAGCCCGCGAGAAGGCTGAAGCCGAAGCGAAGGCTTCCGAAGCCAGCAAGAAGAAGGACGTCGAGCCGGCCGCTCCGGTTGCCGCCGCCCCCGCTGCGGCCGCCGCGTCCACTCCTTCCGCCGAGTCCGCTGCCGGCCTGCTGGCCATGGCGCAGCAGATGCACGACCGCCACGTCGCCGAAGGCCAGGCGCAGAAGGACAAGATCATCGCCGAGGCGCAGATCGAAGCCAGCAGCCTCGTCAACGACGCGCAGGAGAAGTCCCGCAAGATCCTTGGCGCGCTGGAACAGCAGCGTTCCGTCCTCGAGCGCAAGGTGGAGCAGCTCCGCGGCTTCGAACGTGACTACCGTTCACGCCTGAAGGCCTACATCGAGGGCCAGCTCCGCGACCTGGACGCCCGTGGTTCCGTTGCGACGCCGGAAGTCAGCGAAGCGAACTAACCCTGGCAACACGTATTCTGAAAGCCGGTGGCTGAGGATTCCTCGGCCACCGGCTTTTGGCATTGACACCTAAGTTTTTCGAAGTGAAAGCACCATGACTGACGAACTTGCAGCCGACGCCGCACGCCCTGCCCCATCCTCTCCGCGCCCCCGACGGGCTTTGCTGCTGTCCCTCTTCGGCGGGTTCGCGGTCTTTGCCTACGTCCTGGACCAGCTCACCAAACTCTGGGTGACCTCCACCATGGTGGAGGGCGAGAGGATCCCGGTCCTGCCGCCCCTGCTGCACTGGTACTTCATCCGGAACTCCGGTGCCGCGTTTTCGATTGGCGAGAACGTCACATGGGTGTTCTCGATCATCATGGCCGGAGTCGCCGTCGCCATTCTCTTCCAGGTCCGCAGGCTGGGCTCGGCATGGTGGTCCCTGGCTCTCGGCCTGCTGCTGGGCGGCGCCTTGGGCAACCTGACCGACCGGCTCTTCCGCGAGCCCTCCTTCGGCATGGGCCATGTGGTGGACTTCATCCAGCTTCCCAACTTCGCGATCTTCAATATCGCGGACTCCGCTGTCGTGTCTGCCGTCGCCATCATCTGCATCCTGACCATTCGCGGAATCGCCCTGGACGGAACACGCCTCGGAACCGCACACAAGGACAAGCCCGGCCATGAGTGAGCGAATCGTCGTGGCCGAGGAATTCGGCGGGACCCGGGCCGACGCCGGACTGGCAGGCCTCCTGGGCGTGTCCCGGTCCGTGGCCGCATCCCTGCTGGCTGACGGCCATGTGCTGACCCAGGGGAAGGCGTTGGGGAAATCGGCAAAACTTGTGGCGGGGGATGTCCTTGACGTCACCGTTCCGGAGCGGCGGGACCCGCTGGAAGTCGTGGAGGAAGTTGTGGAAGGCCTGAAGATCCTGCTGGATGACGAGGACTTCGTCGTCGTCGACAAGCCCGTGGGTGTCGCTGCGCATCCCTCGCCGGGCTGGGTTGGGCCCACCGTAGTGGGCGGACTGGCCGGCGCCGGTTACCGAATCTCCACCTCCGGCGCGCCGGAGCGGGCCGGGATCGTTCACCGGCTTGACGTCGGCACCTCCGGGGTGATGGTGGTGGCGAAGTCCGAGCGGGCCTACACGGCCCTCAAACGGGCCTTCAAGGAGCGCACGGTGGACAAGGTGTACCACGCGGTGGTCCAGGGCCTTCCGGACCCGCTGACGGGCACCATCGACGCCCCCATCGGCCGGCATCCCGGCCACGACTGGCGCTTTGCCGTCATCGAGGACGGCCGCCCCTCGGTAACCCACTACGAAGTCCTGGAGGCCTTCGGGAAGGCCAGCCTGGTGGAAGTGCACCTGGAAACGGGCCGGACGCACCAGATCCGGGTCCACTTCTCCGCCCTCCGCCATCCCTGCGCCGGCGACCTCACGTACGGTGCCGACCCGCGCCTTGCCGCCACCCTGGGGCTCACCCGGCAGTGGCTCCATGCCCGGCAGCTGGGATTCGACCACCCGGTGACCGGGGAACGCGTCACCGTGATCAGCGACTACCCGCAGGACCTGGCCTACGCCCTGGAAGTGCTGGAATCGGGACAGGCCTGACACGGGCCGCCTGGCCGGGCCGCCACGCGCCAGCGCTTAGAATGGTGCGGTGAGTTCCAGCAAAGATTCGTTTGTCCACCTGCACACCCACACCGAATATTCCATGCTGGATGGAGCTGCCCGCCTGGGCGAGCTGTTCGATGAAACCGAGCGCCTGGGCATGCCTGCCCTCGCCACCACCGACCACGGCTACTTGTTCGGGGCGTTCGATTTCTGGCGCAAGGCCACGGACAAGGGCATCAAGCCGATCATCGGCGTCGAAGCCTACGTAACCCCCGGCACGGCCCGCACGGACAAGGAACGCGTCCGCTGGGGCGACGAATCCCAGCGCAAGGACGACGTCTCCGGCGGTGGTTCCTACACCCACATGACGCTCCTGAGCTACAACAACGTGGGCATGCGGAACCTCTTCCGGGCTTCCTCCATCGCCTCCCTCGATTCCGTGTTCGGCAAGTGGCCGCGGCTGGACCGCGAATTGCTCAACACCTACTCAGAAGGGCTGATCGCCACCACCGGGTGCCCCTCCGGCGAGGTGCAGACCCGGCTCCGGCTCGGCCAGTACCGCGAGGCGCTGGAAGCGGCCGCCGAATTCCGGGACATCTTCGGCGCGGAAAACTACTTCTGCGAGCTGATGGACCACGGACTGGACATTGAACGGCGGGTCACCGGCGACCTCCTGAGGCTCGCCAAGGACCTGAACCTGCCGCTGGTGGCCACCAACGACCTCCACTACACCCACGAGCACGATGCCAAGGCCCACGAGGCCCTGCTGGCCATCCAGTCCGGCTCCACGCTGCTCGAACCCACGTACGACAACGGCGGTTCGCGGTTCGCGTTCTCCGGCAGCGGCTACTACCTCAAATCCCCGCAGGAGATGCGCGAGCTTTTCCGCGACCACCCGGATGCCTGCGACAACACCCTGCTGATCGCCGAGCGCTGCGAAGTGTCCTTCAACACGGACGCCAACTTCATGCCCCGGTTCCCCTGCCCGCCCGGCGAGGACGAAACCTCCTGGCTGGTCAAGGAAGTGGACAAGGGCCTGCAGTACCGTTACCCGGGCGGCATCCCGGACGAGGTCCGCAAGCAGGCAGACTACGAGCTCGGCGTCATCACGTCCATGGGGTTCCCCGGCTACTTCCTGGTGGTTGCGGACTTCATCAACTGGGCCAAGAACAACGGCATCCGCGTTGGCCCCGGCCGTGGCTCGGGTGCAGGTTCCATGGTGGCCTACGCCATGCGCATCACCGACCTCGACCCCCTGCGCCACGGCCTGATCTTCGAACGCTTCCTGAACCCGGACCGCGTGTCCATGCCCGACTTCGACGTCGACTTCGATGACCGGCGCCGCTCGGAAGTCATCGACTACGTGACCCGCAAGTACGGGGACGAACGCGTCGCCATGATCGTCACCTACGGCACCATCAAGACCAAGCAGGCCCTCAAGGACTCCTCCCGCGTCCTGGGCTACCCATTCAGCATGGGCGAGACGCTGACCAAGGCCCTGCCTCCCGCCGTGATGGCCAAGGACATCCCGCTCGCGGACATCCAGAACCCGGAGGCCAAGCGCTACAGCGAGGCCGGCGATTTCCGGCAGCTGATCGCCACCGACCCGGAAGCCGCCAAGGTCTTCGAGACGGCGCTGGGCATCGAAGGCCTGAAGCGCCAGTGGGGCGTGCACGCGGCCGGTGTCATCATGTCCTCGGACCCCATCATCGACGTCATCCCCATCATGCGCCGCTTCCAGGACGGCCAGGTGATCACCCAGTTCGACTACCCGACGTCCGAGGGCCTTGGCCTGATCAAGATGGACTTCCTGGGCCTGCGGAACCTGACGATCATTTCCGATGCCCTCGAGAACATCAAGATGAACCGCGGCATCGATCTCGACCTGGAGAACCTGGAGCTCGACGACGCCCCGTCCTACGAGCTCCTGGCCCGCGGCGACACCCTGGGCGTGTTCCAGCTCGACGGCGGCCCCATGCGGTCCCTGCTCAAGCTCATGAAGCCTGACAACTTCGAAGACATCTCCGCCGTCCTGGCGCTCTACCGGCCCGGACCCATGGGCGCCAACGCCCACACCGACTATGCCCTGCGCAAGAACGGGATCCAGGAAGTCATTCCCATCCACCCGGAGCTGGAGGAACCGCTCAAGGAGATCCTGGGCGGAACGTACGGCCTGATCGTGTACCAGGAGCAGGTCATGGCCGTGGCGCAGAAACTGGCCGGCTACTCCCTGGGCCAGGCAGATATCCTCCGGCGCGCCATGGGCAAGAAGAAGAAGTCGGAACTGGACAAGCAGTTCGCCGGCTTCTCCCAGGGCATGCAGGACAACGGCTACTCCATGGAAGCGGTCAAGACCCTCTGGGACATCCTCCTGCCCTTCTCCGACTACGCCTTCAACAAGGCCCACTCCGCCGCCTACGGGGTCATCTCCTACTGGACCGCGTACCTGAAGGCGCACTACGCACCCGAGTACATGGCAGCGCTGCTGACCTCCGTCGGTGACGACAAGGACAAGTCCGCCATCTACCTGAACGAGTGCCGGCGCATGGGCATCACCGTGCTTCCACCCGATGTCAACGAGTCCGCCCTGAACTTCACCCCGGTGGGCAACGACATCCGCTTCGGCATGGGCGCCATCCGCAACGTGGGTGCCAATGCCGTCGATGCCATGGTCACGGCACGCGAGAGCGAAGGCGCCTACACGTCCTTCAAGGACTACCTGATGAAGGTGCCCTCGGTGGTCTGCAACAAGAGAACCATCGAATCCCTGATCAAGTCCGGGGCCTTCGACTCCCTGGGCCACCACCGGCGCGCGCTGGCCATGATCCACGAAGAGGCCATCGACTCCGTCATCACCTTGAAGCGCAACGAGGCGATCGGCCAGTTCGACCTCTTTGCGGGCTTCGAGGAAGCTGAATCGGAGGCGTCGCTCAGTATCGAGATTCCGGACCTGCCCGAGTGGGAGAAAAAGGACAAGCTCTCCTTCGAACGCGACATGCTGGGCCTGTACGTCTCCGACCACCCGCTGCAGGGGCTCGAAGGCCTCCTGGCCCAGCACGCCGAAATGAGCATCACCACCATCCTGGGCGAAGACGGCCCGCAGGACGGCGCCATCATCACCATTGCCGGCATGATCACCTCGTTGAGCCGCCGCATCGCCAAAGCCAGCGGTAACGCCTATGCCCGGGCCGAGATCGAGGACCTGGGCGGTTCCATCGAAGTGATGTTCTTCGGCCAGGTCTACGGACCCATCGCCTCCGTGCTCGCGGAGGACCTGATCGTGGTGGTCAAGGGCCGCCTGCAAAAGCGCGACGACGGCGCAATCACCCTGAACTGCATGGAGTTGTCCGTTCCGGACCTGAGCGAAGGCCTGAACGGGCCGCTGGTCATCACCATGCCCACCTACAAGGCCACCGAGGCCGTGGTCACGGAACTGGGGGATGTGCTGCGCACGCACCGGGGCAACTCGGAGGTGCGGCTGCACCTCCAGGGCGACACCCGCACGGAAATCATGGGCCTGCCGGTCCACCTGCGGGTGAACCCCAGCCCGTCCCTGTTCGGTGACCTGAAAGTGCTGCTGGGCCCGGCCTGCCTGGACGCCTGATGCAGGGGAGCACGACGCCGGAAGCCGGCGTCCGGCGTCGTGCGTGCCTTTGCCCCCGGGTCATGGCAGCCCGGACCCGCGAAGACGGAGTGCGCTAGATTTCGTAGTCCAGCGGGACGGGTTGCCCGTAGGCACCTCCGTGGTACAGCAGCGGCGCCCCGTCGCCGCCCACCTGGCCGTCCACCACCTGGACCACCACCACGGCGTTGTTTTCGAAGGACAGCCGCATCTGCACCTCGCCGATCAGCCAGCCGGCCACATCCTTCAGGATGGGCACCCCATGGGGCCCGATTTCCCAGTGGTTCCCCTCGAACCGGTTGCCCGGCCGGGCGAACCGGGCTGCCAGCTGCTGGTTTTCCAGGCCCAGCATGTGGACTCCCAGGAACTGGGTGTTGGCAACGGCGGGCCAGGACCTGGAACTGCGGGCCATGTTGAACGTGAAGCGCGGCGGTTTGGCGGACAGAGAGGCCACCGACGTGGCGGTGAACCCGTAGGGCTCGTCCTGGTAGTTCACGGTGATGATGGCGACGCCCGCGGCATGCCGCCGGAACATCTCCCTGAACGTCTGCTCAAAGGGCTCGCTGTTGTCGGTCACCGGAACTCCTGCACTTAGTGGCATATCTCTTTCCCCAAGCGTATTGGCCCGCGGGCCAGGCGGGAAAACGGGCAGCCGTGGAACCCCTGAGGGGCTGCGCAGGAACCTTTGTTAAGGTGTCTGTCATGACGAACTTTGGCCGCCCCGCGCGGCGGCTGCCCTGGTCCCTGCTGCTGGTCCCGGCGGTAGCAGGAGTTCCGGCCGGGCTCCTCTGGTGGCTGCTTGCCCCGGGCGGTCTGAACCTGATCACCCGGAACCCCTCCCTGGCATCCGGAACGGCGCCGCTGGTGTGGCTGCCACGCGATCTGACACTCGCCGGGATCATGGTGCTGGCCGGCTGCCTGCTGGCCGTGTTCCTGGCCGACGGCAAGCGTCCGGACCCCCAGACTGCGCTCCTGGCCGGCCTGGTGGGCGCCGTTGCCGGCAGCCTGGTCGCCTGGGGAACCGGCATCCTCACGGCCCGGCTCTGGGGCCCGCCGGTGGACCCCTCGGCCAATGCCAGCATCGCCTTTTCGCTCCGGGCGCTGCCGGTGCTGCTGCTGTGGCCGGCTGCCACGGCGGTCTCGGTCTTCGTTTTGGAGTTGGTGGGAATGTCAGGGCGGAAGCCCGCCGGGAGCCGCGGCGGATCGGCGGGCGTGAACAGCGCCGTAAAATAGTCCGGTGACCACTTCCCCGCAGCCTCCTGCCCCCGCGACAAACGCCGTCGACTTCCGCACCATCGACCTTCGCGGCCGCACCCTGACCCTCGCGGCCCTGCGCGCCGCCGTTCCGCGCGCCAAGGGCCAGACCGTGGCGGACGCCGAGGCAAAGGTCCTGGACATCATCGCCGCCGTCCGGCAGCGCGGTTTCGCGGCGTTGTCTGACCTTGCGTCAAGGTTCGACGGCGTGGAGCAGCGCCATCCGCTGGTTCCCCGGGAGGCGATCGCCGCAGCCCTGGACGGGCTCGACCCGGAGGTGCGGGCAGCACTGGAGGAATCCATCAGCCGGGCACGGAAATTCGCCGACCGGCAGCGGCCCCGCAACGTTGACGTGGAACTGGGTGACGGCGCTGTCGTCAGCCAGAACTGGGTACCCGTAGCGCGCGTGGGACTGTACGTCCCAGGCGGCCTGGCCGTGTATCCGTCATCGGTGATCATGAACGTAGTGCCGGCACTGGCGGCAGGTGTGGAATCCATTGCCCTTGCTTCGCCGCCCCAGAAGGAGTTCGGTGGCCTGCCGCACCCCACCATCCTTGCCGCTGCGGCGCTTTTGGGTATCACCGAGGTCTACGGCATCGGCGGAGCACAGGCCATCGCCGCGTTCGCCTACGGTGTGGACGCCGGCGACTCCGGCCCCGCACTGGAACCGGTGGACGTGGTGACCGGCCCCGGCAACATCTTCGTCGCCACCGCCAAGCGCCTGGTCAAGGGAGTGGTGGGCATCGATTCGGAGGCAGGAACCACGGAGATCGCCATCCTTGCCGACGACTCCGCCCAACCGGCGCTGGTGGCCGCAGACCTGCTCAGCCAGGCCGAGCACGACCCCAAGGCAGCATCGGTGCTGATTACCGATTCGGAACCGTTATCCATGGCTGTACGGGACGAGCTCGAACGGCAAGCCGCCGCAACCAAGCACTCCGCCCGGGTCCGCGAGGCGCTGTCCGGTCCCCAGTCCGGCGTCGTCCTGGTGGACAACCTGGAGCAGGGAATCGCCGCATGCGATGCCTACGCCGCCGAGCACCTCGAGATCATGACGCGGGACGCCGCCGCCGTGGCGGCGCGGATCCGGAATGCCGGCGCGATCTTCGTGGGGGACTACAGCCCGGTCAGCCTGGGCGACTACTGCGCAGGCTCGAACCACGTGCTGCCCACCAGCGGGACCGCTGCCTTCTCATCCGGACTGAACGTCACCACGTTCCTGCGCGCCATCCAGGTGGTCAATTACAGCCGGGAGGCGTTGGCGGAGGTCAGCGGCCACATTCTGAGCCTGTCCCGTGCCGAGGACCTGCCCGCCCACGGCGACGCCGTCAGTGCGCGGTTTCCCGCACGGGGCTAGCCACTACATATAGGCAAGCCGGTACTACATATAGTAATTACAGGCTTGTTATTACCCCGGACGCAGCCGTAAACTGGGATCGTAACACTACTTCCAGCGGCGCCGCCGGTTTCGTTGCTGTTCGACGCCGGAAGGGAAAGGGGAAACGCCATGTACTGTCCGTTCTGCCGCAACCCCGACTCCCGCGTCGTGGACAGCCGGATGGCCGATGACGGCTCGGCTATCCGACGCCGGCGCCAGTGTCCCGAATGCGGGCGCCGGTTCACCACCGTCGAAACCACCAGCCTCTCCGTCATCAAACGGTCCGGCGTCGGCGAGCCGTTCAGCCGCAGCAAGGTGATCAACGGCGTGCGCAAAGCCTGCCAGGGCCGGCCGGTCAGCGAAGACGACCTCGCCATGCTGGCCCAGGAAGTGGAAGAGCAGATCCGTTCCTCGGGCGCCGCCGAAATCGATGCGCACGAGGTAGGCCTGGTCATCCTCGGGCCGCTCCAGAAACTGGACGAGGTAGCGTACCTGCGCTTTGCAAGCGTGTACCAGGCGTTCGAATCCTTGGAGGACTTCGAATCGGCCATTGCCCTGCTCCGCCACGAGGCCGAGGAAGGCGCCAAGGGCGCTCCGGGCCCGAAGAGCTCCGAGAAGAGCCCGCTCTAAGCTCCGGTGGCGGCAGCGGAGGGGAAGCCGCAGCCGCCACCGGCACCACCTTTACTTGGTGAGTTTGTGCTGCAACGCGATTTCCAGGGCCGCGCCCACGATGCCGGCCTCGTTCCGCAAGACGGCCGGGACGATCGGGGTCCTGAGCTTGAGGTTGGGAAGGTACTCGTCCGCGCGCTTGGAGATGCCACCGCCGACGATGAACAGCTCCGGCGAGAACAGGAACTCGACATGCGAGAAGTACCGCTGCAGGAGCACACTGTACTCGTCCCATGACAGCCCGTCCCGTTCGCGGGCCACGGCGGACGCCTTCGATTCGGCATCGAAGCCGTCGATCTCCAGGTGCCCCAGTTCCGCGTTCGGTACCAGTTTTCCGTCGAAAATGAAGGCGGAGCCGATGCCCGTGCCCAGGGTGATGACCAGGACGGTGCCGGCGACGCCTTCGCCGGCACCGTACCGGGCTTCGGCCAGGCCGGCGGCATCGGCGTCGTTGATGACCTCGACGGGGCGACCCAGCCGCTCGGTAAGGAGGGCGTCAATGTCCGTATCCAGCCAGCTCTTGTCCACGTTGGCGGCGGAGTGGACCACGCCGTGCTGGATGATGCCGGGGAAGGTTACGCCCACGGGGGAGCCGGCCTCCGGGGCCTCGGGGCGCGCCGAGAGCTCGGCGACCACCAGGGCCACTGCTTCGGCAACGGCCTCCGGCGTGGCAGGCTGCGGGGTGGGCACCCGGAAACGTTCACCCAGGAGCTTGCCCTTCTTCAGGTCGACAATGCCGCCCTTGATGCCCGTACCGCCGATGTCGATGCCGATCAGGGGTGCGTTCTTGTGCGACTTCTCGTCCTTCTTGGCCAATGGGATTCCGTTCTAGGCTGGGGCGGGCAGGGAAGGGGCGGCCTGGGGCAGCCCCACAACAGGGTGGGGGCCTGCACGGGCAGTGGATGCCGTGTGCGGGCAGGGGACAGACTACGGCAGGGTGAGGATTTCCGCACCGGTCTCGGTAACCAGAAGGGTGTGCTCGAACTGGGCAGTGCGTTTGTGGTCGCGGGTGACCACGGTCCAGTCGTCGCTCCACATGTCCCACTCCACGGTGCCGAGGGTGAGCATCGGTTCGATCGTGAACACCATCCCCGTTTCGATCACGGTGTTGTACGCGGGGGCGGCATCGTAGTGCGGGATGATCAACCCGGTGTGGAAAGCTTCGCCGACACCGTGGCCGGTAAAGTCCCGCACCACGCCGTAGCCAAAACGCTTGGCGTAGGACTGGATGGCGCGGCCGATCACGTTGATTTCCCGCCCCGGTGCCACCGCCTTGATGGCCCGGTTGAGCGACTCCCGGGTGCGCTCGACGAGGAGCCGGGATTCCTCGTCCACATCACCCACCAGGAACGTGTAGTTCGTGTCGCCGTGGACCCCGTTGATGAAGGCAGTGATATCGATGTTCAGGATGTCGCCGTCCTGGACCACGGTGCTGTCCGGAATGCCGTGGCAGATGACCTCGTTCAGCGACGAGCAGAGCGATTTGGGAAATCCGCGGTAACCGAGCGTGGACGGGTACGCGTGGTGGTCCAGCAGGAATTCATGGCCCACCCTGTCCAGTTCATCGGTGGTGACGCCGGGCTGGATGTGCTTGCCGACCTCCACAATGGCCTGGGCCGCGATCCGCCCGGCGACGCGGATCTTTTCAATCGTTTCGGCGGACTTGACCTCCGAGCCGGTGAATTTTGCGGGGCCAGGCTTGCCGACGTACTCCGGACGGGGGATGGACGCCGGGACGGAACGCTGCGGGCCCACGGTACCCGGGGTGAGGGTGCCGGTGGGTGCAGTAGAGGCAAGGGAAGGCATAGATTGATCATATAAGGCACCGCAGAACGCCTAACAACCGACAAGCGGCGGAGGACGCACGTAAGGGTTTGTGTTACGTGGATCACCCAGCGGCTTTCCTGTCGCCGGAACAAGGAGCAACGATGACTGAGTACTGGTTCAACGTCAACACCCACGAAGTGGAAGAAGACCGGCTCTCGGACTGGAGCCAGCTCATTGGGCCCTACAAGACCCGTGAAGAAGCCGAACACGCCATCGAAAAGGTCAAGGCGCGCAACGAGGCCTGGGAAAAGGGCGACGACGACTGACCGGTTGGGTGGGCAGGCGTCGGGCCGTCCGTGCGGCACTCCTCCGCGGGGGGAAGTTGAAAGTTAGAAGGAATGTTCCGGGCCGGGGAACTGGCCGGAGCGGACGTCGTCGCCGTAGGCGGTGGCCGCGTCCAGCAAGGTGGTGCGCAGGTCCGCGTATTGCTTGACGAATTTCGCCATCCGCCCGCCCCGCAGGCCTGCCATGTCCTGCCAGACGAGGACCTGGCCCGTGGTCGCGTTCCCGGCGCCAATGCCGATGGTGGGAACGTCCACGGCAGCGTCCACCGCGGCCGCGGTGTCTGCCGGCACCATTTCCATGAGCACGCAGAACGCGCCTGCGTCGGCGAGTGCGCGGGCATCGTCGATCAGCCGTTGGGCGTCGTCGCCCCGGCCTTGCACCCGGTATCCGCCCAGTGCGTGTTCGCTCTGGGGGGTGAAGCCGATGTGGGCCATCACCGGGATGCCCGCCTGCACCATTGCGCGCACCGTTGGCGCGTAGTACGCGCTGCCCTCGATTTTCACCGCATGCGCCAGGCCTTCCTTCAGGAAGCGGACGCCGGTGGCGACGGCCTGTTCGGCGCTGACCTCGTAGCTGCCGAAGGGCAGGTCCGCGACCACCATGGCGCGCTTCGCGGTCCTGGCCACGGCGCGGCACAGCGGCAGCAGTTCGTCCACGGTGACCGGAAGGCTGGTTTCGTTGCCGTATACGTTGTTGGAGGCCGAATCACCGACCAGCAGCACTTCAATGCCCGCAGCGTCAAAGATCTCCGCCGTGTACTGCTCGTAGGCAGTGAGCATGGCGAACCTGGTGCCGTCGCGCTTGGCCTGCTGCAGGTGGTGGATCCGGACCTTGGCCGGTTTCCGTGCGGCGGCCGATGCATCCTGGTGGCCGGGCCCACTGCCGTAGGGGGCGGGTACTTCGGCGGACGCGCTGGAGTCGGAGCTGTTGCTGGTGGCCATGGGATGAGCGTAGTGCGGGACCTGCCGTGCTTTCTACCGCAGCCGGTTCCGGGCAAAGGTGATTAGCGTCATAGCGGCCGTGCGGAACGCCCTGGACGTCCCACAGTAAACGCCGCCAGGGCGCCCTCGGGACTGCTCCGGAGGTTAATGCTGTGTTACGCACGGCTCAGGCTCAAGCATCGGCGCCGAATGATTAGTACAGTGTTGATGAACTGCTGCCGGCTTTCCCCTTTGCGCGGGCCCCGGAGCATGAACGTTGACCGGAGAAGAGGCCATCATGGACCGCCAGCAAGAATTTGTCCTGCGCACGATCGAAGAGCGCGACGTACGTTTCGTGCGCCTGTGGTTCACCGACGTCGTGGGATCGCTGAAGTCCGTCGCCCTGGCACCTGCCGAAGTCGAGGGCGCCTTTGAAGAAGGCCTTGGCTTCGACGGGTCCGCCATCGAAGGCCTGGCCCGGGTCTTCGAATCCGACATGCTGGCCCAGCCCGATCCGTCCACGTTCCAGATCCTGCCTTGGCGCGGCGAGACGGAACAGACCTCGCGCATGTTCTGCGACATCCTCACGCCCGACGGCGAACCCTCCGCAGCGGACCCCCGCAACGTCCTGAAGCGCACGCTGGCCAAGGCCGCGGACATGGGCTTCACCTGCTACACCCACCCGGAAATTGAGTTCTACCTCCTGAAGTCCCAGGAACCGGGCCCGAACGGTGCACCGGTGCCGGTTGACGAGGGCGGCTACTTCGACCACGTCCCGGGTGGTGTGGCCCAGGACTTTCGCCGCACCGCGGTAACCATGCTGGAATCGGTGGGAATCTCCGTGGAGTTCAGCCACCACGAGGCCGGACCTGGACAGAACGAGATCGACCTCCGCTACGCCGACGCACTGCAGACGGCGGACAACATCATGACGTTCCGCACCGTGATCAAGGAAGTGGCGTTGCAGCAGGGCACGTATGCCACCTTCATGCCCAAGCCGTTCACCGACCACCCCGGTTCCGGCATGCACACGCACTTCTCCTTGTTCGAGGGCGACACCAACGCGTTCTTCGAGGCCGGCGCCGAGTTCCAGTTGTCCAAGACGGCCCGGCAGTTTATTGCCGGCATCCTCAAGCACGCACCGGAGTTCACCGCCGTCACCAACCAGTTCGTCAACTCCTACAAGCGCCTCTGGGGCGGGGGCGAGGCTCCGAGCTACCTGAGCTGGGGGCACAACAACCGGTCCGCGCTGGTCCGCGTTCCGCTGTACAAGCCGGGCAAGGGCCAGTCCGCCCGGATCGAATACCGTGGAATCGACTCGGCGGCCAACCCCTACCTGGCCTACGCCGTCCTGCTCGGTGCGGGCCTGAAGGGCATCGAGGAAGGCTACGACCTGCCGGCGGCCGCAGAGGACGACGTCTGGTCGCTGAGCTCGGCCGAACGCCGCGCCATGGGCCACGATCCGCTCCCGGCGAGCCTGCACGATGCCATCCGGTCCATGGAAGATTCCGAGCTGATGCCGCAAATCCTGGGCGAACAGGTCTACGAGCACTTCCTTCGCAACAAGCGCGCGGAATGGCAGGACTACCGCCTGCAGGTGACGCCCTACGAGCTGCAGCGCAACCTCGGCATCCTCTAGGTGCCCGGCGTGAGCCTGGCACGCCGCCTCATCGCGGCCGGATTCAGCGACCTGGAGAAGGGCGAACGGTTCCTGGCCGCGCGCGAACTCGAGGGGCTGGACCAGGACAGGCTCTTCGCCGGGCTGCAGCTGGCGGCCAGCCCGGATACTGCACTGCAGTCCCTGGTCCGGCTGATCGAAAAGCACCCGCAGCTCCGGGACCTGGCAGCCGCCGAACCGGAGGCCAGCGAACCGCTGTACCGCGTCCTGGGGGCCTCCGAGGCGCTGGGGGAGTTCCTCATCCGGCACCCCGAACACCTGGACGCATTCCGGGTCCGCGCCAGTCCCGAACCGCTGCCCGCCGATCCTGACCGGCTCCGGGCCAAACTCCTGCAATCAGTGGGCGCCGACCCGCGCGCCGCCCGTCCCGTCGCCGCCGTGACCGGCGTCGACGCCTATGCCGCCCTGCGCACGGCGTACCGGCGCGGGCTGGTGGACCTGGCCGTCAAGGACCTCTGTGCCGCGGATCCGCTGGACTTCCTGCCGTCGGTGGGCCGTGAACTGGCGGACCTCGCGGCCGCCGCCATCGAAGCCGCCCTCGCGGTGTCCCGCGCCGAGGCGGCCGGCCAGTTCGGCGCCCCCGACGTCGTCGACGTCGGCCTCGCCGTCATCGGGATGGGCAAATGCGGGGCCCGCGAGCTGAACTATATCTCCGACGTCGACGTCATCTACGTAGTGGACGCCGGAAGCCTGGACGACGCGCACGCCAACACCATCGGCACCGCCCTGGCCAGCGGCATTTCGCGGGCCATCTCGTCGGTGGCCCGGGAGCCTGGGCTGTGGGAAGTGGACGCGAACCTTCGTCCCGAGGGGAAATCCGGTCCGCTGGTCCGCACCCTTGCCTCGCACGAGATGTACTACGCCAGGTGGGCTGAAAGCTGGGAATTCCAGGCGCTGCTGAAAGCGCGGGCCATGGCCGGCGATGCCGCGTTGGGCCGGCAATATGAGGAAGCCGTGGCGCCGCTGATCTGGAATTCGGCGGGGCGCGAAGGCTTCGTTGAATCCGTCCAGGCCATGCGGCGCAGGGTGACCGAGCACATCCCGCCCGCGGAGGAACAACGGCAGATCAAGCTGGGCCGCGGCGGCCTGCGGGACGTCGAATTCACCGTCCAGCTGCTTCAGCTGGTGCACGGCAAGGCTGATGAGTCATTACGACGACGGGACACCACCTCGGCGATCGCCGCATTGTCTGCCGGCGGGTACATCGGCCGGTCCGACGCTGCCGCGTTCGACAATGCCTACCGGTACCTGCGCCTGCTGGAACACCGGATCCAGCTGTTCCAGCTGCGCCGTACCCACCTCATGCCGGTGGCGGAGCCGGCCCTGCGCTCCTTGGCCAAGGCAGTGCTGGGACCGTTCTCCAACGAGCGGCCCGGACCCGATGCGCTGCTGTCCGCGTGGCACCGGACCAAGCGCTCGGTCCGGGAACTGCATGAACGCATTTTCTACCGGCCTCTGCTGAACACGGCGGCCAAGCTCAGCACTGAGGACGCAAAGCTGACGCCGGAAGCCGCCCAGGGGCGGCTTGCCGCCCTCGGCTACCGGGACCCGCAAGGGGCGATGCGCCACATCGAGGCGCTGACGGCCGGAGTCAGCCGCCGCGCGGCGCTCCAGCGGCAGCTGCTGCCCATCCTGCTGGACTGGCTTGCCGAGGGGGTCGATCCCGATGCCGGGCTCCTGGCCTTCCGGCGCGTCAGCGAGGCGCTGGGCACCACGCACTGGTATCTGGGCATGCTGCGGGATTCCAACGCTGCCGCCGAACGCCTGTGCCACATGCTGTCCAACTCCCGGCTGATCGCCGACCTGCTGGAAGTATCGCCGGAGTCCGTTGCATGGCTGGGGCAGGACAAGGACCTGGTGCCGGTGGGCTTTGAAGCCCAGTGGCAGGAAATCACCGCCAAGATGTCCCGGCACGCGGACCCGGAGAGCGCCATGCGCCTGATCCGGTTGATCCGGCGCCGGGAGATCCTGCGCATCGCCATCGCCGATTCGGCCGGCCTGCTGGACCAGGACCAGGTGGGCAGGGCGCTGGCGGACACTGACCGTGCAGCCGTCCTGGGCGCGCTCAGGGTCGCCGAGGGGATCGTTTCCGCCGGCGGCCCGCTCAAGACCACCGTCCTGGTGGTGGCTATGGGCCGCCAGGGCGGACGGGAGATCGGCTATGGCTCCGACGCCGACGTCATGTACGTGCACCGGGCCCTCCCCGGCTTCACTGAGGCCGAGGCGCAGGAACAGGCCACCCGCCTCGTGGCAAAGGTATCCAGCCTGCTCACCCAGCCGCTGAAACCGGCCATCATGGCCGAACGCGTGCTCCAGATGGATGCCGACCTCCGGCCGGAGGGCAAGAACGGGGCTATGGTGCGTTCGCTGGACTCCTTCGCCGAGTACTACCGCCGGTGGTCCCTGATTTGGGAGGCGCAAGCACTGCTGCGGGCACGCCCGATGGCCGGCGACGATGGCCTCGCCGCTGATTTCCTTGATCTGATCGACCCCATCCGGTACCCGGCGTCGGTTTCCGACCAGGACGTACGCGAGATCCGGCGGATCAAGGCCAGGGTGGAGTCGGAGCGGCTGCCCCGCGGCGCCGACCCCGCACGGCACTTGAAGCTGGGCCGCGGAGGCTTGAGCGACGTCGAGTGGCTGGTGCAACTGCTGCAGCTCCAGCACGCCGGGAAGCATCCGGAACTGCGGACCACGTCCACCCTGGAGGCCCTGTCCGCGGCGGCTGGCCTGGGGCTGCTGGATGACGCGGATGCCGTGCTCCTGGCCGATGCCTGGCGGCTGGCAAGCCGGATCCGATCCGCCAACGTCATCTGGAGCGGCAAGGCTTCGGACCTCCTGCCATCCTCCCGCCGGGACCTGGAAGCCGTAGCGCGCTGGTGTGGCTACGAGCCGGGCCGCGCCGCAGCGCTGGAGGAGGATTACCTGAGGGTGAGCCGGCGGGCCCGGGCGGTCTTTGAACGCGTCTTCTATGGCCAATGAGGCGCCGGGGTGGGTCTGGCTCATCCCGCTTCGCGACCTCGACCCGGACGCCCGGGCCATCCAGCTCGGTGCCGTAGCTGGCCTGGGGTTGCAGCCGGGCCAGGAACGCTTCGTCGGCGACCCCCTGCGCATGGCACTGGCAGGGCTGGAAGAAGAATCGAGGCGCCCGTACGTGGTGGAGGCCTCCGGGTCCGCCGTCGGGGTGTTGACGCTCCAGCTGGGCGCTGCCCGGCTGGCCGGTTGGCCGGACGACGATTCAGCCTGGCTGCTCCGCGGGTTCCTCATCGACCGCAGGCACCAGGGCAAAGGGCTGGGGACGCTCGCGGCCCTTGCCGCCGTGGACGCCGCCCGGCGGCTTACCGCCCGGCACCAAAGCGGCGAGGCCGGCGTCGTCCTGTCCGTCAACGAGGCAAACAAGGCAGGCGTGTCCGCCTACCTGCGCGCACGTTTCGTTGATACCGGACAGTACCTGGGCGGATCCGCGGGGCCGCAACGGACCATGTTCCACAGTTTCATTGGCGTGGCACCCCCGTAACGCGCCGCACCGGCATTGCGCTCAGCAAGCGTTTGCCCGATCATGTGGATTGGCGGTGTTCTTCAACCTTGTTGGGGGGAAGGCTGTACTGAGTCTTCGTCTCGGGGGGCATCCGTCAGGGGGTCCGGCTCCCGGTCTCAGCACGTCTGGAGCCGGGCCCCCACCTTTCTGCCTACCGTTCCTGCGGGCCTGGGGCCGGGGAACGGAAAAAGGCGGCCACCGGATGGTTCCGGTGGCCGCCTTTTCACTAACTCAGCGGGCCTGGCACGCAGGCCAACAGGCTAGACGCCGTAGTAGAGCTCGAACTCGTAGGGGTTCGGGCGCAGCGACAGCGGGCGGATCTCGTTCTCGTACTTGTACTCGATCCAGGTGTCGATCAGGTCCTGGGTGAACACGCCGCCGGCCTGCAGGAACTCGTTGTCCTCGCGCAGGGCCTCCAGGGCTTCCTCCAGCGTGCCCGGAGCCTTGGGGATGTCCTTGGCTTCCTCGGCCGGGAGCTCGTAGAGGTCCTTGTCGATGGGAGCCGGGGGCTCAATGCGGTTGCGGATGCCGTCGATGCCGGCCATCAGCTGGGCCGCGAAGGCCAGGTACGGGTTGGAGGAGGGGTCCGGCGCGCGGAACTCGATGCGCTTGGCCTTCGGGTTGGAGCCCGTGATCGGGATACGGATACCGGCGGAGCGGTTGCCCTGCGAGTAGACCATGTTGACCGGGGCCTCGAAGCCCTTGACCAGGCGGCGGTAGGAGTTCACCGTCGGGTTGGTGAAGGCCAGGACGGCGGAGGAGTGCTTCAGCAGGCCGCCGATGTACCAGCGGGCGGTATCGGACAGGCCGGCGTAGCCCTTCTCGTCGTAGAACAGCGGCTCTCCACCGTTCCACAGCGACTGGTGGCAGTGCATGCCCGAGCCGTTGTCGCCGAAGACCGGCTTCGGCATGAAGGTGACCGACTTGCCCCAGGCGTCGGCGGTGTTCTTGATGACGTACTTGAACTTCTGCAGGTCATCTGCCGCGTGGGTCAGGGTGGTGAACTTGTAGTTGATCTCGGCCTGGCCGGCAGAGCCAACTTCGTGGTGGCTGCGCTCGACCTCGAGGCCGGCTTCGTCCAGGGCAACGCACATGGCATCGCGCAGGTCGGCCTGCTTGTCGGTGGGGGAGACCGGGAAGTAACCGCCCTTGACGGGGGTCTTGTAGCCCAGGTTGCCGCCCTCTTCCTCGCGGCCGGTGTTCCAGTGGGCTTCCTCAGAGTCGATCTTGTAGAAGCTGCCCTGCGGTGAGGACTGGTACTGGACGTTGTCGAACACGAAGAACTCGGCTTCGGGGGCGAAGAACGCGGTGTCGGCGATGCCGGTGGAGGCCAGGTAGGCCTCTGCCTTCTCGGCCACGCCACGGGGGTCGCGGTGGTACGGGTCGCCGGTGCGCGGGTTCACGATCGAGAAGTTCAGCGCGAGGGTCTTCTCCATGCGGAAGGTGTCCAGGAACGCGGTGGTCACGTCCGGGATCAGCTGCATGTCAGATTCGGCGATGCCCTGGAAGCCGCGGATGGAGGAACCGTCGAAGAGCTGGCCGTTGACGAAGAAATCGGCGTCAACACTCTTCGCGGGGACGTTGAAGTGCTGCTGGACGCCCGGAAGATCGGTGAAGCGGATATCGACGAACTTTACATCTTCGTCCTTGATGAACTTGAGGACTTCGTCCGCAGTCTTGAACATCTATGCTCCTAACGCATATGTAAATATCTGGCATGCAAGCCATGTGGTCCAGCGCAATCCAAAGGCAGGGAGAACGCAAGGTTTTCCCTGCTGGTACACCTGCCGAGGGGATTTGCTTGAAACTCCTCACAGCCTATGGATCAGGCATTTCCCGTCCGTGTCCGCATTGTTTCGGGCAGGTTACAGAATGCCCTGCTATGGAAACGCTATCGCCGGTCCACAGTGTGGTCCAACCCCATCCACACTGTGGGCGTCCCCACCTGCCGCAGGGCCGGTAGGCTTGGACGGTGGTAGATCGCAAAGACATTGGTTCCTGGCTCAGCGGACCGGACACCTCCGGCGTCTCCAAATATCCGGGGGAGCGGCTGGGCCTGCCGGAGTCCGGTCCCGGCTCCATCGCACGGGCGGGACGCAGGATCGTCGCGATCATGATCGACTGGGGCATTGCGCTGCTGATCAGCAACTTCGCCTTCGGTGGCGACTCCTGGGCGACGCTCGGGGTCTTCGCCATTGAGCAGATCCTGCTGGTGGGAACCCTCGGCTACAGCATCGGCCACCGGGTGATGGGCATTGCCGTGGTGAGGCCCGGCGGCGGCACCCCGGGACCACTCGCGGCCCTGGTGAGGACGGTGCTGCTGTGCCTGGTCATCCCCGCCGTCATCTTCGATCCCGACCAGCGCGGCCTCCACGACAAGGCCATGAATACGCTGCTGATCCGCCGGTAGCCGCTGCGCTTGTCAGGTGCGGCTGGACGTGAGGCGGGCTGGCGTGCTCTCCGGCATGGGCGCACCAAGGTAGCCGCGGCGTCCGGCCCAGCGCTCGAACAGGATGGTCGCGAACGGGAAGATCGCGGAGAAACCTGCCAGTGCCGCCACCCTGAAAGGCCACCGCTGCACGCGCCATAGCGTCAGCGCTGCCAAGCCGTAGCCGATGAACAGCGCGCCATGGACCGGGCCCGCCACCTGGACGCCAAGTTCGGTGGTTACCGCAATCCATTTGACGTACATCCCGGCCAGCAGTGCTGCCCAGCTGCAGGCTTCGGCGATGGCGAGGATCCGGAAAACCCGGATCACGGTGGTCCTCAGCGGCATGGTGGTGTTCCTGTCGTTGGTAGGTGCACGGTCCGTCATACGGCGGCCGCCGCTTCGGCGGCAAGAAAAAACGCCCCGGCGGCCGGCTGTGCCGGTACCGGGGCGTTCGGTGAGCTAGCGTCCGCGGTTGGGACGGGCCTTGTACGGGTCGATGCCCTTGGGGATCGGCAGCCGGGTGCCCATGGATGCGATGCGCTTGGACACGGTGCTGACCTCCAGCTTGGTCAGTTCGTTCTTCATCTTGCCCATCTTCTTGGCCACCTGGCTCAGCGGGACCTGGCCTTCGCCGTGCCCGGTCTGGATCGTGTGGACCGGAACGTTGGGCAGGATCCGGGCGAGGCGCTTGCGCTCGGCATCCAACAGGGGCTTCACGCGGTGGGTGGGGCCTTCACTGACAAGGACGACGCCGGGACGGCCCACCGCACGGAACACGGCATCCTGCGTGCGGGGGTTGACAGCCACAGGCTGTTCCTCGGTGATCCAGCCACGCCGCAGCGTGCCCAACGCGGCACCGGAGGCGCCGGGCTGGTTTTCGATTTGTGCGAACGCCGCGCGTTCGGCGCGGCGGGAGAGAATGAAGGTTGCTGCCAGCAGGCCCAGCGGAATACCGATGATCAGGCCGGTGATCCAGTTATCCAGCCAGAAGCCCACCAGGAAGCTCGCGGCCACAACGCCCAGGAACACCAGGAGCATCAGCCACGGAACCATGGGGTCGTGGCGGCGGGTCATGGTGAAGACCTCGCCGATCTGCTTGAGCCTGCTGGGCTTCTTGGCCTTCGCTTCCTTTGGCTTGCGCGAGAACAGGCCGCGCTTCACCGCGCTTGGGCCCGCCGGGGTGGAGTTGCTGGAGTCAGGGGATTTAGCCATAGTGCCTCAATTCTACGTGACTTAAACGCCAGGGCCGGACGCCGGAATCCGCCGGTGTCCGGCCCTGTGGCCAGTCGGCGCGGGGGCACGTCAGGAATGTGCTCCGAGGAGGGTGCTGGCTTCCTGGCGGGTGGTGCCGGAGTCTTGGATGCCGTCGGCGATGTGGGCGAGTTCGGCGGGGATGTCGCGGCCTTTTTTGCGCATGGCGGTGGCCCAGAGGCGGCCGGCGCGGTAGGAGGAGCGGACCAGGGGGCCGGACATGACGCCGAGGAAGCCGATTTCCTGGGCTTCGTGCTGGAGGTCCACGAATTCCTGGGGTTTGACCCAGCGGTCCACGGGAAGGTGGCGTTCACTCGGGCGGAGGTACTGGGTGATGGTGATCAGGTCGCAGCCGGCGGCGTGGAGGTCGCGGAGGGCTTCGGAGATTTCCTCGCGGGTTTCGCCCATGCCCAGGATGAGGTTGGATTTGGTGACCATGCCCAGGTTGCGGCCCTGGGTGATGACGTCCAGGGAGCGGTCGTAGCGGAACGCGGGCCGGATCCGTTTGAAGATCCGGGGCACGGTTTCGACGTTGTGGGCGAAGACTTCGGGGGCGGAGTCGCAGATCGCTTTGATGTGCTCGGGGTTGCCGGAGAAGTCGGGGATGAGCAGTTCCACGCCGGTGCCGGGGTTCAGTTCGTGGATCTTCCGGACGGTTTCGGCGTAGAGCCAGACGCCTTCGTCGGCGAGGTCGTCGCGGGCGACGCCGGTGACGGTGGCGTAGCGCAGTTGCATGGAGTGGACGGAGCGGGCCACCTTGGTGGGTTCGAACATGTCCACGGGGGAGGGTTTGCCGGTGTCGATCTGGCAGAAGTCGCAGCGGCGGGTGCATTCGGACCCGCCGATCAGGAAGGTCGCTTCCTTGTCTTCCCAGCATTCGAAGATGTTGGGGCAGCCGGCTTCTTCGCAGACGGTGTGCAGGCCTTCTTTTTTGACCAGGTTCTTCAGCCCGACGAACTCCGGGCCCATCTGGACCTTGGCCTTGATCCACTCCGGCTTCCGCTCCACCGGAACGGCAGCATTGCGCTGCTCGATCCGCAGCATCTTCCGGCCTTCAGGTGCCAATGTCACAGTAGAGCTCCTTCAGGGCTCGAAACCAATGCTTCTTCGTGCTTGTGGAATTCCTCCACGAACCGGTCCACGATGTGGGCCGGACGGATGTCCTGTCCTGTTTCCAGGGACATGGTGGTCACGCCGGCGTCGGTGATGCCGCAGGCAATGATCTGGCCGTAGGGGGCGAGGTCGTTGCTGCAATTGATGGCGATGCCGTGAATGGTGACGCCGTTCAAGACCCGGATGCCGATGGCGGCAATCTTGCGGTCGGGACCCTTGGCGTCCGCCTTGATCCAGACGCCGGCCCGACCCTTGATCCGTTCCGCCTTGATGCCGTAGTCCGCCATGACCGTGATCATGATGTCTTCGAGGCGTTCCACGTAGTCGCGGATGCCGGCACGGTTCTTCAGCTTCAGGATGGGGTAGGCCACCAGTTGCCCCGGGCCGTGCCAGGTGAGTTTGCCGCCGCGGTCCACCGCGACGACCGGCGTGCCGTCAAAGGGCCGTTCGTGGTCTTCGGTGAGCTTGCCGGCCGTATAAACGGCTGCGTGCTCCAGGAGCAGAACTGTGCTGGGGGCAACTCCGGCGACAACCTTGTCATGGAGTTCGCGCTGGGCTTCCCAGCCTTCCATGTAGTCAACGAAGTCAGGGGCAAGACCCAGCCGTGAAAACTCAAGAGTCATGGGATCCAGCTTAGACCCCGAAGCCGTCCCGGCCCGGTTTAGTGTCCAAGCTCACCGGGGGCACCCAATGTGACTGCGGCGGCCGAGGCCTGTGGATAACTTCTGCAGCCCGCCCGGGATTCCGATAGACATGGAGCATGGATGGCGCACAGGCTCCCGAGGTCCCCGGCTACGACGTCGGCCGGCTGCTTGGCCGCGGCGGCAGCGCGGATGTGTGGCTGGCCAGGGAACAGCGCACGGGCAGGGACTTCGCGCTGAAGTGCTTCCGTGCCCCGGCGGGCGGGGCCCCGGATGAGGCCATGCCGGAGGAGGAGGTGCGGAGGGAAATCCGCATCCTCTCGGTCTTGGACCACCCGCACCTCATCAGGGCCCACAATGCCGTGCGCATCGCCGGGCCCGCGCCGCGGACGGCCCTGACCATGGACTTCGCCGCGGGCGGTTCGCTGGCGCAGTTGGTGGCATCCCGGGGCAGCCTCAGCGTGGGGGAGAGCGTCACCGTGCTGACTCCCATTGCCCAGGCCCTGGGGTACCTGCACGCCCAAGGTTTCACGCACTCGGACGTGGCGCCCGGGAACATCCTGTTCACCGGGCAGGGGAAACCGATGCTTTCCGACGTCGGTGTGGCCCGGATGCTCGGCGATCCTGGCCATGCGGTGACGGCTGGAACCGGCGGCTTCCTTGACCCGTCGCCGGTTGATGCCGCCCGCGCGGGGCTTCAGCCCGGGCGCGACGTCTTCTCGCTGGCAGCGATTGGCTGGTTTTGCCTGACCGGCCAAGCGCCCGGCCGCACGCTGGACCGCCCGCCGCTGTCCCTGCTGGTTCCCGGTGTCCCGAACGAGCTTGCCGCAGCCCTCGAACAAGGGTTGAACGAGGACCGCCGGCTGCGGCCTACTGCTATGGCGCTGGGTACCGCCGTCTACCGCAGTGCGGAGGCACTGCCTCTTGACCTCTCGGGTGCCGTCCATCCCACGGTCCTTCCGGAGCTGCTCACCCGCCGCAGTATCCCCGCCGCAGCGAAAGGTACCGCGCTGGGCACGAAACTCCGGCGACTGCGGCGGCGGGTCTCGACCTTGCGGTTCTCGGGTCCCGCAGCGCGCGCCCGGATCCGCCCCCTTCCTTTCATCCAGGCCGAAACAACATCACACGGTAAGCATGCGGCCGGACCTCCCGGGGCCCGGTCTCTGCACATTCCGCGGCTGCCGGCCCGGCTCGCCTTGCCGGCAGTGGGTGTGGCAGCGGCGGGGATCTGGTGGCTGTCCGCGTTCGCCGGCGCAGGACTCTGGCCCGGCGGCGCCGGACCGGTCATGCCGGTGGACTCCGCTGCCGGCGCCCCGTCTGTTCCGGCCGCGCCAGGCCATGACGCCGGGCGTGGGCCCGCCAACACGCTGGGCGAGGCCCAGCAACGAGCCGCGGCCGCCGATCCCACGACCGCTGTGCGTGGGCTGGCAGCGCTGAGGGACTATGCCTTCAATACCGGCAGCTTGGACCTGCTGTCCGCCGTCAACGCGCCCGGTTCGGCCGCAGCGGCCGCGGACCAGGACATTGCCGGGCCATTGGGTGCCTCCGGTCAGCGCCTCGACGGTTTCACCACCACGGTATCGGACGTCACGCCCGAATCCGGGTCGACCCAGGGCCGTGCCATAGTGCGGCTGACCTCCGCCTCGTCGGGTTACAAGGTCGTGAGCCCGGAGGACGAGGTGGTAGCGACGGGGTCAGCCAGCCCGGCCCAGCCGCTCAGGCTGGTCCTGGTGACCGTGGACGGCCGTTGGAGGATCAGCGACATCCTTCCGGGCGGGTGACGAGGGGCTTTCGAGCACCGGCTGTGGCATCGGTACTTCGGGTCAGCTGCCGCTGTCCTTCCCTGCGACCCAGCGGGCTGCGGCGTCAAGGTTCCCGTGCTGCCACCGGAAGCCGGCAGCCGACAGGACGGCAGGCTCCATCCGCTGGCTGAACAGCAGAAGCTCTTCGGCGAGGCCGGGCATCACGGTCCGCAGCACGGGCGCCGGAACCCGCAGCACGGCAGGCCGGTGCAGGGCGCGCGCCAGTGCCGCGACGATCGCATTGACGTCCGCCTGCCCGGGTGCCGCGACGTTCACCGGCCCTGCCACCTGGGATTCGAGGAGGAACAGGAAAGCAGCGGATACATCCGGAAGCGTCACCCAGGGCCAGAACTGGCGGCCGCTACCGAACGGGCCGCCCACGCCCAGCCGCAACAGGGGGAGCAGCTTGCCCAGTGCTCCGCCGGAACGGCTGAACACCACCCCGGTGCGGGGCGTCACTACGCGAACACCCGCGGGCGCCAGATTGGCTTCCCGTTCCCACTCGATGCAGATCTGCGCCAAGGTGCCTGAACCGGCAGGTCCGTCCTCGCGCAGGACCGTGTTGCCGGCGTCGCCGTAATAGCCTGAGGCCGATTGGCTGATGAAGGTGGCAGGCGGGGACTCCAGCTGCGCCATGGCCTGCACCAGGGTCCTGGTGGGCGCCAGCCGCGAGCTGAACAGTTCCTCTACCCGGCGCTGCGTCCAGGGCCTGTCTCCGATGCCGGCTCCGGCCAGGTTGACGACGGCGTCGGCGCCGGCAAGTGCGCCGGGGTCCAGGACGCCGGCCGCCGGATCCCACCTGATCTCTGATGCGCCCGCGGGCTGGCGGCGGACCAGTGTCGCCACCGAGTGGCCGGCGTCGCGGAAGGCTGCGGACATGGAGGTGCCGATGAGCCCGGAGGCGCCGGCCATGACGATGTGCATGGTCCATCTCACCACGCCAGCGCGGCTCCGGCACCTCCCGCGGGGGCAGGCGGTGGTTGACTATGATCGAACGATGACTTCCTCGAGCTACTTCCGTTTCCCGCATCTGCACGGCGACCTGGTCACCTTCGTGGCCGAGGACGACGTCTGGATCGCGCCCTTGGACGGCGGCCGGGCCTGGCGCGTCTCGTCCCTCCAGCTACCCGCCCGCAACCCGCGGTTCACCCCGGACGGCAAGCGGCTGGTATGGACAGTGGTGCAGGGCACGGCGCCGGAGGTTGTCTCGGCACAGGTCGACGGCGGCGGGTACCGGCAACTGACGTATTTCGGGCACAGCAGCACCAGGGTCAAGGGGTTCACCGCCGGCGGTTCCGTGGTGGTCACGAGCGCATTCCGGCAGGCTGAAAGCCGGCACACCTACGCCTACAGTGTCCCGTTGGACGGCGGGTGGGCGCAGGAACTGCCGTACGGTCCGGTTGAATCCGTGGCGTTCGGCCCCGAAGTGGGCGACGAACGCCCGGTGGTGCTGGGGACCGTCCTGTCCCGCGAACCGGCATGGTGGAAGCGGTACCGCGGCGGCACGGCCGGAAAGCTGTGGATCGACAACGACGGCAACGGCGAATTCGAGCGGCTGCTGCCGGACCTGGACGGCAACCTCGCCGACCCCCTCTGGGTGGATGGCCGGATCGCCTTCCTCTCCGACCATGAGGGCTACGGCAACCTTTACTCGGTGCTGCCCAACGGACGGGACCTGCGCCGGCACACGGACCACCAGGACTTCTATGTCCGCCACGCCGCCACCGACGGCAAACGGGTCATCTTTGAATCCGCCGGTGAACTTTGGGTCTTGAACGACCTCGGGTCGGAGGCGGCCAAGCTGGAGATCTCCCTGGGCTCCGCCTCGCAGACCAGGCGTCCGGCCCTCCTCGATGCGGCAAAGCACCTGGGTGCGGTGGCACCTGATACCACCGGTGCCGCCAGCGCCGTCGAATCGCACGGAACCATTCACTGGGTACGCCACAAAGACGGCCCCTCCCGCATCATTGAAGCAACCCCGGGCGTCCGCGGCCGTCTGCCCAGGCCCCTCGGCGACGGCCGCATCGCCTACATTGCCGACCACGACGGCGTCGAGGCGCTGCACATCAAGGACATCGCCGCCCCTGTCCCGCACGGGGCCCGGCAGATGACGGCAGCAGAGGACAAGAAAGCCGCGACGGACCACTCCGCCGATGCCGGCAAGACCGGCGGGGATGGCCCGGAAACGGTCAACCTGCCGCAACCGGTCCCCGCCTCCGGCGCCGCAGTGCTCTCAGGAGGCAACCAGCATGTTCCCGCTGACGACGACCAGCAGGCCGACGTCGCACCACAGGACTCGACTGCCGCGGCGGAAGCCCTGGAGGAGACGTCGCTCGCCGGCATCACGGTCCCTACGCCGTCGCGCGCCAGTTCCCTCGAAGCCAGCCCGGACGGCCGGTGGATAGCCTTGGGCACCTCCTTCGGCGACGTCCATGTGGCCGATACACGTACCGGCAACCTCACGCGCGTCGCCAGCATCGGCGAAGGCAGTATCTCCGAGCTCGCTTGGTCCGCGGACTCACGCTGGCTGGCGTGGTCGGAACCGGTCACGTCCTTCGGCTCACGCAGCCGCCTGCGACTGGCCACCGTGGACCGCCTCGACGCCGACCCCGTGGAGGTCACTGACGGCCGTTTCCGTGACGCCTCACCGTCCTTCACCCCGGATGGCAAGTTCCTGGCGTTCCTGTCCAACCGGAGCTTCGACCCCGTCTACGACGGGCACTCGTTCGACCTCTCTTTCCCCAGCCCCATCAAGCCCTACCTGGTGGCACTCGCAGCTGACACGCCGTCGCCCTTTGGCCCGTCGGTGGATCCTGCCGGCGAGGAGACCGCACCCGAAACCGTAAAGGACGGCGCGGACGCAAGCGAAGGGCAGCAGGACGGTGCGGCAGCTGTCCACGTCGACGCGGAAGGCCTGGCGCACCGCGTCATCGGGGTTCCCGTACCCCAAGGCAACTACAGCTCACTGAAGGCCGTGGACGGCGGACTCCTGTGGCTCGACTCCGTCCTGGCCGGCGTGACGGGCGACGGCAAGGCCAGCCAGGAGGACAAAGACGCGCGCCCCAGCCTGGTCCGCTACGACGTCGCCCGCCGCAAGCAAGCCACGCTGGTGGACGCCGTGGACAGCTACCGCCTGTCCGGGGACCGCAGCAAGGTGGTCCTGGTCTCGGACAAGCAGGTCACTGCCGTTCCGTCCGATGCAAAGGCGGATGAGGAATCCGGCAAAGCCGTCAAGGTGGACTTGGGCAGGATCAGGGTCCTGCTGGACCCGCTCAGCGTCTGGGGACAGGCGTTCGATGAAGCCTGGCGCCTGCAGCGCGACTTCTTCTGGACCGAAGACATGGCCGGCCAGGACTGGGAATCGATCCGCGCCCGGTACCGCCCCCTGGTGGACCGCCTGGGCTCGCACGATGACCTGGTGGACCTGCTGTGGGAGTTGCACGGCGAACTCGGCACATCCCACGCCTACGTGCGCCCGGCCGCTGTGACGGAGCGGGGCAGCCGCGGGCAGGGCCGGCTCGGCGCCGACCTCACCCACACACCGCAGGGCTGGGAGATCACCCGCATCCTGGCCGGTGAGTCCTCCGATCCGCTCGCCACCTCGCCGCTGACCCGGCCGGGTGTCAGCGCCAAGGCAGGGGACATCCTCCTTGCCATCGATGGTGTCCCGCTGTCACAGGCCGTCACCCCGGCCATGCAGCTGGTGGGAGCAGCCGGACGCGCAGTCGAGCTGACCCTGCTCAACGGCCCGGGACACGGCGGCGCTGCAGGCACCCAGCGGCGGGTCGCCGTCGTGCCTGTCAAGGACGAGGAACGGCTGCGCTACCAGGAATGGGTCGCCGGCAACCGGCGCACCGTCCGGGAGGCCTCAGACGGAACATTCGGCTACCTCCACATCCCGGACATGATGGCCAATGGCTGGGCGCAGCTGCACCGGGACCTGGACACTGAAACCGCGCTGGACGGACTCATTGTCGATGTGCGCCGGAACCGCGGCGGCCACACCTCCCAGCTGGTCGCCGAGCTGATCGGCCGCAAGGTCACCGGCTGGAGCATGCCGCGCGGGGAGAAGCCCCGGACGTATCCGCACCACGCCCCGCGCGGGCCGGTGATCATCCTCGCCGACGAATTCGCCGGCTCGGACGGCGACATCATCACCCAGGTCTCCAAACTGCGGGGGATCGGGCCAGTCATCGGAACGCGGACCTGGGGCGGCGTGGTGGGCATCGACAACCGCTTCTCCCTGGCCGACGGCACAGGCGTCACCCAGCCCAGGTACGCCACCTGGTTCGGCGGCGGTGTGGGCTGGGGCGTCGAAAACTACGGCGTGGATCCGGACATCGAAGTGACCTACCCGCCGCACGCTTACGCCGCCGGCCGCGATCCCCAGCTTGAGTACGGCATCGGCGCGCTGAAGGAAATGATCCAGGAACTGCCCACCGACCGTCCCCCGGCCCGCTCCGGATACCGCCGCCTGAAGCCTGCGCCGCTGCCGGCGCGCCGGCAGGTCAGCCAGGCGGAGCCCCCGGCTTAGGGTTCCTGCAGGCAAACCAAAAGGCCCTGCCCCGCCGGACATCCGGCGGGGCAGGGCCTTTTCGCGTGGTCTATGCCGGAAGGCCTACGCCTGCAGCGTGGCATCCAGGGTGATCTCGATGCCGGCGAGGGCCTGGGACACCGGGCAGCCCTTCTTCGCGGCCTCGGCGATCCGCTGGAAGTCCTCCTCCGAAATGCCGGGAATGCGGGCATTCAGGGTCAGATGGCTGCCCGTGATGCCGGTCCCCGGCTGGAAGCCGACCTCGGACTTCGTGTTGACTTCCTCGGGCGTGAAGCCGGCCTGGCTCAGTTCGTGGCTGAACGCCATGGAGAAGCATGCCGAGTGGGCAGCGGCGATCAGCTCTTCCGGGCTGGTCTTTCCGCCGGCGGCCTCGGTGCGCGCCTTCCAGGTGACATCGAAGGTGCCCAGTCCGGAGCTGTCCAGGGTGGTGTTGCCCGAACCCTCAGTCAGGCTTCCGGTCCATACGGTGTGCGCGTTGCGTGTTGTCGCCATGTCTCTCCTCAACGTCGATTCGAATCCGGGCCGGGCGCTGCGGCCGGGCCCGCCGTTTTCCATCCTAGGGACCACTCCCGTCCGGTGCACGGGTTGTCCGCTCTCAGAGGATTATGACCGGATGGACGGAAGGGGCCGCCTGGTGCAGGCTTACTGCCAGATGGTGGCGATGGCTACGTTGACCAGTGCCAGGCCGCCGACGCCGTGGGCGAGGCCGGTGGAGACGGGCTGCCCGTTCTTGACCTTGCGGGTTCCGATGACGGCCAGGACTGCCACGACGACAGCAATGACGAATTTGATGCCCAGCTTGGCGTAATTGGGATCCTTGTCCGGGAGGAACGGCAGGATGCCCATCATGGCAATGCCGGTGAGGAGCTGGAGGAAGGCACCGTCGCGCTGGCGGGGGTGGACGGTGGGGGTCCGCATCGTGGCAATCCAGTAGCCCACGATCATGGCGGCTCCAACGACGTGCAGGAAGACCAGGATGTTGAAGAGAATAGTCATGGCACCAGCTTAGCCAGTCAGTTCTACGTCACGTAGCAAAACCACGCGGTGCCCCACGGCGGCTCCGGGAACGGGTGCGTTGGTTAAACCGCGACGGCGGCACCGGCGCGGGTGGTCTCCCACCTGCGCCGGCACCGCCGTCGTTGTCTTCGCTGTGGAGGCTAGAGCCCCAGGTCGGCTTCGAAGGCGCCCTCTTCCAGGCGTGCCTTCAAGGTCTGGAGGAAGCGGCCGGCGTCGGCACCGTCCACCAGGCGGTGGTCGTACGTCAGGGACAGGTACATCATGGAGCGGATGGCGATCGAGTCGTCACCGTTCTCGTCAGCGACCACGACGGGCCGCTTGACGATGGCGCCGGTGCCCAGGATGCCCACCTGCGGCTGGTTGATGATCGGGGTGTCGAACAGGGCGCCAACGGAACCGATGTTGGTGATGCTGAACGTGCCGCCGGACAGTTCGTCCGGGCCGATCTTGCCGTCGCGGGTGCGGGAGGCGACGTCGGCGATCTTGCCGGCGAGGCCGGCAAGGTTCAGGTTGCCGGCGTCGGCGATGACCGGTACAAGCAGGCCCTTGTCGGTGTCGACGGCGATCGCCAGGTGCTCGGCGTTGTGGTAAGTGATTTCCTGCTTGTCTTCGTCGTATGCAGCGTTGAGCTTCGGGTGCTGCTTAAGGGCCTCGGCCACAGCCTTGGCGATGAAGGGCAGGAACGTCAGCTTGGTGCCGTTCTGGGCCTGGAAGGAGTTCTTGGCCCGGGCGCGCAGCTTGGCGACCTTGGTCATGTCCACTTCGTGGACCTGGGTGAGCTGGGTGGAGATTTCCAGCGATTCACGCATGCGCCGGGCGATGACCTGGCGGATGCGGGGAGCCTTCTGGCTGGTGCCGCGCAGGGAGGAGGCGGCAGCACCGGAAGAGGCCGGAGCGGACGCGGCGGGCGCTGCAGCCGGAGCTGCGGCGGGAGCGGCTTTTGCCACTGCCGCGGCGAGGACATCCTGCTTGCGGATGCGGCCGCCGACGCCGGTGCCGGACAGCGAAGTGACGTCAACGCCGTGCTGGTTGGCGAGCTTGCGGACCAGGGGAGTGACATAGCCGGACTCGGAGCCAGCTGCCGGGGCTGCCTGAGCAGCAGGTGCGGCGGCCGGGGCCGGAGCAGCAGCAGGTGCGGCAGGGGCGGCAGCAGCAGGAGCCGCGGCAGGGGCCGGGGCGGGAGCTTCCTGCTTAGGGGCCTCCTGCTTGGGGGCCTCGGGTGCGGGTGCGGCAGCCGGAGCCGGGGCCGAAGCAGCGGGAGCGCCGGAGCCAATAACGGCAAGTACGGAACCGACTTCGGCGGTCTCGTCCTCGTTGACCCGTATTTCCTGCAGGGTGCCTGCGACCGGAGACGGAATTTCGGTGTCCACCTTGTCAGTGGAAACCTCGAGCAGCGGCTCATCCACCTCAACGGAATCGCCTACGGCCTTCAGCCAGCGGGTGACGGTGCCTTCGGTGACGCTTTCGCCAAGCGCGGGCAGGGTGACCTCGTGGCTCTCGCCACCGGCCGACGGTGGCTGCTGGGCGGGAGCTTCCTGGGCCGGTGCCTCCTGGGCGGGTGCTTCCTCAGCCGGTGCCGGAGCTTCCTGGGCGGGAGCCTCCTGCGCGGGGGCCTCTTCGGCGAGGGCGGAACCGCCGCCGGAGCCGTCACCGATGCGCACCAGCGGTGCGCCTACCTCGGCGGTCTCATCTTCAGCGACCAGGATTTCTTCAATCACGCCAGCTACGGGAGAGGGGATTTCAGTGTCTACTTTGTCGGTGGAGACTTCGAGCAACGGCTCGTCCACCTCTACCCGGTCACCTACCTGCTTGAGCCAGCGGGTGACGGTTCCTTCGGTGACACTCTCACCGAGGGCGGGCAAGTTAACGGATTCAGACATGTCGTCCCCGTTCTCCTTATTGATCTTTAGTGCGAATGATTGCTGCCATGGTGGAAGCCTAGTGCACCCGGTCTGGGCGGCCGGGTGCACTAGGCCTGGTAATGCTTTGGAAAATCAGCCGTGCAGCGGCTTGCCGGCCAGTGCCAGGTGGGCTTCGCCGAGCGCCTCGTTCTGGGTGGGGTGGGCGTGCACCAGCTGTGCCACGTCCTCCGGGTAGGCTTCCCAGTTCACGATCAGCTGGGCCTCGCCCACCTGCTCGCCCATGCGGGCACCGATCATGTGGACGCCCACTACGGGGCCGTCCTTCTGGCGGACCAGCTTGACCAGGCCTGAGGTGCCCAGGATGGAGCTCTTGCCATTGCCGGCCAGGTTGTACTCCTGGGTCTGCACCTGGTCGTCGCCGAACTTTTCCTTGGCAGCCTTCTCGGTGTAGCCAACGGTGGCGATTTCGGGTTCGGAGTAAGTGACCTTGGGGATGTTGATGTCCTCGACGACCACCGGCTTCAGGCCGGCGATTTCCTCGGCTACGAAGATGCCCTGCTGGTAGCCGCGGTGCGCCAGCTGCACGCCGGGAACGATGTCGCCCACCGCGTAGATGTTGCCGACGCCGGTGTGCAGGCGCTCGTTGGTGATCACGAAGCCGCGGTCAATGGTGATGCCCGCGTCCTCGTAGCCCAGGTTGGCTGTGACGGGTCCGCGGCCAACGGCGACCAGCAGCAGGTCGGCTTCGAAGGTCTTGCCGTCCACGAGGGTGACCTTGACGCCGTCGTCATTTTGCTCGACGCCCTGGAAGAAGATTCCGGTGGAGAACTTGATGCCGCGTTTCTTGAAGGCACGCTCGAAGTTCTTCACGATCGTGGCGTCCTCGTTGGGGACGAGGGAGGGCAGGCCTTCGACGATGGTGACGTCCACGCCGAACGACTTCCAGACCGAGGCGAATTCGACGCCGATGACGCCGCCGCCGAGGATGATGGCGCTCTTGGGGATGAAGTCCATGGTGAGGGCCTGGTCCGACGTGATGACCTTGCCGCCGATTTCCAGGCCGGGCAGGGTGCGGGAGTACGAGCCGGTGGCCAGGACGATGTTCTTGCCCTTGTAGGCGGTGCCGTTCACGACGACGGTGTCGGTGCCCTGCAGCTTGCCCTCACCCTCGATGACGGTGATGCCCTTGGACTTGATGAGTCCCTGCAGGCCCTTGTACTTGCCGGCGATAATGCCGTCCTTGTACGCGTTGACAGCGTTGATGTCGATGCTGTCGAGGGTGACGTTCACGCCGTACTTGGCGGAGTCACGGGCGTGGTCGGCCAGCTCTGCAGAGTGCAGCAGGGCCTTGGTGGGGATGCAGCCGTTGTGGAGGCACGTGCCGCCCAGCTTGCCCTTCTCCACGAGGCCGACGGTAAGGCCCAGCTGTACCGCCCGCAGCGCCGCGGCGTACCCGCCGCTGCCGCCACCGAGTACCAGGATGTCGAATTCTTGCGCAGTTGCCTGATCGGCCACTAAAACGCTCCCTCGCGTGAACGATGACGCGATCAGCGCGCATCATCTGGTCTTGGAACTTGCACTGCCGTGATTATGTCAGCAGGGCAACTCTCTTGCATTTGTGACTACCGTGGTTCACCTTAGCGAACCACCTGTCCATGCTCCACCTTGGCGGCGCGTTTGTGGAGCGCTTGTGGCCAGTGTCACGCGGCTTTGTGGCGGAGGGATCACCCCTGCCGCAAAGCCGCGCGACACTGTCCGTCAACCCCTGGTCAGGCCGCGGCGAGGATGTCCTCGACGTATGCAACCAGGGTCCGGACGGTGCAGCCGGTGCCCTGCTTATGCGTGTAGCCGTACGGGCTGCCGTTGTTGAATGACGGCCCGGCAATGTCGATGTGCGCCCAAGGGATCTGTGCGCCCGCCTTGTCCTTACCCACGAACTCACGCAGGAACACAGCAGCCGTCATCATGCCGCCGTGCCGCTCGCCGATGTTGGCAAGGTCAGCCACCTGGGAGTCCAGGCTGGGGCGCAGTTCCTCCGGCAGGGGCATCGGCCACGCCAGCTCGCCGGCACGGTCGGCGGCAGCCTTGAGCGGGCCCGTGACGCTGTCCGAGCCCATGATGCCGGCGGTGCGGTTGCCCAGCGCAATGAGCTGCGCGCCGGTAAGGGTGGCGACGTCAATAATGGCGTCCGGGTATTCGCCGCTCGCCGCCACCATGCCGTCCGCCATGACCAGCCGGCCTTCGGCATCCGTATTAAGGACTTCCACGGTCTTGCCGCCGAACATGGTCAGGACATCGGCGGGGCGGGAGGCGCCACCGCCAGGCATGTTTTCGGCGATGCACAGCCACGCCGTCGCCTTGACGGGCAGGCCCAGCCCGGCGATGGCCAGGACAGTGTTAAGGACGACGGCGGCGCCCGCCATGTCGCTCTTCATGTCGCCCATGTTCAGGGCAGGCTTGAGGGAAATGCCGCCGGTGTCGAACGTGATGCCCTTGCCGACGAGGGCGATCTTCGACGTGGCCTTGGCGGGAGAGTATTCGACCTTCACCAGGCGCGGCTGGCGCGAGGATCCCTTGCCAACGCCCATGATGCCGCCAAAGCCTTCCTTTTCCAGGCGCTTTTCGTCCCATACGGTCACCTTCACCGGCAGGCCCTTGGCGAGATCCTTGGCGGCCTCTGCGAAGGATTCCGGGTACAGGTGGCTGGGCGGGGTGTTGACCAGTGACCGGGTTGCGTTCACGGCCTTGGCCACCAGGCCGGCCCGCTTCAGCGCGGAGTCCACCCCGGCGGTGCCGGCCAGTTCGGTGAAGATCACGGCGTTCCGGACCGGGTCCTTCACCCCGTCCGTCGAGGACCGGAACTCGGTGAAGGAGTAGGCGCCCAGTGCGGCACCCTCGGCGACGGCCTCTACGTCCTGCACGGTCGCCGTCGGAAACGCCAGGGTGACTGTGGCCAGGCCTGCAAGCTGGCGGACCGCCGAGCCTGCGGCGCGGCGAAGCGACTCGCCTGCCAGCGGCTCGGTGGCCCCCACTTTGCCAACCCCGGCCAGGACCAGGATCCCGGCTCCGGTTTCGGGCAGGCCCGGCAGGCGGACCAGCTGGTCTGCGGCGCCGGTGACGCCGAGCGCCTTGAGGGAGTCCGTGAGGGCTTCAGCGGACTTCGCCGTCAACGGGTTGTCCAGGAGGACGGGTCCGTCGGTTCCCTGCCCCACCCCGATGACCACTGCATCGCTGGGGTTCTTCTTCAAGTCCCGCGAGACGGTACTAAGGTTGATTTCAGTATTCTTGACCACAGGGATGAGTCCTCAATTCTCGAAACGTTCGGGCAGGGATGCATGTAGGGCGCTCTGCCATGGTGGCCCGGCTACGGCCGTCGTGGACCGCTCCGGGTGTGTGCAAGCCCGCCTGGCAGGCCAGTTCCGATCGTAGCCCTTCCGCTCCATGCCGGGAGAATTTCCTGAGATGTGCGCCACACGGGGTGTCGGAATGCCCGGCGCCCCCGCCGCGTTATGCAGGATGTCCACCCGAACCCCTGAAAGGAACACGCCGTGCTTGAACGGATTTCCGGCTCCCTGCTGGACCCCGACGCGCTCTACGCCAGCAACATCGAGCTGTTCCACAGCCCCGGGCTGCAGGGGCTGAACCTGGTCATGGGATTCACCGGTTTCGCCGACGCCGGCCACGTGGTGAAGCAGATCAACGCCGAGCTGCTGGACACCCTTGATGCCCAGCCGGTTGCGGTCTTCGACGCAGACCAGCTGATCGACTACCGGTCCCGCCGTCCGCACCTGAGCTTCGTGGAAGACCATATCCAGGACTACCAGGAGCCCCGGCTGGCCCTTTACCGCCTCGTCGACGGCCTCGGGAAACCGTTCCTCCTCCTGGCTGGATTCGAACCCGACCTGCAGTGGGAGCGGTTCGCCCGCGCCGTGGTCAACATCGTGGAGAAACTCGATGTCAACCTGGTCACGTGGATCCACTCGATCCCCATGCCCGTACCGCACACCCGTCCCGTGGGTGTCACCGTGCATGGAAACCGGCCTGAGTTGATTGAAGGCATTTCGGTGTGGAAGCCCACGGTGGAAGTTCCCGCCGCCGTCGGCCACATCCTGGAGCTGCGCCTCGTCGAAGCAGGACGCAACGTAGCGGGCTACGTCATCCACGTGCCGCACTACCTCGCGGAGGCCGAGTACCCCACGGCCGCCGTCGCCGGCCTCGAATACCTGGGTGCTGCGACGTCGCTCATGCTGCCTACCGACAGGCTGCGTGAGTCGGGCCGCGACGTCAGCCGCCAGATCGCCGAACAGATCGAGGCGTCCGAGGAAGTCCAGCAGGTGGTGGCCCGCCTCGAAACGCGCTACGACGAGAAGGCCGACGGCATGGTGCGGCGCTCGCTCCTGGCCAACGAAAATGACGAGCTTCCCGACGCCGATGACCTCGGTGCCGCCGTCGAGGCGTACCTTGCCAGGGAGAATCCAAGGCAGTAGCGGCGCGTCACGGCTTCAGGGGAGCCTGCCGGGGCCGGGCATAATGAACATGTGACTGCTCCCCGCGCCTGGCTGATTTGGACCGTTGGAATTTTTGGGTACTTGGTGGCCGTGGCGCAACGCACCTCCTTTGGGGTGGTGGGCCTTGAGGCCACCGAGCGCTTCCATGCCTCGGCCTCCGCCATATCCTTTTTCACGGTCCTGCAATTGCTGGTCTATGCCGGTTTGCAGATCCCCGTCGGATTGCTGGTTGACAGGTTCGGCTCCCGGGCCATGATCGCCGGCGGCGCCGTGCTGATGGGGCTGGGCCAGTTGCAGCTTGCCTTTGCCGAGAGCATCCCAGGCGGGGTCCTTGGGCGCGTGCTGGTGGGCGCCGGCGATGCCATGACCTTCATCTCCGTGATCCGGCTCATCCCGCTGTGGTTTGCCCCGGCCCGCGTCCCCTTGGTGACCCAGCTGACCGGCATGTCCGGCCAACTGGGGCAGCTGTTCAGTGTCCTTCCCTTCGCGCTCGTCCTGCACCTCTCGGGATGGACCCCCGCCTTCCTCATGCTGGCCGGGATGTCAGCCCTCGCCGTCGTGCTGGTCATCCTGCTGCTGCAGGACGTTCCGCCGGGCACCGAACGCCCGGAGGCCCGGCAAGGGCTGAAAGCCACCGGCGTCTCGCTGGCGCGCGCCTGGCGCCAGCCCGGTACCAGGCTGGGAATGTGGAGCCACTTCACCATCCAGTTCAGCGGCACCGTGTTCGCCATGACCTGGGGCTACCCGTTCCTGATCTCCGGCCAGGGCCTGGATGCCGGGACCGTTGCAGCCCTGATGGCGCTGTATGTTGCCGCCGCCATGGCGGTTGGCCCCTTCATTGGCCGCTTCGTTTCCCGCCACCCGCTCCGCCGCTCCACCATGGTCCTGCTCATTGCCGGTTTCACGGCCGCCGCCTGGGCGGCGGTGCTGTTGTTGCCCGGCCGGGCTCCGCTGTGGCTGCTGGCAATGCTGGTGGTTGTCCTTGCCATCGGCGGCCCGGGTTCGATGATCGGTTTTGACTTCGCGCGTACTTTCAACCCCGCGCACCGGATCGGGACGGCCACCGGCATCGTCAACGTTGGCGGTTTCATTGCCGCCCTGGTGTCCATCTTCCTGATCGGCCTGGTGCTGGACCTGCTCTACGCCACCGGGTTCTCGCAGGGCGTCCTCTACGGCCTTGACCCGTTCCGGCTGGCCCTAAGCGTCCAGTTCCTGCTGCTGGCGGTTGGTTCGGCCGCGATTGTTGCCTCCCGGCGGAAGGTGCGCCGGCAGATGGCGGCGCAGGGAATCGTCGTTCCGCCCCTGCGCAGCGCCCTGGCGCGGCAGCGCCGCGAGAGCCTGGCACGCCGCCGGCAGCCGTCAACCACCGACGACTAAGGGCGCAGGCCTGGCACCACTGGTCCTCCACCGGGCAGGTTTCCCACATAGCTGCACTGCCCACTGCGCGCCGCGCCGCCGGGGGCGAATGCTGGAGCCATGACAGCTCCGGAACGATTGACAGTGCGCGGTCCCGAAGACATCCTCGGCTTTATCCCGCATTCGTTGGGATACTGGCCGGCATCGAGCCTCGTGGCCATGACCCTGCGCGGCACCACGCTGGGAGCCACGCTGCGGCTTGACCTTCCCGGCCTGGAAACACAGGTGGACCCGACGGCGTTCGCGCGCGCCGTCCGCCGCTACCTGCAGTCGGACCGCGAGGCCGACGGCTCGCTGCTGGCCATCTTCACCACCGACGCCGCGGCGGCGCCGCCCACCGCCTATGACCAACTGGTCCGCGCAGTGCAGGCTGTCCTGGACCAGGCGGGCATGCCTGTCCGTGACGCATGGTTCGTGGGCGACGAGTATTGGCGGGACGCCCTGTGCGGGGACACTTTGTGTTGCCCACTGCCCGGCCGCCCGGTCCAGCAGATCAGGGACAGCATGCTGAATGCCGAGATGGTCTACCGGGGCAGCAGCGTTGGGGCAGCGCCGAAAACCGGCACTGCGCCCGGGCCGACGCTTCCGGCCCCGTATGTGGCTTCCGTCCTTGCGCGGGAGGACAGCTGGATGGAGGATCTGGCCGGGCGGACCCGGAGCAGGGCCCAGTTCGGCACCGTGCTCGATATCTGGGAACGGCTCCTGGGCCGGCCGGCAAGGGCGCCGTGGCTGCCAGACGCTGAGCGCGATGCATTCCTTCGCGCCACGATCGTCGTGCCGACCTGGCGAGATGCCATCCTGGTCATGGCGGCGGCGGGCAGGAACGCTGCGGTGGCGGGGGCGGAGCACTTCGGCGTCCTCGACGACATCAATGATCCGGACGCCCCCGGCGACTCCGCCGTGTTCCCGCCGACGTTCCGGCCGGTGGAATGGAGGGGCACATCGCCGCGGTTGCGGAAATCGGGTCTCGGGGCCGCACCAGCGCCCGCACGGTTTGACCGGGAAACCCGGCCGGGTCGGTTGAACCCGGCCGGATCTACTGTTGCAGGCTACGGCGAGATCCTGATGGGAGCGGCGCCGGAGGTGCCTCACTGGGATGCCTTGGACATGCTGGACTGCATCCTCGAACAACTGGCAGGGCCGGGCGGCCGGGCGGGGGCTGCAGCCCTAACCGGCAGGGGATGGGTCGCCTGGTGCCGCGGCCGGGGATCGTACGCGGCCGCCCACCTGGGCGAGGCGCTCCAGCTTGAGCCCGGGTACCGGCTGGCGGAATTGTTGCTGGACATTGTCGCCCGCGGTGCGCTCTGCGGCTGGGCGGCGCGGAAGGAAGCTGCCTGGCAGAAATTTGGCCCGGATCCCAGGGGGCCAGGCGGTGGACGTGTGGGCTGACGCCAGGGTCTGGTGGTCGCAGGGCGCTCCGGTCAGGGGCGCCGGAGGTGCTGCGGTGGTAACGGATGGCGGCCTGAGAGGCCGGATTCGGCCAAATCATGAGACAATGGATGCCGAGACCCGGTTGGGTCCGTGTATCGAGTGCTTGTAACCGTGCCCGCAAGGGAACATTACAGCCGCTCCGGGAGTTGTCTTAAGTGACTCTGCCGGCCGTGGTGGCGCTTGGTTTTCATCACGGACTTGACAGGGTCATAGTGGTGTTGCCCGTATGGCGATTCCACAGACCACCGCTAGAAAGGTTTTCTGTGACCCCGTCTTCCACGAAGAAGGATTCCGCCGCCCAGGACGTCTTGTCCCCAGAGGAGAAGCAGGCCGCGACCAACGCCAAGCGGGCAGCTACGCGGGCAGCCAACAAGGCTTCGTCCGGTGAGGCTGCAACGGACGGCAAGCGCGAGCCGAAGAAGCGCGGGCCCAAGCCCGGCGCCAAGGCTGCAGCAGAGGCTGCTGGAAAGTCCGCCGCCGGGGACGTTGACCCGGACGACGTCGAGGAGGTCGAAGAGGACATCGATGAAATCGTCCTCGAGGGCCCCGACGCGGCTGAGGACGCCGACGCCGATCCCGTCAAGGGTGCCGCCGGCAGCGGCAAGGGCTTTGTCTACTCCGACGCGGACGACGACGACGCCCCGGTCCAGCAGGTCATGTCCGCCGGCGCCACTGCGGACCCCGTCAAGGACTACCTGAAGCAGATCGGCAAGGTGGCACTGCTCAACGCCGAGCAGGAAGTCGACCTGGCCCTCCGCATCGAGGCCGGCCTGTTCGCCGAAGAAAAGATCGCTGCCGACGGGGACACCATGGACCCCAAGTACAAGCGCGAACTCGAATTCATCATCCACGACGGCAAGCGCGCCAAGAACCACCTCCTGGAGGCCAACCTCCGCCTGGTGGTTTCCCTGGCCAAGCGCTACACCGGCCGCGGCATGCTCTTCCTGGACCTCATCCAGGAAGGCAACCTGGGCTTGATCCGCGCCGTGGAGAAGTTCGACTACACCAAGGGCTTCAAGTTCTCCACGTACGCCACCTGGTGGATCCGGCAGGCGATCACCCGTGCCATGGCTGACCAGGCCCGTACCATCCGTATCCCTGTGCACATGGTTGAAGTCATCAACAAGCTTGCACGCGTCCAGCGCCAGATGCTGCAGGACCTCGGCCGCGAACCCACGCCCGAGGAACTGGCACTGGAACTGGACATGACCCCGGAAAAGGTTGTCGAGGTCCAGAAGTACGGCCGCGAACCGATCTCGCTGCACACCCCCCTGGGTGAGGATGGCGATTCCGAGTTCGGCGACCTGATTGAGGACTCCGAGGCGGTGGTCCCCGCCGACGCCGTGAGCTTCACCCTGTTGCAGGAGCAGCTGCACTCGGTGCTGGATACCCTCTCCGAGCGCGAAGCAGGCGTCGTGGCAATGCGGTTCGGCCTCACCGACGGACAGCCGAAGACTTTAGACGAAATCGGGAAGGTCTACGGCGTCACCCGCGAGCGGATCCGCCAGATCGAATCGAAGACGATGTCCAAGCTCCGCCACCCCTCGCGGTCGCAGGTGCTGCGCGACTACCTCGACTAAGTCTGCGGCGCAACGAACGGGCCGCCCCGACGCCACCCTGCGGTGGGCTCGGGGCGGCCCGGCCGTTTAAGCCCGGCGCTTTATCCGTGGGCTTCCCCGTGACGATGGTTAAACACCGGTGGGACCCATCCATTCGGACAGGTCCCACCGGGTTCGTTGTTACCGATGCCTCATCTAGTCGATTTCGACGGCAGCCTTCTCGTGAAGCTTTCCCGTCTCGTCGTGCCAGTCGGAGCTCAACGGCTTAAGCGTTGCCTCCACTGCACGGGCGTGGTGGCCGCAGAACAGCAGCTCACCGCCGGAGGACTCGAGTACAACCCGGACATATGCCTGAGCTCCGCAACGGTCGCACCGGTCCAGTGCGTTGAGCGTGCGGTCTGCCACTGCTGTTGTCATGTCGGCCTCCTTAGTAGATCAGTACATCTATATAACCAGCATTCGTATCCAATCCATCGCAAGGATGGGGCAAGTTCGCTGTGCGCGTATCCGCAAGGTTGGGTCAAGAATGTCCCACCGACTGCCGGGACCCTGCCCGTGGCGCGGCGCACAGCGGCCGGCGGGTGTGGCAGCAGGCTCCCGTCGCTGCCGCCGACTACCCTAGAGGGAGCGGTTCCCGTACCGCTCCCGCGTCCCTGAAGGAGTTCATCACCAGTGGCACCAAGCTCTGAGTACACCGCCCGGCACCTCTCCGTCCTGGAAGGGCTGGAAGCTGTCCGCAAGCGCCCGGGCATGTACATCGGCTCAACCGACTCGCGCGGCCTCATGCATTGCCTCTGGGAGATCATCGACAACTCGGTGGACGAGGCCCTGGCCGGCTTCGGCCACGACATCCGCATCATCCTGCATGCGGACAACTCCGTCGAAATCCACGACGACGGCCGCGGCATTCCCATCGACAAAGAGCCGAAGACGGGACTCACCGGCGTCGAAGTGGTCTTTACCAAGCTGCACGCCGGCGGTAAGTTCGGCGGCGGGTCCTACACCGCGTCCGGCGGCCTCCATGGTGTTGGCGCGTCAGTGGTCAACGCCCTCTCCTCACGCCTGGACGTTGAGGTGGACCGAGGCGGGAAGACGTACCGGATGTCATTCCGCCGCGGCGAACCCGGCCGGTTCAAGGACACCGGGTCCAAGCCGGATCCGGCAGCGCCGTTCACGCCGTTCGTCAACGACTCTGTCCTGGATGTCACGGGCAAGGCCAAGCGCGGGGTCACGGGGACCAGGATCCGCTATTGGGCGGACAGGCAGATCTTCACCCCGGACGCGAAGTTTTCCTACGAGGACCTCGCAGCCCGTGCCCGGCAGACCTCGTTCCTGGTCCCGGGGCTCAAGCTCACCGTGCGCGACGAACGCAAGCTTCCGGGAACACCCGGGGAGGCAGGCCCGCACGAGGAGGTCTTCCACCACGACGGCGGCATCTCGGAGTTCGTCGAATTCCTGGCCGCCGATCCCGCCGTCACCGATGTGTGGCGGCTGCACGGTTCCGGCAAGTTCAAGGAAACCGTCCCTGTCCTGGACGAACGGGGCCACAGCCAGCTGGCTGAGGTCGAGAGGGACTGCGAAGTGGATGTGGCGCTGCGCTGGGGCATCGGCTACGACAGCGCCGTACGCAGCTTCGTGAACATCATTGCCACCCCGAAAGGCGGCACCCACCAGTCCGGCTTCGAGCAAGCCCTGGTCAAGACATTCCGCAAAGCCGTGGAAACCAACGCCCGCAAGCTCAAGGCCGGCAACGACAAGATCGACAAGGACGACATCTTCGCCGGCCTGACCGCAGTCCTGACCGTCCGCCTCGCCGAGCCGCAATTCGAGGGCCAGACCAAGGAAATCCTGGGCACCAGCGCCGTCCGCGCCATCGTGGCGCGGGTGGTGGAGCGGGAGATTACCGCCAAGCTCACCTCCAGCAACCGGAACGACAAAGCACAGTCGGCCCTGCTGCTGGAAAAAATCGTCAACGAGATGAAATCCCGCATCTCGGCCCGCGTGCACAAGGAGACACAGCGGCGCAAGAACGCCCTGGAAACCTCCTCGATGCCCACCAAGCTCGCTGACTGCCGCACGGACGACGTCGAACGCTCCGAACTGTTCATCGTGGAAGGCGACTCGGCCCTCGGCACCGCCAAGCTGGCGCGCTCGTCCGATTTCCAGGCCCTGTTGCCCATCCGCGGCAAGATCCTGAACGTCCAGAAGGCA
This sequence comes from Pseudarthrobacter sp. NPDC058196, assembly GCF_042882685.1. Taxonomy (NCBI): domain Bacteria; kingdom Bacillati; phylum Actinomycetota; class Actinomycetes; order Micrococcales; family Micrococcaceae; genus Pseudarthrobacter; species Pseudarthrobacter sp. NPDC058196. Next base: position 117,347 of record NZ_JBHVVN010000002.1, read on the forward strand.
TCGGTGGGGGATATGCTCTCCAACGCCGAATGCGCAGCCCTTATCCAGGTGGTGGGCGCCGGCTCCGGACGCAGCTTCGACATCAGCGCCGCCCGGTACGGGAAAGTCATCCTCATGACGGACGCCGACGTGGACGGCGCCCACATCCGGACCTTGCTGCTGACCCTCTTCTTCCGTTACATGCGGCCCATGATCCTTGAAGGCCGGGTCTTCGCCGCGGTACCCCCGCTGCACCGGGTGGAGGTCATCAATGCCGGCCAGAAGGCCAACGAGATGATCTACACCTACTCCGAAGCCGAGCTTCACGTGCTGCTGGCGCGCCTGGCCAAGGAGGGGAAGCGGTACAAGGAACCGATCCAGCGGTACAAGGGGCTGGGGGAGATGGACGCCGAGCAGCTGGCCGAGACCACCATGGACCCGCGCCACCGGACCCTTCGGAAGGTGGGCATCGAAAACGCCCAGCAGGCTGAGGAGATCTTCGACCTCCTGATGGGTTCGGATGTGTCCCCGCGCAAGGACTTCATTATCGCCGGAGCGTCCAGCCTGGACCGGGAGCGCATCGACGCCTGAGGCTGCCCCGGTTTTGACAGGCCCACCAGCGTGCGACGGCGGGAGGTCAGCCGAGCAGACCCGGAACCACGAGCAAAGCGGTTGGCAGTGCGAGCAGCAGGATGCAGCCGGCCAGGACGGCACTTCGGGCGGCGGCCGGCAGTGGGGGTTGCGGTGTCAGCAGGCGGCTGACCCTGGAGGCCGCAGTCCGGACCGTGTCCGAGCCCGGTCCCACCGAGGCCGCCTCCAGCCCGGACAACGCCAGGCTGGGTGAGGACGGCCGGATGTCACCAGCGCCGGAATTCGCCGCCGAGCCGCTGGCTACGATCGCGATGGCCTTGATCAGGGTCGCCTTGCTTTCGGTCCGGAGGGCGACGTCGTCGGCCAGCATCTCGATGAGTGAATTGACCGATTCCTGGGCAAGCCGGGTGGTGGGCAGCCAGGGCAGCGCCTGCCGCCAGGCGGCAAAAGCCCAGAGCAGCAGGTGGTGCCGTTGGCTCAGGTGGGCGTTCTCGTGGATGAGGACGGCGCGGAGTTCGGCAGGCTCAAGGGCGGCCATCAGGCCGTCCGACAGGACGGTCACTGATCGGGCCCCGCCCGGCAGGCAGTACGCCACCGGGGAGTCGTGGCTGATGACCAGCGTTCCGGTGTCCTGCCCGGACGGTGAGGCCAACAGGGCCAGGAGTTCACGGTGCCGCCGCCGCTGCCGCTGGATCTTGTAGTACGTGAGCAGCAGGGTGAAAACCAGGTGCGCGGTCAGCAGGGCCGCGGCGGACAGGGCGAAGATGTGCCAGAACCCCAGTGCGGTGGTGGGAGCGCCCAAAAGCACCATGCCGGCGAGGGCCCGGAGGCCGGCCACCAGGTTGTCGCCAATCGGCTCCAGGCCATATACCAGCATGGCGCCGATCATGGACAGGCCACCTGCAAGGGCGATCGCCTGCCAGAGCAGCATCGCCGTGAACGGCGACCTGGCCGGCCATTGTGCCCTCGACAGGAGGATCGGCACCGGCCAAGCAAGGACTATCGCAAGGACCGCCAGCAGGTACGAGGCCCAGAACATGGTCTGCTAAAGGTGGCCAAGCAGTTTGCGCAGCGTAGCGGCTTCACCTTCGGAGACCGATCCTATGAAGCGGGCGAGGACTGCCTCGCGGTCAGGGGCTGACCCGAGGACCTCGTGCATGAGTTCGGCAGTGTGGTCGGCACGGCTGGACACCGCCTGGTAGCGGTGCGGGCGGGTGCCGCGTTCGCGTTCCACCAGCCCTTTCTTTTCCAGGCGGGAAAGCACGGTAAGTACGGTCGTGACGGCCAGTTCCTTGCCCTCGTGGCCCGGCCCGCCCTGTGTTGCCGACGAGCGCGCCAGCCGGTCCCTCAGGGTGTTGGCCGTAGCCGCTTCCTGGCCCGCCCAGAGCAGGTCCATGACCGCCCGTTCCAGTTCACCAAGACTAGCCATTTCACTTTTCCTTTATATCCCCGCACCATGCGCTTTCGCTGCGCCGGTGACGTCACGCGGTTGTTCAACTACAGAACTAAATTTACCCCGAAAACCTGCTTCTTTCTACATATGGTAGAACATCTGGCGCGGCGGGCCGGGACACGCCATCCTAGGGGGAGGGTGGAAGGTTTTTTGCAGCCACCAACAATGTTCTACACTGTGTAGAAGTTACAGTTCTACGAAGCGTAGAAAACTGCACTGCTAACAGTAGGGACTGCCATGGACGCCTTGGAAATCGCACGCTGGCAATTCGGTATCACCACCGTCTACCACTTCATGATGGTGCCGCTGACCATCGGCCTGGGCCTGGTGGTAGCCGTGATCCAGACCGCGTGGTACCGCACCGGCAAGCCGGAGTACCTGCGGATGACCAAGTTCTGGGGGAAGCTGTTCCTCATTAACTTCATCATGGGCGTCGCCACGGGCATCGTGCAGGAGTTCCAGTTCGGCATGGCGTGGAGCGAGTACAGCCGGTTCGTGGGCGATGTCTTCGGCGCCCCGCTGGCACTGGAGGCCCTCCTGGCCTTCTTCGTCGAGTCCACCTTCCTGGGCCTGTGGATCTTCGGCTGGAAACAGCTCAAGCCGGCCATCCACCTGGCCTGCCTCTGGGTGGCCGTCATCGGCTCAGCCCTCTCTGCCTACTTCATCATCGTGGCCAACAGCTGGATGCAGCACCCGGTGGGCGTGGAAATGGTGAACGGCCGTCCCGTCATGACCGATGCCTGGGCCGTGTTCACCAACAACACTGCCCTCGTGGCCGTCCCGCACACCCTGTTCGGCGCCCTCGCCGTGGCCGGCGGCTTCCTCCTTGGCATCGCCTGGTACCACCTGTGGCGGAGGCGGCACGACGGCGTCGACACCGTGGGTGCCGACGGCCGGGCCATCCCCGGTGAGGACGCCCGCATCCCCGGCCGCGACCGGGCCGACTATAAGGTGTGGATCCGGTCCCTGCGAATCGGTGCCGTGGTGGCCATGATCTCCTTTGCCGGCACCGCCGTCACCGGTGACCTGCAGGGCAAGCTCATGTTCCAGCAGCAGCCCATGAAGATGGCCGCCGCTGAAGCCGCCTGCCACGACGGCACGGGCTTCTCCGTCCTGAGCGTGGGCAACGTGGGTTCGAAGAACTGCGACGACGTCGTGGCAGTGATCGAGGTCCCCGGCATCCTCTCCTTCCTTGCCAAGGGTGACTTCACCACCGAGGTGAAGGGCGTCAACAGCCTGCTGCCCGAGTACCAGGAGAAATACGGAACCAACCTGCCCGGCAACCCGATCTACGGGGACCGTGCCGGCCAGGAGATCCAGTACGTACCCGTCATGGAAGTCACATACTGGGGATTCCGGATGATGATCGGCTTCGGTGGCCTCGCCGCCCTGGCTGCGCTGGTGGCACTCTGGATTACCCGCAAGGGGACGGTGCCGGAATCCCGCTGGCTCATGCGGCTGGCAGTGTTCGGCATCCTGGCACCCTTCGGAGCCAACGCCGCCGGCTGGATCTTCACCGAGATGGGCCGCCAGCCGTTCGTCGTGGCCCCCAACCCTGACCCCAGCGGCATCGACCAGGTGTTTATGTTCACCGCTGCCGCCGTTTCACCTGGGGTCTCCGCGGGCGAGCTGATCACGTCCCTGGTGGCGCTGACCGCCGTCTACGCCGTCCTGCTGGTGGTGGAAGTGAAACTGCTGGTGAAGTACATCCGCGGCGGCGTGGTCTCCGCAATGCCCGAACTTGCCCACGCACCGGCTGACGAGAATGAGGACCGGACCCCGGGCCCCGGCGGCACCGGCGAAGCCAAGGCTGCCGACGACGTCCTGGCCTTCGCCTACTAGCCGCACCGGACCCAACAGGTTCCAAAGAGCAGAGGAAACGAACAATGGAACTGCTTCCCACCATCTGGTTCATCGCCATTGCGGTGCTGTGGACCGGCTACCTCTTTCTGGAGGGCTTCGACCTCGGCGTCGGGATGCTGATGAAGATCTTCGCCCGCAACAACACTGAACGCCGGGTGCTCCTGAACACCGTCGGACCTGTGTGGGACGGCAACGAGGTGTGGCTCCTGACCGCCGGCGGGGCAACCTTTGCGGCCTTCCCGCTCTGGTACGCCTCCCTGTTCTCCGCGCTTTACCTGCCGCTGCTGGTGGTCCTGCTGGCCCTGATCTTCCGTGCCGTGGCCTTCGAATACCGCGGCAAGGTGGATACCGACAGCTGGCGGAACCGCTGGGACTGGGCTATTGCCCTGGGTTCCTTTTTCGCGGCCTTCGGCGTGGGTGCCGCCCTGGCCCTGACCACCACCGGCCTGCCGCTGAACGCCAACGGCGACCGGGAAGGCGGCCCCATGGCCTGGTTCAGCGGCTACGCCCTGCTGGGCGGTGCGGCCGTGGTGGGATTCTGCCTGCTGCACGCCCTGGCGTTCCTGGCACTGAAGACCGACGGCGACGTGCGGCACCGTGCGCGCCAGTGGTTCGTGCGGCTCCTGCCTGTCCTGCTGCTGCCGATCGCAGCATGGGCCCTTGCCATCCAGTTCATGGACGGCAAGCCCTGGACCTGGGCCGCCGTCGTGCTCGCCGTAGGTGCTGCCGTAACGGCCTGGCTGCTGGCCCGGAAGGGCTCGGAGGGCCGGGCGTTCCTGGCATTGGGCGCCTTCCTGCTGCTGGGCACCGCCGCCATCTTCGGGGCCGTGTTTCCCGTCGTGCTCCCTTCCACGCTGGACAGCGCCTTTGACCTGACCATCTCCAACGCCTCCTCCTCGGATTACACCCTGGGCTTGATGAGCATCGTCGCAGCCTTTGGCCTTCCCCTGGTGATCGCGTACCAGGCCTGGACCTACTGGGTCTTCCGCCGCCGCGTCAGCGCCGCCCACATCCCGGAAGCGCACAGCTTCCTCCCGGCCGTGGCCGCCAAGGCGTTCACCACCAAGGGCTGACGTGCGGCCAACGTTCCCCGCAGGCCCGGCCACCCGTTCAGCGATCTACGGGCTGGGGGTCCTGGCGGCGCTCAAGGCACTCTCGCTGGTCCTGATCGGCCAGGCGGTGGCATCCGTCCTGGCCGGACTGGTCGCCGGGAACCCCGCGTGGGGAACCCAAATCACCGCCGGACTTGCCGGCGTCGTGCTGAGGTCCCTGACCGTCTGGGGACAGGCCGTCGCGGCCCGCCGCGCCGCCCTGGGGGTCAAGGAAGAGCTGCGCGCCGGGCTGCTGGAGCATGCCCTCCGCACCGGCGTCCGCGGATCCGGACCTGGCGACGGCGGCCTGGCAGTGCTTGCAACCCGAGGCCTGGACGCACTGGACAGCTACTACACCCAGTTCCTGCCCGCCCTGGTCAACTGTGCGGCCATCCCGCTGCTGCTGGGGGCGCGCATCCTCTTCGCGGACTGGGTGAGTGCCGTGGTCATCGTTCTCACGGTGCCGCTGATCCCGGTGTTCATGGTGCTGATAGGCCGCTACACCGAGGACAGCGTGCGCCAGGCCCAGGCGTCGCTGGCACGGTTGTCAGCGCACATGCTCGAGCTCGCCAAGGGCCTGCCGGTCCTGGTGGGCCTGGGCCGCGCCACCGCGCAGCGCAAGGCCCTGGAGGAGATTTCCGAGGAATACCGCTCCCGCACCATGGGCACCCTTCGCACCGCATTCCTCTCTGCGCTGGCCCTGGAACTCATCGCCACCATCTCGGTGGCGGTGGTGGCGGTCTTTATCGGGGTCCGCCTGGTCCACGGGGACATGCCGCTGGAGGCAGGCCTGCTGGCACTGCTCCTGGCACCGGACTGCTACCTCCCGCTGCGGGAGCTGGGCACGGCGCACCACGCCAGTGACGATGGCCGCGTGGCCCTGGCGGAAGCGGCAGCAGTGACCGGCGCCCCCGAAGCGGTACCGCTGCCCGCCGCCAAAACCGGCCGGCCGGGCGCCCCCCTCGAAGTCACCGGCCTGGCGGTGCGCTATGCCGGGCGGTCCGGAACCGCCGTCGGCCCCCTCACCTTCACCGCACCGCAGGACAGGATCACCGCCCTTGACGGCCCCAGCGGTGCGGGCAAAAGCACTATCCTCGGCGTACTGGCCGGGACGATCGGGGCCGGCAACGGCACCAGTGTTACCGGATCGATCAGGGGCCTGGACCGCGGTGCCATTGCGTGGGTGCCGCAACATCCCGTCATGGTGGCCGCAACCGTCCTGGACGAGGTGCTGTTGTACCTGACACGGGACCCGGGCCACGGCCCGGACCGGTTCGCCGCCGAAGAGGCTGCCTGGAACTGCCTGGCGCGGGCCGGCGCCGGCCACCTGGGGGCGAAGCACCAAGCGGAGCTGAGCCCTGGCGAACTTCGCCGGGTGGCGCTGGCCCGCGGACTGGCCAGGATTGAGGCCGGGGCGTCGATCCTGCTGCTCGATGAACCCACCGCGCACCTGGACGACGCGTCCGCCGCAGTCGTCGAAGACGCCATCCGGAGCCTCCGCGGCCAGGTCACCGTGATCCTGGTGGCCCACAACCAGCGCACCCGGCACCTTGCGGACCAGCTGGTTCCGGTGGCACCCCCCGGGCAGGCCGTGGAACTGCAGGATCCCTCCCGCGCCCCGGCCTTGGCCGCTTCCGTCGGCACGGGCAACCCGCCGTCCGAAAGCCCTGCATCCCCAGATACCGCGTCGAACGCATCCGGCACCGACACCAGCGGCCCCAACCGCACCACTTCCGGCGCGGCCGGACTCCTCGCAGCGCTCCTGGCGCCGGTGCGCGGCAAATTCGCGGCCGCAGCCGTGGTCGGCACCCTGGCCGCCATCTTCGCCGTCGCCCTGTCTGGCCTCTCCGGGTGGCTCATCATCCGGGCCAGCGAACAGCCGCCCATCCTCTACCTCCTGACCGCCATCGTTGGCGTCCGGTTCTTTGGCATCGGCCGTGCCGTGCTGCGCTACTGGGAACGGCTGCTGCTCCACGATGCCGTCTTCGCCGCCCTCACCCGCCTGCGCGGCAGGCTCTGGGAATCCCTGAGCCGCAGGGCCCTGTCGCTGCGCCGGCTCCTGCAGGGCGGCAACGTGCTGGGAACGGTGATTGACGACGTCGACACCATCCGCGACCTCCTGCCCCGCGTGGTCCTGCCACCCGTCACGGCACTCGCGGTGTCCGTCCTGGCCCTGGCGGCCACAGGAGTCCTGGTGCCCGCCGCGCTGCCCGCGGTGGTCGGCGCTGCCGCCATCGGCCTGTTGCTCGCGCCGGCGGCCGCCCTGTGGGGGGACCGCCGCTCGGCCACTGCCGAGCAGTCCCTACGCTCCGGCGTCCTGCGGCGGATAGCGGCCGCACTGGACGCCAGGGTTGACCTGCACGCAAACGGACTGGCACCGCACGTGCTCGAGGCGCTCCGGGCCGAGGACCGGGACGCGACGGACGCCTCACGGCGCTCCGCCTGGGCGGACGGGCTGGGACACGCCGTTGCCACCGTCGGATGCGGATCCGCGGCCTTGGCCGCTGCCTGGCTGGCTGCCCCGGATGTGCTCGCTGCCCGGGTTGCCCCGGCTACGGCGGCCGTGGTGGTGCTGCTGCTGCTCGCGCTGGTGGAACCGTACGCAGCCATGACGACGGCGGTGCGCCAGTTCCCCGCGCTCGGCAAGGTCCTGCAGCGGGTGGGGGAGTCCGGGGCCCTCGACGGCGGTCCGTCCGGCAGCGGCGCGGGCGTGGCCTCCCCGGACGGGGACACCTCCGGGCTGCAGGCCCTCCCGGGCCGGGACGGCGGCGCCCCGGGCATCGCCTTGACGGAGCTGGCCGCAGCCTGGCCGGATGGGCCACCGGTCTTCACGGGGCTGGATGCCGTGGCGGAGCCCGGCCGCTGGTTGGTTGTCACCGGGCCGTCAGGTTCGGGAAAATCGACCCTTCTCTCCGTCCTGCTCGGCTTCCTGGCCCCGGCGGCGGGCCGGGCGCAAGTGACCGGCCGGGCGGCCTGGTGCCCGCAGGAGGCCCATCTCTTCGATTCCACCATCCGGGGGAACCTGCTGCTGGGACGTGCCGCCGGGAATGGTGAGCCGCCGGTTGCCGACGATGACCTGGACGCGGTGCTGGCCGCCGTCGGACTTGACGGACTGGTGGACAGGCTTCCTGCCGGCCTGGAGACCAGGATCGGCCCCGGCGGCGCCTTCCTCAGCGGCGGCGAGCGCCAGCGACTGGCCGTGGCGCGGACCTTGCTGACCGGCGCGGACGTGATCCTGCTGGATGAACCCACCGCCCACCTGGACGCGGAGGCGGCCGCGGCCATGCTCGCGGACCTTCGCAGGGGGCTGCGGGACCGTACCGTGGTCCTGGTCACCCACAACGGGGCGGACATTGCCGCTGAGGACGCCCGGCTGGAACTTCCGGCCGTGTCCGGCGTGCCCGGGGAACGCGTGGCAGCGTCGCGTTGAGAATGCTGCCGGCGCCGCAGCAGGCCGCAGGGCTCAGCCGACCGTACCGCTAGCCGTCGACGTCGTGCAGGTGGTGGACGACGTCGTGCAGGAAGTATTGAGTCAGGGTCAGGACCGTGAACTCGGAGCCGTTGCTGCGCAGGCCCTTCCGTCCCCAGTCCTCTTCGCGGACACCGGCGAAGGCATCCGCGGCCTGGTGTCCTTCGGCGGCCAGTTCGGCGTTTACCTCGGACGGATCGGAATTGGCGTAGTCCTTTTCCTCGGCTGTCAGGTCCTGGTCCCAGTTGTCGAAGCGGGCGCCGTCCTCGGCCAGCATCAGGTTGAGCCGGTGGTCGAAGAGGCTGAAGACGTCCCGCACGTGGCAGGCATACTCCAGCGGGGACCACGTCTGGTCGTCGGGGCGCTCAGCGGCGTCCGGCCGGCGCAGGACGGCCCGCCACCGGGGCAGCATGCTTTCGATGATGCCGGGAACGGTTGCCGGGGTCGCGGTGGAAGCGTCGAAGGAACATTCCGGGCAGGTGCGGGACAAGACCCAGGTCCAGTCCTTTTCATCAGGAACGATAGGCATGAGAGCAGTCTAGGGGGTCCGGGCCGAAAGACTCTGGGACGCCAGGGGGGCGCCTGCCTAGCCTTGCAGCATGAGTGCGGATGGCCGCCGGGATGCGGGAGCACCGATGGATGCGGACAGCATGGTGCAGCTGTCCGGCCTGATCAAGCGGTTCGGCCGGAACACAGCGCTCGACGACGTGACCCTCACCATCGGGCCGGGCGAGGTATTCGGGTACCTGGGCCCCAATGGGGCGGGCAAGACCACCACCATCCGGCTCCTGATGGGCATGCTGCGGCCCACATCCGGCACAGCGACGGTGCTGGGGTTGGATGCTTGGCGGCAGGCCCGGGACGTCCACCGCCTGGTGGGCTATGTGCCGGGGGAGCCGGCGCTCTACGAACGCCTCACCGGCCACCAGCACGTGGCGTACTGCGCCCACCTGCGGCACCGGGATGATGCCCCGCGCGCCGCCGAGCTGGCGGACCGGCTCGACCTGGACCTGGACCGCCAGGCCCGCACCCTCTCGCGCGGAAACCGGCAGAAGCTTGCCGTTGTCCTGGCAGTGATGTCCGGGCCGCGGCTGCTGGTGCTGGACGAGCCCACCAGCGGGATCGACCCCCTGGTGCAGCAGGTATTCCACTCCATCCTCCGCGAGCACACGGCCGGCGGCGGGTCCGCGCTCTTCTCCTCGCATGTCCTGGGTGAGGTGGAACGCGTCGCGGACAGGATCGGCGTGGTCCGGGCGGGGAAGCTCGTGGCGGTGGAGCGGCTGCAGGACCTCGCTGCTCGGTCCCTGCACCGGGTGCGGGCCCGGTTCACCAACACGGTGTCCGCGGCAGAGTTCGCCGGTGTCCCGGGCGTACGGGACCTGACGGTGGATGGCCGCTCGCTGAGCTGCAACGCCCCGCAATCGGCCCTGGATGCACTCCTGAAGCTGGTGAGCGCCCGGGACGTGGAGGACTTTGAGTGTTCCGAGGCTCCGTTGGAGGAAACCTTCCTGAGCTACTACGGCTCGGACCAGGGCGGCACCAGGGCCCTGGATGCAGCCCGGACGGAGGCACGCCATGCTGGCTAACGTCCTGGTAAAGACGCTCCGGGACCAAAGCAGGACGCTGCTCGCGTGGGCCGTCTCCCTGGCCCTGATCGTGGCCATGTACGCAGCCGTGTGGCCGGCGGTCCAGTCCCAGCCATCCATCAGCGGCTTCATCGACCAGATGCCGGAGGCCTTCCGGTCCCTGTTCGCCACCTCCAGCGCGGATATGTCCACCCCCACGGGGTACATCCAAGTGGAGCTGATGTCCTTCATGGGACCCATCGCCGTCTTGATCTACGCCGTCAGCGCCGGCGCTGGCGCCATCGGCGGGGAAGAGGACCGGCACACCATGGACCTGCTGCTCTCCAATCCGGTGGGCCGCGGGAGGGTAGTAGTGGACAAGTTCGCGGCCATGGCCTTGGGCACCTTCCTGCTGGCCGCGGTCATGGGCGTTTCGCTGGTGCTGGAGGGCAGCCTGGTGGACATGGTCCTGCCGCCCGATAAAGTGGCCGCCGCCATGCTGCACCTGGCCTTGCTGGGCGTCGTCTTCGGCAGCCTTGCCCTGGCATTGTCGGCGGCCACCGGACGGACCGGGCTCAGCCGCGGCATACCCGCCGTCCTGGCGGTGCTCGCCTACATCGTCAACGCGCTCGCCCCGCTGGTGGATGCCTTCGACCGGATCCACCAGGTCTCGCCGTTTTTCCAGTACATCGGCCACGATCCGCTGCGGCAGGGCACCGCTTGGGACAGCGTCTTGGTCTCGGCAGCCACGATCGCCGTTTTCGTGGCGCTCGCCGTCGCCGGCTTCCGCCGCCGCGACGTCGCCGGGTAATCGCCGGGTAAATGCCGGGTGGGCCCGGCGCCGGCCGCTAGTTTTCGGGTGCCGGTTCGGACTCCCACGCCATGGCCGGTCCCACGACTTCCACGGCCTGGGACAGGGGGACGCCCGAGCCGTCCCTACGGCCATGCTCCTGCGGCAGGGACCGTGCCACGCCGGCGGCGGATGACGCCTTGGCCGGCCCATGTCCTGCCCAGCCCAGCAGCAGCGTGTCCTCGCCCTTCAGGAACCGGTGTGCCCGGACGCCCGCAGTGGCCCGTCCCTTGGCAGGGTATTCATCGAAGGCGGTGACCTTGGCGGTCCCGGGGGCAGTCCCGGGAAGGGCGCCGTTGGTCCCTGCGATGGTGACCACGACGGCGGCGGCGTCGTTCGGCTGGACGGTGCCGAAGAAGACCACCTGGTCACCGTCGGCCAGTTTGATGCCGGCCATGCCACCTGCGGTGCGCCCCTGGGGGCGGACGACGGCGGCGGGGAACTTCAGCAGCTGGGCCTGCCTGGTCAGGAAGACCAGCTCGGCGTCATCCGTGCCGGCGGGAGCCACTCCCACCACGAAATCCTTGTCCTTGAGGGTGATGACTTCCCAGTCTTCGCGGTTCAGGGGGTAGTCCGGCTGGACGCGCTTCACCACGCCTTGGGCGGTGCCGATGGCCAGGACCTCATCCAGGCGAACGAATGCCACCAGGGATTCGCCCTTGACGAGGGTGAGGAATTCCTTGGCCGGTACGCCGCCGGCCAGGTTGGGCAGCCCCGCCACCGGCGGCAGGACGGGCATGTCCATGACCTGCAGGCGGAGCATGCGGCCCAGCGAGGTGACGGCCGCGATCTCGCCGCGGGCCGACGTCTTGACCACCGATGCGTACACGTCGTGCTTGTTCCGGGGCCCCGCTTCGGCGAGGGGTTCCTGGTTGCTGGTCCGGGCCACCTGACCGGATGCGGTGAGGATCGCCCAGCAGGGGTCGTCGGCGATTTCCAGCGCCAGCGGGGCTGCCTTGCCCTTCCCGGGGGCCGCTGCCAGTTCGGCGGCGATGGTGGGGGACACGGCCTCGGATTCCAGCAGTACGGTGCGCCGCGGGGTGCCGTGTGCCTCGGCGATCGCGCCGAGTTCGTCGGAAACCACCGTGCGGAGCAGTTCCTCGGAGTCCAGGATGGCCTGCAGTTCAGCGATCTCGCGGCGCAGCTCGTCCTGCTCCTTTTCCAGCTCGATCCGGGAATACTTGGTCAGCTGGCGCAGGCGCAGTTCCAGGATGTAGTTGGCCTGGACTTCGGTGAGGTCGTAGATGGACATCAGCCGTTCGCGGGCGGCGGAGGCCTCGTCCGAGGACCTGATGATCTGGATGACCTCATCGATGTCCACAATGGCGATGAGCAGGCCCTCCACCAGGTGCAGGCGGTCCTTCTTCTTGCCCAGCCGGAAGGCGGTGCGGCGGCGCACCACGTTGATGCGGTGGTTGACGTAGACCGAGAGCAGGTCCACCAGGCCCAGGGTTTGTGGTTGGCCGTCGACGAGGGTGACGTTGTTGATGCCGAAGGAGTCCTCCATCGGCGTGTAGCGGTAGAGCTGCTGCAGGACCGCGTTGGGGTTGAAGCCGTTCTTGAGTTCGATGACCAGCCGGAGTCCATGCTTGCGGTCGGTGAGGTCCACGATGTCGCTGATACCGGTCAGCTTCTTGGCGTTGACCGCGTCCTTGATCTTCTCGATCACCTTTTCCGGGCCCACCATGTACGGCAGTTCGGTGACCACCAGGCCGGTGCGGCGTGCCGAAAGCTGCTCGATTTCCACCTTGGCCCGGGTCTTGAACGAGCCGCGGCCGGTGGCGTACGCGTCCCGGATGCCGTCCAGGCCCACGATCCTGCCGCCGCTGGGGAGGTCAGGGCCCGGCACGAACCGCATGAGGTCCTCCAGCGTGGCGTCCGGGTGGGCGATCAGGTGCCGGGCGGCCGAGATCACTTCCACCAGGTTGTGCGGGGCCATGTTGGTTGCCATGCCGACGGCGATGCCGGTGGCGCCGTTGACCAGCAGGTTGGGGAAGGCTGCGGGCAGGACGTCCGGCTGGGTCAGCTGGTTGTCGTAGTTGGGGACGAAGTCCACCACGTCTTCGTCGAGGTGGTTGGTGAGCGTGAGGGCCGCGGCCGCCAACCTGGCCTCGGTGTACCGCGGTGCCGCCGGGCCGTCGTCGAGCGAGCCGAAGTTGCCGTGCCCGTCAATCAGCGGCAGCCGCAGGGAGAAGTCCTGGGCCATGCGCACCATGGCGTCATAGATGGCCGCGTCCCCGTGCGGGTGCAGCTTTCCCATCACCTCGCCCACCACGCGGGCACTCTTGACGTGGCCGCGGTCCGGTCGCAGGCCCATGTCGCTCATCATGTACAGGATGCGGCGCTGCACCGGCTTGAGCCCGTCGCGGGCGTCCGGGAGCGCCCTGGAGTAGATCACCGAGTACGCGTACTCCAGGAAGGAGCCCTGCATTTCGGACGTGACATCGATATCGACGATGTTCTCCGTGTAGTTGTCGTCCACGATGGGTTTTGAACTTTGGCGGCGGGCCATGGGGTTTGCTGGATCCTTCTGCGGGTGCTTGCAGCTTTTCGGGCATGCTGCGGGAGTTCTTGGCTAGGCTAAGCCTATGGTGGATCAGCCCGGGGACGGCGAATATCCGGAACATTGGGAGGCCGATGTCGTCCTGAGGGACGGCGGAACGGCGCACCTGCGGCCCATCCACCCGTCGGATGCCGACGCTGTCCAGGCCTTCCACACCGGACAGTCGCAGAATTCGATCTACATGCGCTTCTTCGCGTTCAAGGCCAGGCTGTCCGCCAAGGAACTCAAGCGCTTCACCGAGGTTGACTACAAGGACCGGGTGGCGTTCGTCATCACCATCCACGGCGAGATCATCGGCATTGGCCGCTACGACCGGCTCACCGACCCCACCGAGGCCGAGGTGGCCTTCAACATAGCCGACGCCCACCAGGGCCGGGGCATCGGCTCCATCCTGCTGGAGCACCTGGCCGCCGCCGCGCACGAAAACGGGATCCGCAAGTTCACCGCCGAGGTGCTGCCGGAGAACCGCAAGATGCTGATGGTGTTCTCCGACGCCGGCTACGACGTCAAGCGGCATTTCGACGACGGCGTCGTCAGCCTTGAGTTCAACGTGGAGCCCACCGAGAAGTCGCGCGCCGTCATGGAATCCCGCGAGCACCGCGCGGAGGCGAGAAGCGTCCGGGACCTGCTGACGCCGTCGTCCGTTGCCGTGATCGGAGCCAGCCGCAAATGGGGCACCGTGGGGTACCAGCTGCTTGAACACATCATCGAGGGAGGCTTCCACGGGTCCGTCTACGCCATCAACCCGGAGGCGCTGGAACTGGCCGGGATGATCCCCTACGGCAAGCTGTCCGAGGTTCCCGAACCCGTCCAGCTGGCCATCATCGCCGTGCCCTATGAAGAGGTGGCCGGCGTCGTGGAAGACTGCGCAGCTGCCGGGGTCAAGGGCGCGGTGATTGCCACGGCAGGCTTCGCGGACGACGGCGAACGCGGCCTTTTGCGGCAGCGCGCCCTGGTGCGCCAGGCCAGGGCCAACGGGATGCGCGTGATCGGCCCGGCGTCGCTGGGCATCGCCAACACGCACCCGGACGTGTCGCTGAATGCGTCGATGGCCCCCACCATGCCGCTGCGTGGCGGCTTGGGCCTGTTCAGCCAGTCCGCGGCGATCGGCGTCTCGCTGTACGCCGCGTCAAGCCGGCGCAGGCTGGGGCTCTCCAGCCTGCTCTCCGCCGGCAACAGGGCGGACGTTTCCGGCAACGACATGATGCAGTACTGGGAGGACGACGCCGATACCGCCGCCGTGGGCCTGTACCTGGAGTCCATAGGCAACCCACGCAAGTTCTCCAGGATCGCCCGGCGCCTGGCCCGCACCAAGCCGGTGATCGTTGCCAAGTCGGACACCATGGGATTGCGGCTGCCGCCCGGACACGCCGTCCGTACCACGCAGGCACCGGCCGGCGCCCTGGACGCCATGTTGCGCCAGTCGGGGGTAATCCGCGTGGAGACCGTGGAAGAGCTCGTGGACGTCGCCCAAGTGGTGTCGGGCCAGGGGCTTCCGGCCGGGCCCGACGTCGCCATCTTCAGCAACTCCCAGGCCCTCGGCAACGTCGTGGCGGACAGCGCAGTGGCACACGGGCTGGGCGTTGCCCAGGTGCTCTCCGGCCTCGACCTGGACGCGGGCCAGTCGGTGGCGCTGCCCGCGCTGCGGAAGGCTCTCCTGGACGCCCTGGCCTCGGATACCGTGCACGCCGCCGTCGCAGCCCTGCTGCCCGCCCGGGGCCTGACCGTTGACGCCGTGGCCCGGGTCCTGGCGGAGTGTGCTGCCGCAGCGGGGAAACCCGTGGTGGCGGCGTTCAGCGGCATCCTGGACCCGGCCATTAACGTGGAGGGCCTGGTGGGCGCCGACGGGTGCACGGTTCCCTGCTTCTCCAACCCCGGTGCCGCGGTAGCGGCGCTCGCCGCCGTGGTGAGGTACGCGGAATGGGCTGCCCGCGACCAGGGACCGTTCGTGGAACCGGCGGGCTGCGATCCCCGCAAGGCCGAAGCCGAACTCGACGGGCTGCTCCGGGACGTCACCGGTGAACAGCTCAAGCAACTGGAACCGGCGGCAGCGGCTTCCCTCCTGGGGCATTACGGCATCACCGTCCTGCCATCGGCGGCCTTCAATACGCCCGACGAGGCCGTGCAGGCAGCGGAAGCCCTCGGCTGGCCGGTAGTGCTGAAGACCACGGACCCGGCCCTCCGGCACCGGCTGGACCTGGGCGGGGTACGCCTTGGCATCGAGGACGCCGAATCGCTGCGCCAGAACGTGGTGCAGATGCGGCGGGCGCTCGCCGCCTACGGAGACCCGGCCCTGGAGGTCCAGTCCATGGCATCGGTGGGCCAGGCCTGCACCTTCCGGGCCATCGAAGACCCCTTGCTTGGCCCGGTGATCTCGTTCGGCCTCGCCGGTGACGCCGTCAACCTGCTCGACGACTGGGCCCACCGGGTTCCGCCGCTGTCCGCCGCCGACCTCCACGACTTCATCCGTGCCCCCAGGGCATCGCGGAAACTGTTCGGGTACCAGGGGCTGCCCGCCGTTGATGTTCAGGCCCTCGAGGACCTGGCCGCCAGGCTGGCCTGGATGAAGGACAACCATCCGGAGATCGCGCTCGTGGAATTCAACCCCGTCCTGTGCGGCACGTCCGGGGCTACGATCCTCGCCGCTGACGTGCGGATTGGCAACGCAGCGCAGCGGACGGACAGTGCCCGCAGGGCAATGCTGGGCTGAGGCGGTTAGCAAGTGACCGGCCGATCTGTGAAAATGGGGGCATGAGCTTCCAGCCTCCCGCGTCGGCGCCCGAAACGCCCGGCAATGAAAACCAGGCACTCCGCCAGCACAGCTCACACCATCACGGACTCCAGGGCCAGAGCCTCGAAGACGCGCTGCAGAAGGCCGGCTTCTACCCACGCCTGGTCTCCGACGTCGTTGACGATGCGCTGGACGGCCGGGACTGCGTGGCGCATCTGGTGCACCTGGAAACGCATTTTGACCGGGCGGAGGTGCGGCGGCACATCACCGTTCTGGTGCTCACCGCGGACATGCTGGTTATCACCCATGTGGACGACCAACAGCTGGACGAGGCGGGGGAGCAGATCGTCGCGCAAATCTCCACCGAATCCGTTCCCGTGGCCCAGATCCGCTCGGTGGTCCTGAGCTACATGTACGCCCAGCCGCAAAATTACAAGCCCTCGGATCCGGTGCGCGAGCTGACCCTGTCCATTGCGTGGTCCGGCGGCCAGCGCCTGGACATGGGGCCTGCCAGCTGCGGGGACCCGCAGTGCGAAGCGGACCACGGTTACACCGGCACCATCGCGCAGGAGGACATCGTGCTCCGCATCAGCGCCGAGGCCGACGGGCTGCAGGCCGTGCAGGACGCCAAGCTTTTCGCCCGGGCTTTGCGCGCCGTCAACACCGGCTCGGCAGCGCCCGCGTCCCACGTGCAGTCCATGGCTCCCCGCCCGCGGTCCGGGGTGTTCGGAAACCGGCTCAGCCGCGGGCACCAGCAGCGCTGAGATGCCCGAAGCCCGCCACCAAGCCGAACCGACTCCCGCTTCCGGACACACCCCCGATCTCCCGCCCCCTCCCGCTTACGGGCACCGCTCCGTCGCCGAAGTCCTCACCAGCGCCGCGGCGAGCCTGGGGGTGGAAGGCTTCGACAACACCCTGGCCCTTCCCGCCGCCGGCCGCGTCTGCGTGGTCCTCGCCGACGGCCTGGGCCGGAACCTCCTGAAGCAGAAAGCCGCCCACACCCCGTTCCTGCGTTCCGTGGTCCAGGCAGGGCAGGGCGACGTCCCCGTATGGCTGGACTCGGCCTTTCCTTCCACCACAGCGGCAGCGTTGGCCAGCTTCGGGACCGGGCTCCCGGCCGGCCAGCACGGCATGGTGGGCTACGACGTCCTGGACCCCGGCCAGGACAAGGTGGTCAACCTCCTCGGGAACTGGGATCCCGGCGTCGACCCGGCCACGTGGCAGCCGTTCCCCACCGTCTTTGAGCGGGCGGCCGGGCAGGTGGACGTCAGCACCGTCAGCCTCGCCCAGTTCAACGGCTCGCCCATGACCCGGGCCGCCCTGCGCGGAGGCAGGTTCATCTCCGGAACCACCGCCCATGCCCGCACCGGGGCTGCCGCCGACGCGATGGCGGGCGCCGGTCCATCCCTGATGTATTTCTACGTGAATGAACTGGATAAGGCAGGCCACCGCTACGGCTGCCGGTCGGAACAGTGGGAACACCAGCTGGAGGAGCTCGACGCCACGGTCAAGCGGCTCAATTCCTCGCTGCCCGCAGGGACTACGATCCTGCTCACCGCAGACCACGGCATGCTCGACATTCCCGAACCGCAGCGCATCGACTTCTCCGCCGACTCCGCGCTGGTCGACGGCGTCCGCCATACGGCCGGCGAACCCCGGATGGTCCACCTGTACCTCGACGACACGCACGTGGACGGCGCTGCCGGCCGGGAACGGCTGGTGGCGGCCTGGAAGGCAAGGTTCGGCGACCGTGTGTGGGCCTTCACCCGGGACGAAGCAATTGCCGGGGGACTTTTTGGTGACGTCCGGCCTGCCGTGGAGGGCAGGATCGGTGACGTCATGATCGCGGCGCGGGATGCCGTCGCCCTCTATGACGGCCGGCGCATGCGGTCCAGCGCCATGGAAGTGGTGGGCCAGCACGGCTCCCTGACCAAGGCTGAGCGGGAGGTCCCGCTGCTTTGCTTTACGGCGGACGGAAGGAGCCGCCGGCGTGGCTGAACTCATTTTCTTCTCCGGCACCATGGACTGCGGAAAATCCACGCTGGCCCTGCAGATGGACTACAACCACCGGGCACGCGGCCGTGGCGGTGTGCGGTTCAGCCGCAACGACCGTGCCGGCGAATCCCGCATCTCCAGCCGGCTGGGCCTGGAGACGGACGCCGTGGAGGTACTGGACACCACGGACTTCTGGGAGGAAGTCATGGTCCGCCGCACCCAGGGCCGGCGGGTGGACTACCTTATCTGCGACGAAGCCCAGTTCTACACCCCGGAGCAGGTGGAGCAGCTGGCCAAAGTGGTGGACGAGATCGACGTCGACGTCTTCGCTTTCGGCATCACCGCCGACTTCCGCACCCGTTTGTTCCCCGGGTCCCAACGCCTCATCGAGTTGGCGGACCGGGTGCAGGTGCTCCAGGTGGAGGCGTTGTGCTGGTGCGGCCGCCGGGCCACGCACAACGCCAGGACGGTCGACGGCGTCATGGTCACCGAGGGTGCGCAGGTGGTGGTCGGCGACGTGGACATGGTGGCGGACGCGGCCACCACTCAGGCTGCCGAACACGTCCCCGTGGTGGGGTACGAGACGCTGTGCCGCCGGCATTTCATGCGCAGGGTGACGGCGCACGGCGCCAAACTGATGGCCCAGCAGGACGAATTGCTGCCGTTCGAAGTGGACGCCTGCCTGTGGCGTGGTTCAGGCGGGCCAGGGGAGCCCCGCGGGACGTAACGGTCCGGACGGAACCGCTGGTTGAGCGCGCGGGTGGTTGGGCTTGTCGAAACCTGGAAACCGGTGGTTGGGCTTGTCGAAACCCGTCCGGTCTTCTTGGCGCCCGGTTGTGCTGCTCGGCTTAAATGTCGTACCCCGTTGTGACGATGGGTTTATGGGGAAAGCGGCGGTGGTGGGGGCGTTTGAGGACATTCGCGCTGCCCTTGCCGTGCTGGTTGCGGAGGTGGACGGGTGTGGTGCGGAGCTGTTCTGTGCTGCTGATCCGTTGGCCGGGTTGGCGGATGGCTGCCTGGATGTCCTGGCCGGTGCGCGTGAGGTGGAGGCCAGGGTCGCCGCTGTGAAGGCCCGGGCTGCGGTGGCGTATGCGGAGGCGGCCGGTGCTGTGGCGGGGCCGGTGCTGCCGGTGGTGGCGCAGGAGATGGCGGTCGCGGCCGAGATCGGCTGTGTGCTGGCGCTGGGTCCGCGGGCGGCGTCTTCGTTCCTGGCCACCTCGCACGCGCTGAGCGCCTCGTTGCCGCGGACCGCGGCAGCTTTGAACAACGGGACCCTGTCGTGGCAGCACGCCACGGTGATGGCTGATGAAACGGCGGGTCTGGATGCTGCCGGGGCGGCGGGGTTGGAGGCACATTTCCTGGACCCGGACGCACCGGATGCGGCCCGGGGGTGCCCGGTGGGGGAGTTGCCGGCGCACCGGTTCCGGGCCAAAGCCAGGGTTTGGCGGGAACGCCACCATGCCGAGAGCATCGAGAAACGCCACGCCAAGGGAATCATGGACCGGCGGGTGGAGTACCGGCCGGACCAGGACGGGATGGCCTGGCTCGCCGCTTACCTGCCCGCGGACCAGGGGGCAGCGGCCTGGAACCGGCTTACCGCTCTTGCCCGTGGGCTCCAGGGCCCGGGCGAGGGCAGGACTCTCACCCAACTGCGGGCTGATACTTTCGCCGATGCGATCCTTACCAACGGACTCGTCCCCGGCAGCACCAGAGGGGGCGGTAGCGGTGCCGGGGACCACGCCAGCGGCAGCGCCGGGACCGGGACCGGGGACGGGGAGGGGGCGGTGGCTGGCTTGTCTTCCTCGGTCCGGGCGCAGGTGTTGGTGACGGTGCCGGTGTTCTCGCTGCTGGGGTTGACGGATGAGGCGGCGGTGTTGGATGGTCATGGGCCGATCCCGGCCTCGATGGCCCGGCGGCTGGTCGCGGAGGGGGCGGGCTCGTTCTACCGGGTGCTTGTGGATCCGCGGGACGGGGCACCGTTGGAGATCGGCAGGAAGAGCTACCGGGTGGGCAAAGCGATGCGGAACTGGCTCCGGCTGCGGGACGGTAAATGCCCGTTCCCCGGGTGCAGCAGCCCCTCCCTGGACACCGAGGCCGACCACATCCTCGCCTGGGCCAATGGTGGCACCACCGGGATCAGCAACCTCGGACAGCCGTGCCCCAAACATCATCGACTCCGGCACGCCACCGGCTGGAAACCCACCCCAGCCACCAAAACCGACCCACCCGGCTGGACCTCACCCATCGGCCGCCACTACCAAAGCGAACACCAGGACTGGGAACCGACAAAGTGGCCCCAACCACCGGGCCAACGTCCGAAAGAGTGGCGGAGCCAAGCGGGCGAACCGCCGGGCAGCCACCCCGACTTCGCCTACTTAGGGCTGTCGCCAGGAGAGGAAAGCCTGGCACGGATCCTTCACGCTCCCGCCTGACACCAGCCCGCCTGACACCAGCCGGCATGAAAGGCGAAGCTCGCGGCTGACCAGTGCGCCGCCGTCGAACGGGACTCTCCTGTACTCACGGAAGGACCCCCGCCGCGCCGTCGGCATAGCTGCCAGCCCGACACCCTGCCTGCCCTGCACCCTGCCGCCCGGCGACCTGCAGGCGCCTGCTAGCTCCTGCGCCGGTAGCGGATGTGGGTTGCCAACGGAGAGTGAAGCACCTCGACGGGTTCGAAGTCGAAAGACTCCACGCCGTCGAAGATACGTTCGCCCGAACCGAGAAGGACCGGTGCGATGTCTAGCGTCAATTCGTCCACCACGCCGGCAATCAGTGCCTGGCGGACGGTCGAGGCTCCACCTGCGATATCCACGCCCTTTTCTCCCGCGGCCTGGGACGCGGCGGCGTAGGCGGCGTCGAATCCGTCGGTGACGAAGTGGAATGTCGTCCCGCCCTCCATCTGGATCGGGTCATGTTCATAGTGGGTCAGGACGAACACCGGCGCATGATACGGCGGTTCCGGACCCCACCAGCCGTTCCATTCCTCATTCCACTCGCCGCGGACGGGGCCGAACATGTTCCGGCCCATCACATAGGCGCCGCGGGGCCGCATGAGCCAATCAGCCGCGACCTGGTTGGTTTCAGTGGCCCGGGGGTCGCCGATATGCCAGCCGTGCAGTTCAAGTCCCCGTTTACCCAGCGGGTTTTCGAGGCTTTGGTCCGGTCCGGCGACGAAGCCGTCCAGCGAAATAGACATATGGCAGGTTGTGTCCGGCACCGAGAACCTCCTGGTGATTGCGCTTTACACGCGGCCGCGTGGTGGGGATCCTAGCACGGGCCCGAGTCCATCAGGGGCCGTTGGAGGGAAGCTCCTAGTCGCTTCGGGTTCCGAAAACGATCTCATCCCAGGAAGGGACGCTGGATCGTTTTGGCCTTGCCGGGCGTTCGGGTGCCTCGGCTTCCGGAAGTTGGCCGGTGGTGGGGGAAGAGTCGTCCTGCTTCGCTGTGGTGCGGCGGGGGTTGCCGCCAAGCAACTCATCCAGCCCGGCGCCGCTTGTTCCTGCGCCCTGGCTGCCGGCCGACGGTTTCTGCGGGGACGCGGCAATGGTGATTTCCCTCGTGTCCGTGCTGACGCCGTCGTGAAGCCGCAAAGCGTCGTCCTGGGTGTCGCGGTGCGGCGGAATGAGGCTGAGCCTCGATAGCATGGACGGCCTGGCGTCCCTGCGACGGATGAACGAATCACCCTGGGCTGCCGGTCCGTCCCGCTTGTCGTCTTGGGGCTCCGGTTCGGTTGATTCTGGTTCAGGAACCACCTCGGACGGGCGGGGATGGGCCGCCGGTACCCCATGGGTCAGCAGCAGCGCCAAGGCGTCATCGGAATCTTCGTCGACGCCTATCCGCTGGCCACGCCGCGACCGGAGCATGTCCAGGAGGCCGTCGGACTCCTTGCCGGCCTCCTGTGCCGGGGCACCCTGGGTGCCGGAGGAAGCCTTGGACGAGTCCGCGTCGGTTTCAAAGTCGAAGGGCCGGTCCGATACTGCTGTGAGGCGGCGGGCCGGAACAGGTCCGTCCAGCGGCTCAAGCTCGCTTAGTTGTTGAGCCCAGCGGTTGGTGTTCTGCAGCGACTTGCGTGCGGGACTGAACGTCCACAAAGCGGGAGGCTCCTCGCCGATACCCGACGTCCCGCCGGGTTTGGCCTCGAAGCTCGCAGCTACCGTCCAGGTGCCGTCCTGGCGCCGCCACGAATCCCATTCCACCGTTGCCGGGTCGATGCCGTGTGCGGACAGTCGATGGGAAACCATGTCGTCCAGGGTGGCGGGGTTGTCGCCGAATGCGGACCGGTAGATGTCGTGGCCGGGGGAGGGCGCCGCGACTTCAACTTTCCGCGCCTGCTGCGCAACGTACTCACGCTCGGCAAGGACCGGCCCTTCGTAACGCTCAACCTTGGCCAGCGGCATGCCGGACAACTCCGCAACATCGGCAGCGGTGGCACCGGCGCGGATCCGGGCCTGGATGTCCCTGGGGGACATCGGAACGGCAGGCCGCTCCGCCCGCGGTTTGGCCGCGGACCGGCTGGCCGTCCTGAGGGCCTCATCGATCGGCAGCTGGAACATCTCGCCGCCGGCCCCGCTCAACAGGAGATGCGTCCCGTCGTCGTGCACGCCTACAAGCCGTAGATCCTGCATACAAATCCTCCACCCTGGCATTACTATCAATCGAAACTCTGCCACCCGGTGGGACGGAATTGGCTCAAGGGGCAGGGCGCGCCGTGATTTTCCGCCTGAGTCCGGCCGGAAGAAGTCAGCGCCAGGGCCACCCTGCGCCAGGCAGAGCATCGGCAGGCGGGGAGGGGGCTGCCGCGGCAGGTACCTGGTTCCTTAGCCCCGGGTCAGGGCTGCGGTCAGCTTTTCCGGGTGCCGGGTGGAGGCGAGCCAGTACGGGGTGCGGTCGGCCGGGTCGGTGATCTCGATCTTCACGACTGGATCGATCCAGCCCCGGATGCAGAGGTAGGCGAGCCCGTTCAGCCTCGTGCCCCGCTCTGCTGTGGCTTCGCCGGAGGTGAACGGCTCAACGGCGCCCACAAATTTACGGTCGATGGTGGCCCGTCCAACCGTCAGCGCGTCCCGGGTAACCGTAATGGCGGGAGTAGACAGGACCAGGAGCACGCTGATGATCGCAAGGAGCACCACCGCCGCGGTATACCCGGCCGCCATGCTGATGGGTGCGAAGACCAGGATGCCGGCTGCGGAGACGCCCACGGCGATGACCCAAATCCAGGCATTGGGCCAGAGCTTCTCCTGGTAAGTGACAGGGGTCCCGGCCGAGGGTTTGCTGGGAACGGAGGCTGGCGTGCTTGATTCGGGCATATGCCAAGCTTTCCACCTTTGGTCCGCTATTTCATCTTGGGTCCCGGGCTCCGGATCCGGCCATCTGGGACTGTTGCGGGGACGCGGGTTAGAGTGAGTGACTGTGACTGAACATCCCACCGCAGTAGACCTCGTCCCGGAAACGGCAGCCCCAGCCCCTGCCAGGCCCACCTTGCAGGTCCAGTTGAAGATGCTGGATCCGGACCTGGAGGCTCCTTCATACGCGCATCCGGGCGACGCCGGAGCGGACCTCCGCGCGCGCGAAGACGTGGTCCTGATGCCGGGGGAGCGCAAACTGGTCCCCACGGGTGTGGCCATTGCCCTGCCCGACGGGTTCGTGGCGCTGATCCACCCGCGTTCCGGACTCGCCACCAAGCACGGCCTGACCATCGTCAACGCACCAGGCACGGTGGATGCCGGCTATCGGGGGGAGATTTCGGTAACCCTGCTGAACACCGACTCATCCCAGCCGATTGAGCTGCGCCGCGGCGATAGAATTGCCCAGATGGTTATCCAGCGGGTGGAACACGCGCACTTCATTCCTGTCAGCGAATTGAGCGGTTCCGTGCGCGGCACGGGAGGCTTCGGCTCCACCGGCGGGTTCAACGTTCCCGGAGCCTGACACCTCCCCAACAACCGCTGCCACGCCAGCACGCACGACGGCAGGACCTGGTCCCGGCCGGCAGATTTTGAGAACTGGCACATTTTAGGAACGAAGGAGTCACCCATGGTCTTTGGGCTCGGCAGGAAAGCCAAGAAGGAAGAGCTGGCGCAACCGGCCGAAGAGCTCACGGCAGCGGAACCTGGAGAAGACGCTGCCGCCGCTTCCACGCGTGGCCAGGACGGCCCCTTCGATGAGTCCGAGGTAGGAAGCCGGGACGGCTTCGTTGACCTCGGTGCCCTGCTGATCACGCCCAGCGAGGGACTCCAGCTCCGCCTCGAGGTCGAAGAAGCAACGCAGCGCGTGGTGGCTGTCACGCTTGACCTGAACGGATCCAGCCTCCAACTGCAGGCGTTCGCCGCCCCCAAGACAGAGACGCTGTGGGACGAAATCCGCGAACAGATCGGCCAGTCGGTCGGTGCCCAGGGCGGCCAGGTCGAAGAGGTGGAAGGCTCGTTTGGCACGGAACTGGTCGCCAAACTCCCTGCCGGGCTTCCGGATGGCAGCCAAGGCTACCGGGTAGCCCGTTTCATCGGCGTCGATGGTCCGCGCTGGTTCCTGCGTGGCGTCCTGGGCGGACCCGCAGCCTTGGAACGCCCCGCCGCCGAACCGCTCGAGACGCTGTTCCGGAAAGTGGTGGTGGTCCGGGGTGACAGCCCCATGCCGCCGCGGGACCTCCTGCAGCTGCGGCTGCCGAAGGATGCCTCCGCTACTCCTCCGCCCGCCGGTCCCACTTTGGAGGAACCAGAACGTGGTCCCGAAATCACCCAAATCGGCTGAGGCCGAACACGGCGGACCCGCCCAGGTATCCGGTGGGCTGACTCCGCTGGACCAACTCCCGGACAAAGGACGCGTGCTGTGCCAGGGGCACATTGAATCTGTCACCTTCGTACCCGCAGACCGGACAGCAGAGTTCAGCGCCATCGTCTCCGAGACCGGAACCGGACGGCCGGGCGGCGGCCCCGGCCGGAACAAGCCCGCACGGCTTCGCATCGTGTGGCTGGGCCGACGACGGGTGCCGGGCATCGAAGCCGGCGCCGAGATCCGGGTCGAGGGAATGCTTGCGCGCGGCAAGGACATGCCCACCATCTTTAATCCCCGTTACGAGATCATGTCCCGCCAGGAGACCGAATGACCGAGCAGCAGCCCGAACAGTCGTCCGAAAACGCAGGCCCGGGCCGGCGGCGGGGTGCGGTCCCATCGCCGGCAGCCGCCCAGAGTCCGGCAGCCGCCCCGTCGCCGGTGGCCGGCCTGGCCGCCGAATACGCGGCCAAGGCGGGGCTCCACCGCACCCACGACGGCCGGGTGGACGTTCTGCGGAGCGCCGGGGGAGTCCAGGGCATTGCGGAGAGCACTGTCCCCGGGTTGGTCTTCCTCGTGGCGTTCACCGTTACGCGGGAGCTCACGCTTTCCCTGGTGGCCGCCCTGGCCTCGGCGGCTGCGTTCACCATCGCCAGGCTGGCACAACGGCGCCCCCTGACCCAGGCCCTGGCGGGCGTGGTAGGCGTCGGCATTTCAGCGTGGCTGGCCAACACCACCGGCAAGGCGGAGGATTTCTACCTGCCCGGCTTCTTCACCAACGGCGCCTACATCCTGGCGATGGTGGTTTCGATCATCGTCAAATGGCCGGTGGCCGGGCTCCTCTTCGGCTTCATCCGCAACGAGGGAGTGGACTGGCGCAAGGACCCCGACCGCGTCAAGGCCTACCGGCTGGGCACCTGGATCATCGTTGCGGTGTTGGCGCTCCGGCTCATCGTCCAGGTGCCCCTGTACCTGATGGGCGCGGACGGCCTGGCCGCCCTCGCCACCACGCGCCTGATCATGGGCGCGCCCCTTTACATTCTTGGTGTGTGGGTGGCCTGGCTCGTCACCCGCCCGGCTCCGGCCGTCGTCGAAGACCAGGCCGTCCCCGGCCCCGACGCCTGATACCCAAGCCGCCTGACGCCTCAAGGCGCCTGGCGCACCTAGCCGTCGAAGCCGTCGTCGTCCGGAACCGGACCGTACCCGCTCACGGCAGGCTCGGCGCCGACGGCGGGCTGCGGCGGGGCGCCGGCGTCGATGCTGCCGGGAGCTGAGGAGAGAAGCTCACGCAACCTGTCCTCCGCGGCGATCGTGGTGACGAAGAAGAGTTCGTCGCCGCCGTCAATCACATCGTCGCGGCTCGGGGTGATGGGAGCCTGGTCGCGGAGGATTGCCACGAGCGTGGCGTCATCCGGCCAGTGGATGTCCCCCACGGTCATGCCGATAACGTGCGAGTCGTGGGGCACCGTGAACTCCACCAGCGACGCAACGCCGGTCTGGAGCGTCAGGAGCCTGACGAGGTCGCCGATCTCCACCGCCTCCTCCACAAGGGCGGTCATCAACTGAGGGGTGTTGACGGCGACGTCGACACCCCAGGAGTCATTGAACATCCAGTCGTTCTTGGGGTTGTTGACCCGGCCCACCGTGCGGCCCACCCCGAACTCGGTCTTCGCCAGCAGCGACACGACCAGGTTGACCTTGTCGTCACCCGTGGCGGAAACCACGACGTCGGCGTCTTCCACCTTCGCGCCCTGGAGGGTCGACAGCTCACATGCATCACCCACCAGCCAGTGGGCACCACGCAGTCCGCTGCGCCCGATCACCTCCGGTTTCAGGTCGATCAGGAGGATTTCGTGCTTGTGCGCCAGCAGTTCCCGGGCGATGGATGATCCGACGCTGCCGGCGCCGACGATGACTACTTTCACTGATACTCCTTGGCGGGGGCTTTGGCGAGGATCTGGGCGATCAGGGCGCTGCGGTCCACCTGCAGCATGGCGTGCACCGTATCGCCGTCCTGGTACGCGGTGCCCGCCTCGGGCAGCAGGCCTTCGCCGAAACGGGTGAGATAGGCCACACGGACACCGGCGGCCTTCTCGATGCTGCTGATCCGGTGCCCGACCCAGCCGCTGTCCAGGTCCAGTTCCGCCAAGACCAGCCGCCCGGAGGGTTCGCGGAAATCGCCGGCGAGGTGCTGCTCGGGCAGGATGCGGCGCAGTACCTGGTCCGCGCTCCAGCGGACGGCCGCAACGGTGGGAATGCCCAGGCGCTGGTAGATCTCGGCGCGTCCGGGGTCGTAGATCCTGGCGACTACATGCGGGACATGGAACGTCTCGCGGGCCACGCGGGTAGCCAGGATGTTCGAATTGTCGCCGCTGGAAACCGCCGCGAAGGCATAGGCTTCACCGACCCCGGCCTGCTTCAGGGTGTCCCGGTCGAATCCCACACCCGTGACCTTCCGGCCTGTAAACCCTTGGCGGAGCCGGCGGAACGCGCGGTCGTCCTGGTCGATGATGGCCACGGAATGGCCGGCATCCTCCAGCGTGTGCGCCAGCGTTGCCCCCACCCGGCCACATCCCATGATCACGAAATGCGCCACCGTATCTCCTCTGTATGTACGTCACGATCGTGCAGCTAGAACTCTACCGGCACGTCCGCGGTTCGGCCCGGCTTGGCTCCGTCATGACATCGTCCGCGATTCAGACTAGCTTTGTGGGGTGTTGACAATACTGAACGCCGTCAAACGCGTGCTGGTGGGCAGGCCCTTCCGGAATGACCGCCTCGCCCATACCCTGCTTCCGAAAAAGATCGCACTGCCGATCTTCGCATCGGACGCGTTGTCGTCCGTGGCCTATGCCCCGGACGAGATCCTGCTGACCCTTGCCCTCGCAGGCGTCAGTGCGGTGGCCATCTCACCGCTGGTGGGCCTGGCCGTGATGGTGGTCTTGCTGACCGTCGTCGCTTCCTACCGGCAGAACGTCCATGCGTACCCGTCCGGCGGCGGCGACTACGAGATCGCCAACGTGAACATGGGGAAGTTCGCCGGCCTGACCGTGGCCTCGGCTTTGCTGGTGGACTACGTCCTGACGGTTGCCGTGTCCATGTCATCGGCCGCGGCGTACCTCACGACGGCTGTCCCGTCCCTGCACGGCCAGCAGGCAGTCATAGCCACCATCGGCGTCGTGATCCTTGCCCTGGTGAACCTGCGCGGCATCAAGGAAGCGGGCAGCGTCTTCGCCGTCCCCACCTACATCTTCATGGCCTCCATCCTGGGCATGACGGCGGTGGGCATCTTCCAGGCGGCCACCGGACAGCTGGGGCAGGCGCCGTCGGCAGCCTTCACCATCGTCCCGACCGAGGGCTTCGACCAAGGCCTGGTGGGGCTGGCCGGTGCATTCCTGCTCTTGCGGGCCTTCTCCTCCGGCGCTGCAGCCCTGACTGGTGTTGAAGCGATCAGCAACGGCGTTCCCAACTTCAGGCACCCCAAGAGCAAGAACGCAGCCACCACCCTGCTGCTCCTGGGCATCATCGGTGCCGCGATGCTCGCAGGCATCATCTACCTGGCGAACGCCACGAAGGTCCACATCGTGCTGGACCCGGCCAAGGAGTTCCTGCTCAACGGCAACCCACTGCCCGAGGGCTACATCCAGAACCCGGCCATCAGCCAGATCGCGCAGACCATCTTCGGCCCCGGTTCCATCCCGTTCTACATCGTGGTGGCAGCCACCGGCGTCATCCTGGTGTTCGCCTCCAACACCGCCTTCAACGGCTTCCCCGTGCTGGGCTCCATCCTGGCGCAGGACGGCTACCTGCCGAGGCAGCTGCGCACCCGCGGCGACAGGCTCGCCTTCAGCAACGGCGTGCTGGCCCTCGCCGCCGGCGCCCTGGTGCTGATCATCTCCTTCGACGCCGACGTCACCAAGCTGATCCAGCTCTACATCGTGGGCGTCTTCATCTCCTTCACCCTCAGCCAGCTCGGCATGATCAGGCACTGGGGCCGCGAACTGAAACTCGCCAAGGACAAGGCCGTCCGGCGCCGGATGATGAAATCCCGGACCATCAACACCATCGGGTTCGGCATGACCGGCCTGGTGCTGGTCATCGTCCTCATCACCAAGTTCCAGCAAGGCGCCTGGATCGCGCTGCTGGCCATGTTCGTCCTCTTCCTGATCATGTGGAGCATCCGGGCACACTACGACAACGTGGCCAAGGAACTCGCCGTGGACGAGGACTCCTCGCCTCGCGCCCTGCCCACCCGGGTCCACGCCGTGCTGCTGGTATCGCACGTCCGCAAGCCCGTCCTGCGTGCCCTGGCCTACGCCCGCGCGTCCAGGCCCTCGCGGCTGGATGCCATCACGGTGGACATCGACCCCGAAGAGACCGCCCACACCATTACCGACTGGGAAAAGCTCGAAATCCCGGTCCCGCTGACTGTCCTCGCCAGTCCATACCGCGAGACGGTCACGCCCATCATGGACTACGTCAAGCAGATGCGCCTTGATTCCCCGCGTGACCTTATCGTGGTCTACATTCCCGAATACGTCGTGGGCAAATGGTGGGAACAGCTGGTGCACAACCAGACCGCACTGCGCATCAAGACCCGTCTGCACTTTGAACCCGGCGTCATGGTGGCCAGCGTTCCCTGGCAGCTCAAATCCTCCGAAGAAGCCAAGAACCTGCAGGACGTCCAGTGACCGTAAGAACCTCGCCCACGGCAGTACCGGCAACCGACCAGGCTGGCCACGCCGGCGAAGAGGCCGTCCTCGACGTCGGGCCCGTGGCCCACGGCGGGCACTGCGTGGCCCGCCATGAAGGCCGGGTGGTCTTTGTCCGGCATGCGATCCCCGGCGAGAAAGTCCGTGCCCGGCTGACCGATGCCGGCGAGGACGCCAAGTTCTGGCGTGCGGACGCCGTGGCGATCCTTGAGGCATCCCCGGACCGGGTGGAGCACTTCTGGCACCTCGCCGATTCAGGCCGGGCCTGGGGCCATGGCCATCCGCCGGTGGGCGGCGCCGAGTTCGGGCACATCAGGTTGGCCCGGCAGCGGCAACTGAAAGCTGACGTCCTGGCCGAGCAGCTCACCCGGCTCGCCGGCGTCGACCCTGCAGCGTCCGCGTGGACCGGCGGCGTGGAAGCCGTGGGGGAGGCGCACGACGACGGCTCCGGCCTCGGGTGGCGGACACGGGCGAGTTTTTCGGTCACCCCGGGCGGGAAGCTTGGGATGCACGCGCACCGCTCCGACGCCGTCTTGCCGGTCCGCGAGATGCCGCTGGCCATCGACGCCATCAACGCGCTGAGGCTCTGGGACATCGACCTGCAGGGCATCGAGCGTGTTGAGGTGGCAGCTCCGGCCAACGGATCCCGGCCGCTGGTGCTTTTGGCGCCGGCGCCCGGAACCAAGGACAAGCGGCTGCGGGCGATTGCGGCAGGACTGCCGGCGGACGTGTCCGTGGCGGCGTTCGATCCGGACAGCGGAGACGTGACCCAGGTCAGGGGCCGGGCGTGGGTCCAGGAATCGGCGGCCGGCCACGACTACCGCGTGTCCGGTGCAGGCTTCTGGCAGATCCACCGCGACGCGCCCGAAACACTTGTGGGCGCTGTCACAGAATTACTGCGGGGCGGAGGCTTCCTGCAGGCCGGGGCAGTCGTTGCGGACCTCTACGCCGGTGCCGGCCTTTTCACGGGGGTGCTGGCCGATGCCGTGGGAGAGACCGGGTCCGTCCTCTCGGTCGAAGGCGCGCCCGGATCCAGCCGCGATGCCCGTAAGAACCTCCATTCCGCACCGCAGGTGGAGGTGGTCCAGGGCCGCGTGGAGCGTGTGCTCCGCCAGAAACCGCGGAATTTCGACGCCCTCATCCTCGACCCGCCGCGTGCGGGAGCCGGGAAGGCCGTCGTCGGGCAACTCATTGCCTCGCAGCCCCGCGCCATTGCCTATGTGTCCTGTGATCCGGCGTCGTTTGCCCGTGACCTCGGTTACTTCCGACGCTCAGGCTGGGAACTCGCCGGGCTCCGCGCCTTCGACTTGTACCCCCACACCCACCACCTGGAGACCGTGGCGCTGCTGGCTCCCGGTCCGTGATGCCACCGGCGTTTTGGACTACGATGGCCGTAGTAGTCCCACGTCGCGCCCGAATTCTCGGCCGGCCGTGTGCAATTTTCGGGCCCTCGAACTACTTAGGGCATCCTAACTAGCAGGCGGTCAACCGCGCGACAAAGATGAAACTGTTGCGAGAGGAGTCCTGCGATGAGCACTGTGGACAGCTTCGGTTCAAAAGGCAAACTTAATGTAGCCGGAACCGAATACGAAATTTTCCGGTTGAACTCCGTTGAAGGTGCAGAAAACCTTCCGTTCAGCCTCAAGGTATTGCTTGAAAACCTGTTGAGGACCGAGGACGGCGCGAACATCACGGCCGACCACGTCCGCGCACTGGCCGGTTGGGATCCCAACGCCGAGCCCGACACTGAAATCCAGTTCACGCCGGCGCGCGTGATCATGCAGGACTTCACTGGCGTGCCCTGCGTTGTGGACCTCGCCACCATGCGTGAGGCCGTCAAGGAACTGGGTGGCGACCCCAAGCGGGTCAACCCGCTGGCACCGGCGGAAATGGTCATCGACCACTCCGTGCAGATCGACGCCTTCGGCAACTCCGGCGCACTGGAGCGCAACATGGAGATCGAGTACCAGCGCAACGGCGAGCGGTACCAGTTCCTCCGGTGGGGCCAGACCGCGTTCGACGACTTCAAGGTTGTCCCGCCGGGAACCGGCATCGTGCACCAGGTGAACATCGAATACCTGGCCCGCACCGTCATGACCCGCGAGGTTGACGGTTCGCTGCGCGCCTACCCCGACACCTGCGTCGGCACCGACTCTCACACCACCATGGTCAACGGCTTGGGCGTGCTCGGCTGGGGCGTCGGCGGCATCGAGGCCGAGGCTGCCATGCTGGGCCAGCCCGTCTCCATGCTGATCCCGCGCGTCGTCGGTTTCAAGCTGACCGGCTCCATCCCCGCCGGTGCCACCGCCACCGACGTCGTGCTCACCATCACCGAGCAGCTGCGCCAGCACGGCGTCGTGGGCAAGTTCGTTGAGTTCTACGGCGAAGGCGTCGCGGCCGTGCCGCTGGCCAACCGCGCCACCATCGGCAACATGAGCCCCGAGTTCGGTTCCACCGCCGCCATGTTCCCGATCGACGACGTCACCCTCGACTACCTGCGCCTCACCGGTCGGTCCGACGAGAACGTCGCCCTGGTCGAGGCCTACGCGAAGGAACAGGGCCTCTGGCACGACCCCTCCCGCGAGATCAAGTTCTCCGAGTACCTGGAGCTGGACCTGTCGACGGTTGTCCCGTCGATCTCCGGCCCGAAGCGCCCGCAGGACCGCATCATCCTCACCGAATCCAAGGCGCAGTTCCGCGAGGACCTCCGCAACTACGTCAAGGTGGACCTCGCTGACGGCAGCCTGGACGAAGCGATCGACGAGAGCTTCCCGGCGTCGGATTCGCCGTCTTTCACCGCCTCGGCGACCCACCTCACCGAGCAGGCCCCGCACGGCCACGGTCCCAAGTCCAACGGACGTCCGTCCAACAAGGTGGCCGTCACCACCGCCGACGGACGCGAGTTCGAACTGGACCACGGAGCCGTGTCGATCGCCTCGATCACCTCCTGCACCAACACGTCCAACCCCTCCGTGATGCTGGCCGCGGCACTGCTGGCCCGCAACGCCGTGGAAAAGGGCCTGGCCGCGAAGCCTTGGGTCAAGACCTCCGTCGCTCCCGGCTCCAAGGTGGTCACCGACTACTACAACAAGTCGGGCCTGACCCCGTACCTGGAGAAGCTCGGCTTCTACATCGTGGGCTACGGCTGCGCCACCTGCATCGGCAACTCCGGCCCGCTGGACGCCGAAATCTCCGAGGCCATCCAGGCCAACGACCTCTCCGTCACGGCAGTGCTCTCCGGCAACCGCAACTTCGAAGGCCGGATCAACCCGGACGTCAAGATGAACTACCTGGCCTCCCCGCCGCTGGTCATCGCCTACGCCCTGGCCGGAACCATGGACTTCGACTTCGAAAACGATGCCCTGGGCCAGGACGAGGCCGGCAACGACGTCTTCCTCAAGGACATCTGGCCGAACCCGGTCGAAGTCCAGCAGGTCATCGACTCCTCGATCGACAAGGGCATGTTCGCCCGCGGCTACGAGGGCGTCTTCGAAGGCGACGACCGGTGGAAGGCCCTGGACACCCCCGCCGGCGACACCTTCGCCTGGGACGAGAAGTCCACCTACGTCCGGAAGCCCCCGTACTTCGAGGGCATGCAGGCCCAGCCGGAACCGGTCAAGGACATCACCGGTGCGCGCGTGCTGCTGAAGCTTGGCGACTCCGTCACCACCGACCACATCTCCCCGGCCGGTTCGTTCAAGTCCGACACCCCGGCCGGCCAGTACCTGCTGGCCAACGGCGTGGAGCGCAAGGACTTCAACTCCTACGGCTCACGCCGTGGCAACCACGAGGTCATGATCCGCGGCACGTTCGCCAACATCCGGATCAAGAACCAGCTGCTCGACGGCGTCGAGGGCGGCTTCACCCGCGACTTCACCCAGGCAGACGGCCCCCAGGCCTACGTCTACGACGCCGCGCAGAACTACCAGGCAGCCGGCACCCCGCTGGTGGTCCTGGCAGGCAAGGAGTACGGCTCCGGTTCGTCCCGTGACTGGGCCGCCAAGGGCACGGCGCTCCTGGGCGTCAAGGCCGTCATCGCCGAAAGCTACGAGCGCATCCACCGCTCCAACCTGATCGGCATGGGCGTCCTGCCGCTGCAGTACCCGGCCGGCGAGTCCGCTGCCAGCCTGGGCCTGACCGGCACGGAAACCTTCGCAGTTGAGGGCGTCACCGCCCTGAACGAAGGCACCACGCCGAAGACCCTGAAGGTCACCGCGACGGCCGAAGACGGTTCCACCACCTCCTTCGATGCGGTCCTGCGCATCGACACCCCGGGTGAAGCCGACTACTACCGCAACGGCGGCATCCTGCAGTACGTGCTGCGCCAGATCTCCGCGAACTAGCGGAACCGCTGCGCAGCCAGCATCCTCCCCGAAGCCCCGGCCGGTCACCGACCAGCCGGGGCTTCGGCTTTGCAACCAAGCCAAGGCGTTAGAGTTAAACGGCACGTCTACCACCCGAAGGAGGGGTCATTGGGAATCTTGGACACCATCCGGAATCCGCAGGACCTGAACGAGTTGACCGAGGAACAGCTGGAGCAGCTGGCTTCGGAGATCAGGGAGTTCCTGATCACGAACGTCTCACAGACGGGCGGACACCTCGGACCCAACCTTGGCGTCGTTGAACTGACGCTGGCCGTACACCGCACCTTCGAATCCCCCCGCGACAGCATCGTCTTCGACACGGGCCACCAGTCCTACGTCCATAAGCTCCTCACCGGACGCCAGGACTTCAGCACCCTCCGGCAGGAAGGTGGCCTTTCCGGCTACCCCTCACGCGCGGAGTCCGAACACGACATCGTGGAAAGCTCGCACGCATCCTCCTCCCTGTCCTGGGCGGACGGCATCTCCCGGGCCCGCCAGCTCACCGGCGAAGGCGACCGGCACGTGGTGGCCATCGTGGGCGACGGCGCCCTGACCGGTGGCATGGCCTGGGAAGCCATCAACAACATTGCGGCGGACAAGAAACGCCGCGTGGTCATCGTCGTCAACGACAACGGACGTTCCTACGCCCCCACCGTGGGCGGGTTTGCCGACTACCTCGCGTCCCTGCGCCCCACCATCGACTCCTTCCGAGCCGCGCCCGCCTATGAAGGCGCGCTGGACTGGTGGAAGAAGAAGCTCCAAAACGGCGGACCCGCAGGACAGTTCACCTACAAGAGCCTGCACGCCATGAAAAAAGGCATCAAGGACTGGTGGGCTCCGCAGGGCATGTTCGAGGACCTCGGCATGAAGTACATCGGCCCCGTGGACGGGCACAACCTCCAGGCCATGGAGCATGCGCTCTCCACCGCCAGGAACTACGGCGGACCCGTCATCGTGCACGCCATGACCGAAAAGGGGCACGGCTACGCGCCGGCCCGCGCCCATGAAGCGGACCAGTTCCATGCGGTAGGCATCATCGATCCCGAAACCGGCGAACCAACGGGCACCGGCGGCGCGCAGTCCTGGACCTCCGTCTTCGCCGACGAGATCGCCGCCATCGCCGACGAACGCGAGGACATCGTCGGTATCACCGGCGCCATGCTGATCCCCGTGGGCCTGCACAAGTTCGCGGCCAAGCACCCGCAGCGCGTCGTCGACGTCGGCATCGCCGAGCAGCATGCCCTCACCGCTGCTGCCGGCATGGCGTTCGGCGGACTCCACCCCGTCGTCGCCGTCTACG
This sequence comes from Pseudarthrobacter sp. NPDC058196, assembly GCF_042882685.1. Classification (NCBI taxonomy): domain Bacteria; kingdom Bacillati; phylum Actinomycetota; class Actinomycetes; order Micrococcales; family Micrococcaceae; genus Pseudarthrobacter; species Pseudarthrobacter sp. NPDC058196. Next base: position 152,641 of record NZ_JBHVVN010000002.1, read on the forward strand.
CCACCTTCCTGAACCGGGCCTTCGACCAGTTGCTGATGGACGTCGCCCTCCATAAGGCCGGCGTCACCATCGTGCTGGACCGCGCCGGCGTGACCGGCCCGGACGGCGCCAGCCACCACGGCATGTGGGACATGGCCATGGTCCAGATCGTTCCGGGCCTCCACCTCGCCGCACCACGCGACGCCACCCGCCTCCGGGAAGAACTGCGGGAAGCGGTGGCCATCAGCGACGCGCCCAGTGTGGTCCGCTTCTCCAAGGGATCGGTTGGCCCCGAAGTGACCGCCCTGGAACGGCTCAGCGACGGCGTGGACATCCTGGCCCGCCGCCCCTCCGGCTCCACCGAGAACGACGTCCTGATCGTCAGCGTCGGTGCCATGTCCGAGCTCGCCCTCGATGTGGCAAACCGGCTCGGTGCACAGGGCATCAGCAGCACAGTGGTGGATCCGCGCTGGGTGCTCCCGGTCCGCCGCTCCATCATCGCGCTGGCCTCGCACCACCGCCTGGTGATCTGCATCGAGGACGGCGTCCGGGCCGGCGGCGTCGGCTCGCGCATCCGGCAGGAGATGCGCGCAGCAGGGGTGGATACCGCACTGAACGAGGTTGGCCTGCCCGTCGAGTTCCTCGACCACGGCACCCGCGCCCAGGTCATGGAGCGCGTGGGGCTCACCGCCCAGCAAATAACGCACGACGTCGTCGCGCAGGTTTTGGGAACAAAGGTACCGTTCGCGCGTCCCCTGCCCGGGCAACAGCACCCCACCACTGGCAGCCTCCCGATCCTGTGAGGGACGAAGACGCACTGAAATACCCGGGTGCCGTGGGGGAGTCGGGGCCGGTTCTGCACACCACTACCACGCGGGTCCCCGGCAACCTGCAGCCCGGGCAGCTGGTGGTATCCCGCAACCGCAAATGGAACGGCAAGGCACACTGGGTGGTCCCCGGGAGGTACCTTGGCGAAGACCGGCACGGTTGGTGGATCTTCCAGGGCACCAACGAGTTCTGTTCTCGCCCCGGTGCCGCGTTCTACACCCGGTCTGACGCCGTGCTCCTGGTGCCGCGCCAGGGTGACTGGGTGGCCACGTTCTACGATTCCGCGCATCCTGCCGGCGTGCGGCTCTACATCGACCTCGCCGTAGGCCACGAATGGACGGACATCCGGCCCGCCGTCACGGAGTTCCATGTGATCGACATGGACCTGGACGTGATCCGCACCGAAGCACGGGGCGTCTTCATCGACGACCAGGACGAATTTGCCGAGCACAGCGTGTCCATGCGCTACCCCCAACGGCTGATCGAGGACATCCAGGCGGCCGCGGATGAGCTTTTCCATGCCGTGAAGGCGCAGCAGGCGCCTTTCGACGGTACCGACGTTGAATGGTTTACAAAGGGACGCATATGAGCGGCATAGTCAGGGTCTACAAGCGCGACGACGAGGGAACCCTCCACTTCCGGGAAGCCTGGTTCGACGAGGAGTACTCCCAGTTCGTCATGAATTTCGGCGCCGTGGGGCACCAGAGCAAGACGGAGGAAACCGACGTCCCCGACGCCGATGGGGCCGAGAGCCTGCTGGACGCCTTCGCAGCCCAGTGCCAGGAGGACGGCTACGCCGAAATCCCCAACGAGGAGCAGTCCTGGGTGGTGGCCCAGTTCGCCCTCAAGACCCGGGAAGGCACGGAGCGGGACCGCTACCTGGAGCAGAAAGCCAAGGATGCCCTGATCAGCCATCTCGCCTGGCGGGGACTCGGAACGGTGGAACGGTCCGAGTTCACGGATTACAAACTCAACATCTTCTGCCTCTGCCCGGAGGTGAACAAGGCCGTCAACGCCATCAAGGTGTGCGCCCGCGGCGAGGACCTGGACTTCACCAAGCTCAGCATTGGTGCGGCCCCGTACAGCGAACCCGGGCATCTCAAACTCAAGCACTCAGCCAAGCCCGCCAACAGCTTCAGCCTCTAGGAGTCGTCCGTGACCAGTTACCGCCGCGTTGGAAAATCAGGCCTCACCGTCTCCACGGTAGGCCTCGGATGCAACAACCTGGGCCGCGCCAACACCACCACCGAGTCGCAGGACGGCACGGACGCCGTGGTATCCGCAGCCCTGGAGGCCGGGATAACGCTGTTCGACGTCGCAGACAACTACGGCCGGGAACCGGGACTGAGCGAGACCATGCTGGGAAAGGCGCTCGGAAACCGGCGGGACCAGGCCGTGGTGGCCACCAAGTTCGGGATGGACACCCAAGGCGCGAACGGCCCCGACTTCGGTGACCGGGGCTCCCGCCGCTACATCATCCAGTCCGTCGAAGCATCACTGCGCCGGCTCGGCACCGACTGGATTGACCTCTACCAGTTCCACACCCCGGATCCGCTGACGCCCATCGACGAGACCCTCGCAGCGCTGGACGACCTCGTCCGCGGCGGCAAGGTCCGGTACATCGGCCACTCCAACCGGGCCGGCTGGCAGATCGCCCAGGCCGAGTACGTGGCCCGCGAACTCGGCAGCGCACGCTTCGTGTCCACCCAGAACCACTACAACCTCCTGGACCGCCGGGCGGAGCAGGAGGTCACCCCCGCCGCCGAAGCCCTTGGCTTGGGCGTCTTGCCCTATTTCCCGCTGGCCAACGGGCTGCTGACGGGCAAGTACGCGCCCGGCCATGCGCCGGACGGTTCCCGCCTCAGCCACACGCGCACCAACATGGTGGAGGACGCCGACTGGGACCAGTTGGGCCGGTTCAGCCTGTTCGCCAAGGAACGCGGCCTGACCGAGGTGGAGGTGGCCTTCTCCTGGCTTGCCGCGCAACCGTCCGTGGCCAGTGTCATCGCGGGCGCCACCAAACCGGAGCAGGTCCGCCAGAACGCCTCGGCCGCCGACTGGCAGCCGTCGGCCGAAGACCTCGCGGAGCTGGATGCCATCTTCCCCGCCGTTCCCAAGGTTGCCCTCTTCTAGGGCCCCGGAAACCGAAAAACACCGTACCGCGATAGTGACTTCATACCTGGTGGACGTCGATACCGGCATTGACGACGCCCTGGCCCTGGCCTACCTCGCCGCGCTGCCGGAGACCGAATTCGTGTCCGTCACCGCAACGCCGGGAAACGTGGACGCCGACCAAGTGGCCCGGAATACCCTGGCACTGCTGGAACTGTGTGGCCGGCCGGACGTCGAGGTGGCCATCGGGGCGCGCGGGCCGCTGTCCATTCCGCTCACCACCACACCCGAAACCCACGGGCCGCAGGGGATCGGCTACGCGGTGCTGCCCGAGCCTGCCGGACAGGTCTCGGCGCGGAGCGCCGTCGACCTGTGGGTCGACCACGCCCGCGCCAGGCCGGGGGAGCTCACCGCCCTGATCACGGCGCCGCTGACCAATTTCGCCCTGGCCCTCCGCCGGGAGCCCGAGCTGCCGGACCTCCTGGCCGGCGCGGTGATCATGGGCGGGAGCTTCTACCACCAGGGGAACACCACCCCGACGGCCGAGTGGAACACGCACGTGGACCCGCACGCAGCCAAGGAGGTGTACGCGGCGTACCGCGGCAAGCCCCTGGCGAAGCTGCCGATTGTCTGTTCCCTGGACACCACCGAGCGGATGGAGTTGCGCCCGGAACACGTCCGGCAGCTAGCCGTGGCCGCCGGTGCAGCCGTGCCGGAACTGGTCCTGCCGGACCAGCCTGAGGGCCTGCGCAGCACGTCCGGCAACACCCTGATCCGCCATTTGTCCGACGCGCTGCGGTTCTACTTCGAGTTCCACCGGCTGTACGACCAGGGCTACCTGGCACACGTCCATGATTTCTTCGCCGCCGGAGTTGCCGCGGGCACGGTCGAGTACGACGTCCGGCCGGCTACGGTGGACGTCGAAACCGGCTCGCCCTTGCTGATGGGAACCACGGTGGCCGATTTCCGCGGGCTCTGGGGCGCTCCGCCGAACGCCAGGATTGTTTCCGGCAACAACCCGGACCAGGCGTTCCGCGAACTGGTGTCCGCCGTCGGCGGCCTGGCCCGGCGGGTGGGACAGACGCCGGCCTAGCGGCCCGTCCAGGGCGCGCCGGATTACCGGACCACGGCCCACCTCCGGCCCCGAAATGCCCGGTAGAATGGGCCACGGACCGGCCCGGCGCAGTTGCCGCCGGCTGCTGCCGAGGTGACATAGGCAGTCCCACCCCAGCCCGGTTCTGCCGGGCCACTGCCCGCACCCGAAGGAACATTTCCCATGTCATCGCCCTCCCTGACGCTTCCGTCCCAGGAACGCCCGGCGGCCCGCCGCCGCCGGCTGCTGGAGATCCTCGGCGCCCTGGCCATCGCCGCAACCTACGTTTACCTGGTCCTGAACCAGCCCGCCGACATCACCGGAGGCCCGGGCAGTGCCTCGGCCCTGATCGCACTCTCCGGCTTCCTGGCCGGGGCGGTCCTGCTGATCGTGGCCGTCCTGCCCACGCTTCCCGCATCCACATTGGTGCTTATCCCGGTGGCGCTGGTCCTGAACATCGTGCTGGGCCAGTTCGTCGGCAGCACCCTGGTGCCCTTCTACCTCGACGCCATCGGCACCGTACTGATCGCCGTCCTGGCCGGTCCCGCCGCCGGCGCTGCCACCGGCGCCCTCAGCAGCATCGTCTGGTCCTTCTTCAACCCCACGGTGCTGCCTTTCGCGGCCGGCGCCGCCCTCATCGGCTGCCTGGCCGGGCTCGCCGCCCGCTACGGCCTCTTCCGCCGTTTCTACCTCGCCCCGGTGGCCGGCTTCGTCACCGGCATCATCGCCGGCGTGGTGTCTGCCCCAGTGGCAGCGTTTGTCTTCGGCGGAACCTCGGGCGTGGCCACCGGCGCGATCGTCAGCGCCTTCCGGGCCATGGGTGACACCCTCCTGGCGGCCATCACCAAGCAGGCACTGATCTCCGACCCCATGGACAAGGCCATCGTGTTCACCATCGTGGCCATCCTCGTTTACGCCCTGCCGCGCAGGGCCCGGCAGCAGTTCCCGTTCCTGCGCCGCCACCGGGTCCTGGCCGGCAAGTCCCCGGCCGGGACCACCGAGGCGCCGGCGCAGGACGCCACCCGGAACAACTGACCGCACGGCCGTGACCGCATCTCCCGAACGCAGTGCCGCCGGGCCGGGAAGGCCGGTGCGCCTGAATCCGCTGACCCTGCTGGCTGCTGCCGGGAGTACAGCGGTCATCACGACGGCGGCCGCCAACTGGCTGTTTTCGCTCACCGTGATCGCCGCTTCCGCGGGGCTCGCGGCGGCAGGCGGCACCGCCCGCCGCGTGCTGGCTGCCGCCGCGGCAATCCTGGTTCCGCTGGGCCTGTCGCTGTTGTTGCTGCACGGGCTTTTCTTCCCCGAGGGAACCACCGTCCTGGCGGCGTGGGGACCCGCCCGGGTCACGGCGGAGGGCCTGGGGTTCGCCGGCCAGCGGATCCTGCAGCTGGGCGCCGTGGTCCTGGCCTTGCTGGTTTTCTCCTTCAGTGTCAGCCTCCCGGACCTCGTGGCGGCTTTGTCCGCCCGTGGCGTTCAGGGCCGGTTTGCCTTCGTCCTGGCCTCCACCCTGACCCTGCTTCCGGCCATCGGCGCCCGGGCGCGGCGGATCCGCCAGGCCCAGGAGTCGCGGGGGCTGGTAGTGAAGCGGGGCCTCCTGTCCAGGCTTGCCGCGTTCCGGCTCCAGGCGGTTCCCCTGGTCCTTTCCCTGGTGGAGGATGCAGGCACCCGGTCCGCGGCCCTCGAAGCACGGGGACTCAGCAACACCGGACCCCGGACCAGCTACCGGGAAGTGCCCGACTCGCGGCTGCAGCGTACGGCACGGATCGTCCTGGTGCTGGCGGCCGCGGCTGCACTGGTGCTGCGGCTGGTACAGGCAGGTGCCAGTGCCTGAGCGCCTGATGGATGCCGATACCGCCATTCAAGGCAACCGTCCGGTCCTGGCGGCCGGCATCCGGTCCTTTACATTCCACGACGACGAGACAGCCGCCCTGCGCGACGTCGCCGTGTCCTTCGCGGCAGGCACCTTCACGGCGATCCTGGGCGCTTCCGGCAGCGGCAAGTCCACCCTGGGCCGACTGCTGGCGGCATGGTTGCCGCCTGGTGGCCACGGAGCGCTGGCCGGCTTCCTGGAGCTGTCCGGCTCCCGGCTTGAGTTCCACGGCGGCCCCGAAGATCCCCGGATCGATCCGGCCCAGTGGGGCCGGCACGTGGGCTTCGTTCCACAGGACCCTGCGACGGTCCTGTCCACCGTCCGGTCAACCGTGGCTGAGGAGCTGGCGTTCGGCCTGGAGAACTCCGGGATGGAGCGTGCCGCCATGAAAGCCGCGGTGGGGCGCACTGCGGCGCTGCTGGGCCTGCACGATCAATTGGAACAGGACCCCGCCCGGCTCTCGGGCGGCCAGCTCCGCCGGCTGGCCATCGGTTGCGCCATTATTACCGGACCGCCGGTGCTCGTCATGGACGAGCCCTTCGCCTCCCTTGACGCGGCCGGTGCCGACGGGCTCGCCGCCGTGGTGCGGGACCTCCTGGCGCGGGGGACCGCCGTCGTCATCCTCAGCCAGGCAGTCGATCCATTGCTCCTGGAGGCCGGGACGTGGGTGGTCCTTTCCGGGGGGACCGTCACCGCCAGCGGTCCGCCCGCCGCCATGGGTGCCGGCCCCGGAGTGTTGCCGCCGGCCATCCGGCGGCCCGCACCCGCGGCGGCCGCGGTTGCCGGTCCCCGGCCCGTGGTGCCGCAGACTGGTATCCCGGCGTTGCAGCTGCGGGGTGTCGACTTCGCATACCCGGCCGTGGCAGGAGCCGCCCGGAGGCGGCGGGGAGCTGTACACACTGGGGAGCCGGCTGTCCTTGCACCCGTGCTGCGGGCGGTCGACCTTGCCGTCCATCCGGGGGAAATCGTCGCCGTCACCGGACCCAACGGGGCGGGAAAATCCACCCTCCTGCGGCATTTCAACGGGCTGCTCAGACCCAGCTCGGGGTCCGTGCAGGTCCAGGGCGCCGACATCTCGGGCGCACCCGTGGGACGGACGGCGGCCTCGGTGGGCTTGCTGTTCCAGCAGCCCCGAGACCAACTGTTTGAACGGTCCGCCCTGCGGGAAGTCAGCTTTGGCCTTGACCGCATGGCCGGTCCGGCACAGGCATCCCACCGTGCCGCGGCGGCGCTGGCGTCAGTCGGGCTGGCAGAGGCCGCGCACGAACACCCCGCCGAGCTGCCGGCGTCAGCCCAGCGCCTCCTGGCCCTGGCCACCGTCCTGGCACGCAGGCCCGCCGTCCTCGCGCTGGATGAACCCACCGTGGCGCTGGACGGCGACGGACTGGCCCTGCTGGATGCAGCCGTCCGCCTGGCAGCCGCGGAAGGCGCCGCCGTCGTACTGGTCACCCATGACCTGGCCTACGCGCGCTCGGCGGCGCACCGCATCCTGGCGCTCGACGGCGGCCGACTGGTCCCCGCCTGACCATCCCGCCCGGAAGGGCCTCCCAGGCGGGACGGGAGCGGCCAGGTTGGACGGGAGGGCCTAGGCCGGGCGGGACGCCACGCCGGGGGCCAGGAAACGCTGTCCGTTCACGCGCTCCGACGCTCCCACCCGGTCCAGGTATGGCGTGATGCCACCGAGGAACAGTGGCCAGCCGGCGCCAAGGATCAAGCACAGGTCCACGTCTTCCGGGCCTGCCACGACGCCCTCGTCCAACATCAGGCCGATCTCCTCGGCCAGTGCATCCTGGACGCGCCGCAGCACCTGCTCCCCGGTGGAGGGGCTGGAGCCAAAGGACAGCATTTCAAGGGTGGAGGCGGGGATAGCCCGGGTACCGTCAGGGGCAGTTTCCCAGAGCGCCTTCACGTTGTTGTCGATCAGCGCAGCCAGGTTGCCGGAGACCGGGAAGCGGTTGCCAAATGCTGCGTTCAGTGACTCCTGGACGTGCTGCGCCACAGGGAGGCCCACCATGGCCAGGAGCGTGAACGGCGTCATGGGAAGCCCCATGGGCCGCAGCGCGTTGTCGGCCACCTCCGCAGGGGTTCCCTCATCGAATACCGCGGTGACCTCTCCCATCAGCCGCAGGAGGATGCGGTTGACCACGAACGCGGCCGCATCCTTGACCAGCACGGCGCTCTTCTTCAAGGCCTTCGCCAGTTCGAAAGCAGTGGCCAGCACGGCGTCGTCTGTCCGCGGGGCGCGGACAACCTCCAGCAGCGGCATCACGGCCACGGGGTTGAAGAAGTGGAACCCCACCAGGCGCTCCGGGTGCTCCAGGTCCTCTGCCATCGCCGTCACGGACAGCGAGGACGTGTTGGTGGCCAGGATGCATTCCGGCGAGACGATCGCCTCGACCTCCTTGAACACCTGCTTCTTGACGCCGAGTTCTTCGAAGACCGCCTCGATCACGAAGTCCGCATCCGCGAAGGCATCCTTGGACACCGATCCGGTCACCAGCGCCTTGGTGCGGTTGGCGGCTTCCTGGCTGAGGCGTTTCTTGCCCAGCAGCTTATCCACTTCGGCATGGACGTAGGCAACGCCCTTGTCCACGCGGGCCTGGTCGATATCCGTCAGCACAACGGGCACCTTGAGCTGGCGTGCGAAGAGCAGCGCCAGCTGGCCGGCCATGAGTCCGGCGCCCACCACCCCCACCTTGGTGACCGGGCGGGCCAGTTTGCGGTCGGGTGCCCCGGCCGGGCGCTTGGCGCGCTTCTGCACCAGGTCCAGGAACGCGTACACGGTGCTGCGGAACTCGTCGGTCTGCATCAGCTCGGCCAGGGTCTCGCACTCAACCGCGGCGGATTCTGCTGCGGTCATGGTGCGGTTGGCCTCGAGGAGGTCAAGGACCTTTCCCGGCGCCGGCGACGCGCCCGACGTCTTGGCCTCCACGAACTTCCGGCCCGCCGCCACTGCGGCTTGCCAGCGGGCTTCCACCCCGGTGGCGGAAGGGTCGACGGCGTTGGCGCGTTCCGGTATGACGTTGCCGGAGATGACTTCCGCGGCCCATGCCAGCGACTGTTCCAGGAAATCCGCTGGCTCGAAGACGGCGTCGGCGATGCCCAGCGCGTACGCCTGCGGGCCGGACAGGGTCCGGTTGTTGCTGAGCGGGTTTTCGATCATGACCTTGACGGCGTTCTCCGGGCCCACCAGGCGGGGGAGGATGTAGACGCCGCCCCACCCGGGCACGAGGCCAAGGAATGCCTCCGGCAGTGCCAGGGCGCCGGCGCCGGTGGACACGGTGCGGTAGGTGGATTGCAGGGCGATTTCCAGGCCACCGCCCAGCGCTGCCCCGTTGATGAAGGCAAAGCTGGGGACGCCGAGGTTGGCCAGGGTCGCGTAGACGTCGTGGCCCAGCTGTGCCATCCACAGGCCGTGCTCACGCTGTTCCAGCGATTTCACTGCGGAGAGGTCCGCGCCGGCCACCAGGTAGTGCGGTTTTCCGGTGACGCCGACGCCGACGATCTCGCCGCGGGCTGCACGTTCGCGCAGGCCTTCCAGCGTCGTGCCGAGCTCCACCAGCGTGTTGGGGCCCAGGGTGGTGGGCTTGGTGTGGTCGAGGTCGTTGTCGAGGGTGACGAGGGCGAACGTGCCAGGTCCTGGCTTGCCGTCTGTGCCCGGCAGGACGATGTCCTGAACGTAGGAGTGGGTCACGGTTTCGTTGGGGAAAAGGTCCGCCAACTTGCGGTAATCTGCGGCGCTCATGCGGGGGCTCCTTCGGAAACGGTGGTGGCGGCGGTCTGCCCGGAGGGGGTTCCACTGTAGTCGGGGTGGTGCGGGTTCTCCCAGATCACGGTGCCACCCATTCCCAGGCCCACGCACATGGTGGTGATGCCGTAGCGAACCGAGGGGTCTTCCTCGAACTGGCGGGCCAGCTGGATCATCAGCCGGACTCCTGAGGATGCCAGCGGGTGGCCCACGGCGATCGCCCCGCCGTAGCGGTTGACCCGGGGGTCGTCGTCGGCGATGCCGTAATGGTCCAGGAAGCTTAGGACCTGCACGGCGAAGGCCTCATTGATCTCGAACAGGCCGATGTCGTCGATGGTCAGACCGGCATTCCTGAGGGCTTTTTCGGTGGCCGGTACCGGCCCGATGCCCATGACCTCGGGTTCTACGCCGGCGTACGCGTAGCTGACCAGACGCATCTTCACGGGCAGCCCCAGTTCGGCGGCGGCATCGGAGGACGCCAGGACAGCAGCCGTGGCACCGTCGTTCAGTCCGGCGGCATTTCCGGCGGTGACCCTGCCATGCGCGCGGAAGGGTGTGCGGAGCCCTTCGAGGTCCGCCATCGTGGTGCCGGGGCGGGGTGGTTCATCCTTGCTGTGGACGGTCCAGCCCTGGCCCGGCTTCCTGGCGGCCACCGGAACCAGGTCCGGCTGGATCCGGCCTTCCTGGTAGGCAGCAGCGAGCTTGTCCTGGGAGGCCACCGCGTAGGCGTCGGTACGCTGCTTGGTGATCGCCGGGAAGCGGTCGTGCAGGTTTTCGGCGGTGTTGCCCATGTTCAGGGCTGCCGGGTCCACCAGGCGCTCGGACATGAACCGCGGGTTGGGGTCTGCGCCGGAGCCCATGGGGTGGTGGCCCATGTGCTCAACTCCGCCGGCGATCACCACGTCGTAGGCGCCGAAACCGATGCTGCCTGCCGTGGTGGTCACGGCGGTCATGGCGCCTGCGCACATCCGGTCGATGGCAAAACCCGGTACTGTCCGCGGAAGTCCCGCCAGGAGCGCGGCGGTCCTGCCGAGGGTGAGCCCCTGGTCCCCGGTCTGGGTGGTGGCGGCGACGGCTACCTCGTCGATCCGCTCCGCCGGAAGGGACGGGTTGCGGCGCAGCAGGCCGCGGATGCATTTGACGATCAGGTCGTCGGCCCGGGTCCCGGCGTAGATTCCTTTCTCGCCGGCCCTGCCGAAGGGTGTGCGGATGCCGTCCACAAAGACGACGTCGCGGACAGTGCGCGGGGATGCGCCGCTTCCGTGCTGGCTCACGTGTAACTCCTCATCGAGACGTAGCGCCGGGTGCATGCCGGAGGACGGCAGCAGCAAGGCGTCGGTTCCACCGATGTTACTCGCGAGTAACTTAGGCCGCAAGGGCCGGAGGCCCTGGTTACTGGCCGCCCGCGGCGGCAGCGGGTTTGGGCTCCCTGGGCGGCAGCGGCTGCGGGTTCAGGAAAGCCTCGGCGATCAGCGGTGCCGCCAGATCCACCTGCCACTCGCGGGCACCGAGCGCCCGCAGTTCGGCGGAAATGGATTCCTCCGTGACCTCGGCAGGCGGTCGCCAGGCGACGCGCCGCAGGAAGTCCGGCGTCAGCAGGTTCTCCAGCGGCAGCTTCAACTCCTCGGCCTTCTCCTGGAGCAGCGGCCGGGCAGTGGCAAGGCGGGCGGCGGCCTCCGGGTCCCGGTCTGCCCAGACCCGTGGCGGTGGCGGGGCATTGGTGGCCAGGTGCAGGGGCGGCAGGTCCTCAAGGTCCCGTGCGGCGGCAATGCACCGAAGCCAGCGCGGGGCCTCGCGCTGCGCCGCCCGGCCATGGAAGCCCTTGGTTCCCAGCAACTGGGGCACCGTGGCGGGCATGGCCTTAGCTGCCGCCACCAGGGCGGAGTCCGGAATGAGCCGGCCCGGTGCGACGTCGCGCTTTTGTGCCAAGGAGTCGCGTTCAAGCCACAGCTCCCGGACGGCGGCGAGCTGCCGGCGGTCCCGGATCTGGTGCAGGCCTGAGGTCTTCCGCCACGGATCCACCCGCGGCGGTGCGATGCCGGCCGCCAGGATGGCGGCGAATTCCTGCTCCGCGTACTCCAGCTTCCCGTCAGCCTGCAGCAGTTCGATGAGTTCCTCGCGCAGCTCCGTGAGGACCTCGACGTCGAGGGCGGCGTAACGCAGCCAGGGTTCCGGAAGCGGGCGGGTGGACCAGTCGGCAGCGGAGTGCTCCTTGGCGAGCCCGAACCCCAGCAACTGCTCGATGACGGCGGCAAGGCCAACCCGGGGCAGCCCCGCCAGGCGCGCGGCAAGCTCGGTGTCGAAGAGCTTGTCCGGCCACATGCCGAGCTCGGAAAGGCAGGGCAGGTCCTGGCTGGCGGCATGCAGGATCCACTCGACACCTCGCAGGGCGTCATTGATGATGTCCAGGTTCCCGAAGGGTTCGGGATCGATGAGCCAGGTCCCGGCGCCTTCGCGGCGGATCTGGACCAGGAAAGCCCGCTGGCCGTAGCGGAATCCGGAGGCGCGCTCTGCGTCCACACCCGCCGGTCCGGTGCCGGCGGCGATGGCGGCGGCGCAGCGCTCCAGGCCGGACTGCGTTTCGATGACAAGGGGAACGCCGTCGCGGGGCGAGTCAAGGTCGATGATTTCGGGGATGGGGCTGTCGAAGCCCTCCACGGTGATCTGGGGTGCGGCAGCAGCAGCCGGGACGCCGGCTGTGGTGTTTTCCGGAATGTTTGGGGTCATGGTTTCCCCAGTTTACCGGGCAGGTCCGTCAAAGCCCGGTCAGCTTCGGCGCCGGTGCGGGAGGGCGGTCACGCCGTCCGGGAGTGGCGGCAGGCCGGCGAAGGTGCACACCATGTCCGACCACGCCTCCAGGTGCGCCTGGACGTCGGAGGAATCCGGTGTCCAGGAGGCCCTGAGCTCGATGTCGATGGAGCCCGGGCGGCCGGCCAGGGTGCCGAAGCTTTCGGAAAGGACACGGGTGGCGGTGCCGCCGGCCGCCCGGTAGGGCGCCTTGTGGTTTTCGAGCGCTTCCACCAGCCAGGTCCAGGCCACGGTTCCCAGCATCTGGTCGTTGCCCATGTCCGGTTCCAGTTCAGCACGGATGTAGGTGACGATCCGGAACTCGCCGTCCCAGACGGCCGAGCCGTCGGGGTCGTGGAGCAGGATGAAACGCCCCGTGGCGAGTTCCGTTTCGTCATCGTCCCCCGTAACCGGGGCTGCGGCGAAGGCCATGGCCGCTGGACCGTGCACGGGAGTAGCGGGGGTACCGGCGCCGGGTGCCATGACTTCGGCGCCCAGCGCGACGGCGAAGGGTGCCAGGCGTGCGGGTGCCGGGATCTCGGCGAGGCGCAGTTCCTTGCGGCACTGTGCCTTCCTGAGGGTTCCCAAGGCGTGGAGGAAAGCCGGGGGAACCTGGTCAAGTGCGTTCACCTTGGCAGATTACGGGGCCGGAGGCGGTACGGCGGGAAGGCTCGCCGTCGCGGGCTGGTCACCCGGTCCGGCCATCCCGGTAGTCCCGGAGTTCGTGGCGGATCGCGGCGGCGAAGGCGTCGACGTCCTCCTCTGTGGTGTCGAAGGAGCACATCCACCGGACTTCGCCGGCGGCCTCGTCCCAGTCGTAGAAACGGAAGGAGCCGCGGAGCCGGTCGGCCACGCCGGGAGGAAGGACGGCAAATACGCCGTTCGACTCCGTCTGCTGGGTGGGCCGGACGCCGTCGATGGTGTCGACGGCGGCGCGGAGCCGGCTTGCCATGGCGTTGGCGTGCGAGGCCGAGCGCAGCCACAGGTCGCCTTCGAGCAAGGCGATGAACTGGGCGGACAGGAAGCGCATCTTCGAGGCAAGCTGCATGTCCATTTTGCGCAGGTATACCAGGCCGTGCGCCGCCTCCGGGTTCAGGGCCACCACCACCTCCCCGTAGAGCAGCCCGTTCTTGGTGCCGCCGAAGGAGAGGATGTCAACGCCCGCATCACTGGTGAAGGCCCGCAGCGGGACGCCCAGGTGGGCGGCCGCATTGGCCAGCCGTGCCCCGTCCATGTGCAGTTTCATGCCCTTCGCGTGCGCATGGTCGGCGATGGCCCGCACTTCCTCGGGGGTGTAGCAGGTGCCCAGTTCCGTGGTCTGGGTGATGGAGACCGCCAGTGGCTGGGCGCGGTGCTCGTCACCCCAGCCCCAGGCCTCCCGGTCGATGAGTTCCGGCGTCAGCTTGCCGTCGGGAGTGGGGACGTGGAGCAGCTTCAGGCCGCCGATGCGTTCCGGTGCGCCGTTTTCGTCCATGTTGATGTGGGCGGTGGAGGCGCACACCACGGCGCCCCAGCGGGGGAGCAGCGACTGGAGCGACACGACATTGGCGCCGGTGCCGTTGAAGACCGGAAAGCATTCGATGCCCGGGCCAAAGTGGTCGACCATCAGTTCGTGCAGCCGCGCGGTGTAATCGTCTTCGCCGTAGGAGACCTGGTGCCCCTCGTTGGCGGCGGCCAGGGCTGCCAGGATCTCGGGGTGGACCCCTGAATAGTTGTCGGAGGCAAACCCGCGCACGCCGGGGTCGTGAAGCCTCTGCGGGGCGCGTGTTTCTGCTGTTGTCGTCATTGGATTGCTCACGCTTTCAGTGTAGGGACAGTCGCGGCGGTCAGTCCGCCAGCCGGAGCCGGGCACCGTTCAGTTCGGCGGCGGGGGTGTTGAACAGCCGCACGACGGCGGCCGCCAGGTCGGCCACGTCCGTCGCCCCGGCGAAGGACCGTTCCGGATGCTTGCGGCGCAGTCCGTCATCCACCAGGGCTTTCACTGCCAGGACTACAGCGGCTGCCTGTCCGCCGCCGTCCATCGAAGCCTTTCGGAAGCCGTCCGCCACGGCCATGGTCCAGGCTTCGGCGGCGGCCTTCGCGGCCACGTAGCTGGCCAGAGCTGCGGTGGGCCTATCGAGTGAGGTGGAGGACACCATGGCGAAGCGGCCGTGCGCGGAGGCGGCAATGTCGTCGAAAAAGACGCGAGAGACATTGCGCAGGGTGGTAATGGCGCCGCGTTCCAGGAATTCCCAGTCGTCGTCGGACTGGTCGGCGATGCCCGTGGCGCCGCGCCAGCCGCCCACCAGGTGGATCACCGCGTCGACCGTCCCCAAAGCATCGCCAACGTCGTCGCGCAGCCGGCGGACCTCCGCCAGCGCGGCGAGGTCGCACGCGAACGGTGTGACGCCGTCGCCCGCCTCCTCTGCGGCCGCCTTGATGCGGGCTGCATCCGAGCCCACCGTGGCCACCCGGTGCCCGGCGGCGGCCAGGGCCCGGGCAACGGCAATTCCGGAGGCGCCGCTGCCGCCGGCGACCAGGACGGTCAGTGCCTGGCCGTCCGGCAACTGGCTCACAGTGCCGACCGGCCGGTGATTCCGGCGGTCGATTCGATGACCGGACGCATCTTCTTCTCCAATGCCTCGTAGAACATGGACAGCGGGAACTCGTCGTCCAGCACCTGGTCCGTCAGTCCGCGCGGGGTTCCAGCCAGCGGCAGGGCGTCAGGGCCCTTGGCCCAGACAGAGGCCGGGTTGGGGGTGACGGTAGCCGACACCAATTGGTACGCGGCCAGCCAGTGTGCTGTCTTGGGGCGGTCGATCGAGCGCCAGTAGAGTTCGTCGATGCTATCGCCCAGGGCGATTACGGCGTCTGCGACCTCGTCCCAGTCGATGGTCAGGCGGGTGTCCGTCCAGTGCAGCACATGCTGCTGGTGGAGCCAGGCGAAGAGGAGTTGGCCGCCCAGGCCGTCGTAGTTCCGGACCCGGCTGCCGGTGATGGCGAAGCGGAAGATCCGGTCGAAGATGATGGCGTACTGCACCAGCTTCGCGTGGCGCCGGGCCTGCGGGTCGGCGTCGTCGTCCTTTTCGATCCGGACCGATTCGCGGAAGGCGGTGAGGTCGCAGCGGAGTTCTTCGAGGGAGTACAGGAAGTAGGGCATCCGCTGCTTGATCATGAACGGATCGAAGGGCAGGTCGCCGCGCATGTGCGTCCTGTCGTGGATCAGGTCCCACATGACGAAGGTGGCTTCGGTCAGGTCCTGGTCGGCCAGCAGTTCGGCGGCGCCTGCCGGCAATTCCAGCGACGTGATGTCCGCAGCGGCCTTGAGGACGCGGCGGAACCTCGCTGCTTCGCGGTCTGCGAAGATGGCTCCCCACGTGAAGGTGGGAGTTTGGCTGACCGCCACGGTTTCGGGAAAGAGCACGGCAGAGTTGGTGTCGTAGCCGGGGGTGAAGTCCAGGAAACGGATGGGGACGAACAGCTTGTTCGAGTAATCCCCGGCCTCCAGCCCGGCAATGAATTCGGGCCAGATGACCTCGATGAGGACTGCCTCAACCAGTCGGTTGCTGCTGCCGTTCTGGGTGTACATGGGGAAGACCACCAGGTGCTGGAGACCGTCCTGGCGCTGCTGCTGCGGCTGGAACGCCAGCAGCGAGGACAGGAAGTCTGGCACTGCGAATCCGCCGGCCGCCCACGCGGAGAAGTCCTGGCGAAGGGCGTCCAGGTAGGCAGCGTCGTGGGGGAACGCGGGAGCCAAGGCCTGGACGGCGTCGATAATGGCGGACACGTGCCTGGACGCCTCGGGATGGTTTCCGGCCTCGGGAACCGAGCCGTCCTGGGCCTGGAGGGCCTGCAGGGCAGTTGCGGCGCCCTTGAGCCGGAGCCAGTCTTCGTTCCGGGCGGAAATTCCCGCCACGGCGGTGGTCAGGGCCTGTGTCATCGTCGGCTGCCTTTCTGGTTGCTTGCTTCTTTGGCGAGCGTAACAAGCAACCAGAATGACTTATGCCCAGCGGCGCTGAGCGTAAGAAACTGTTGGTCTACAGGTGCTTCCAAGATCCCCGAGGCCCGCATGGGACTGGTTGATCGGCACCGGCGTCAGGTGATCCCGAGCTTCACTTCCCGGACGGCGCGTCTTCAGGGCTGTCCTGCTCCACGAGCCGCAGGGACACGGAATTGATGCAATACCGCTGGTCGGTGGGAGTGCCGTAGCCCTCGCCCTCGAACACGTGTCCCAGATGCGAATCGCAGGCGGCGCAGCGGACCTCCACACGGTCCATGCCCAGGGTCCGGTCGTGGATGTACCTCACGGTTTCCTCGGCCAGGGGGGCCCAGAAGGAGGGCCAGCCGCAGTGGGAATCGAACTTCTCATTGCTGGTGAACAGTTCAGTCCCGCAGGCGCGGCACTGGTAGACCCCAGCCGTATGCGTGTCCCAGTATTCGCCGGTGTAGGGGCGTTCCGTTCCGGCCTTGCGAAGGACCCGGTACTCCTCCGGCGTCAGTTCTTCCCGCCACTGGGCATCGCTCTTCTGCACGGGAGATTCCGTTGCAGCGCTTTCCTTGCTGTCCGCTTGCCCATCGACGTCCACCATGCCTGTTGCCTTATGACCAAAAATACTGTTTCCAAAGATGCTCATGGCAATACCAACGCTCAGGAGTCCCCGATAAATCCCGAACCCGCGTACAGGTGGAGTACGGGAACGCCCAGCTGGTCCTGGGCTTTGTTGGCCCAGTCGGTGTGGAATGTATCTGCCACGGCGTGCGGACGCGTGATCACCACCGCTTGCGAGGCACCGGTTTCCTTGACTTTTGAGACGAGGCTGTCCACGGCCTTGCCGGCCACCACCTGGCCGGTGACTCCGGAGCCCAGTCCCGCCAGTGCTGCGAGGGAGGCGGCGAGTGTCTCATCAGCATGCGCCCGCTCGGTGGCGTCATCCGGAGTGCCGCCGGCAAGCTCCCGGAACGCCTTGGCCACGTCCAGCATGGAAAGGTTCTCCAGGAAGTCCACCAGCAGGTGCCGCTCTGTATTGGCCGGCACCAGGACCACCAGGCTGCTGTCGGACCCGTCCACGAGCTGTTCGATGTTCAGGCGGTCGTCCGCGCCCAGGGGTTCTTCTGTCAGGATGACGATTGGATCACTCATGGCCATAGCCTAGTCCGGCCCGCGCACGCCTGCACTGCGCCCCGCGAACACCGGCGGATTGCCGCAGGGCATGCCGCAGCCGCCTAGGAATGCGGGTATCTGCCTCAACGCCGGTAAGAATAGAGCCATGGCACCTTTCCGGCGAGCGCGCCCTGCAATGACTGCACCCACCCGGGATTCCGGCGGGATGTCGCCGGGAGCGAAGTGGGCAGTGGGCGGTGCCATTGCCGGCGGTTCACTGGCCGGCCTGCTCGGAACCGGCTCTTCTGCCCTGGCCGTGTACTTCGCGCGCCGCGTGATCACCCCGGCGCGGCAGCGAGCGGCGGACAAGGAAGTCCTCGCCGTTATCCGTGACGGCCACAAACAGCAGGTGATCCTGGCAGCCAACGACGACACCACCGTTGACGGTGTGTACGGCTTCTTCTTCGACGGCGGCAAGGGCCACGCCCGGATCGGCCGCATCGTGTCCTATTTTCCGGCGGAGCGGACAGTCCTGCGCGAGGTGGAAGCCGTCTACAGCGGGGACCTGTCAACGGCCCGTTGGGGATGGTGGAGCGGCGCCACCTATCCTGACCCGGCCGCGGCCGGCATTCCGTTCGAGGATGTGCTCATCCCCGTGGAACGCGGCGAGGCGCCCGCCTGGCTGGTGCGTGCCAAGGGGGCCGCCCGGACGTGGGCCATCATGGTCCACGGCCGCGGTGCCACCCGGCAGGAAGCCCTGCGAGCGGTGGGCCCGGCACTGGAACTGGGCCTGACCAGCCTGTTGGTGTCCTACCGGAACGACGGCCTTGCGCCGTCGGCCGATGACGGGCGCTACGGCCTGGGCTCAACCGAATGGCAGGACATCGAAGCCGCCATCGGGTACGCCCTGGCTAACGGCGCCGAGGAAGTGGTTCTGTTCGGCTGGTCCATGGGCGGCGCCATCTGCCTGCAGACTGCAGACCTGTCCCGCCACCGGCACCTGATCCGGGCCATGGTGCTCGATGCGCCCGTCATCGACTGGGTGACGGTACTTGCCCACCACGCCCAGCTGAACCGGATCCCCTCGCTGGTGGGCCGGTACGGGCAGCTGATGCTGGGCCACCCGCTGGGACGCCGGCTCACCGGCCTCTCGGCTCCCGTCGACCTGAAAGTCATGGACTGGGTCTCCCGTGCTGTCGAGCTGCGGACCCCCACGCTGGTCATCCACAGCGTGGACGACGAGTACGTGCCCTACGGACCGTCCGCCATGCTGGCCGAGCGCAACCCCGAAATGGTGACGTTCGAGACGTTCAACCACGCGCGGCACACCAAGGAATGGAACGTTGACCCGGAGCGCTGGGAACGCCTGGTCAAAGCGTGGCTGCGGCAACAGCTCGCCCCCCGGCTCAATCCGGGGGCGCTTGGCCGGGCCACCCCGGCCGGGGCCTGACATGGACGCGCCGGGCGGCGTCGCCACCCTGACTGCCCGAGGCCGGGACCTTGCTGCCGGACTCCAGGGGTTGGTGTCAGCGGCGCCGGGCCGCCTGCGGCACCCCACGCATGCACCGTTCGACGGCTCGCCGGTGGGGGACGTGCCGGTGTGCAGCACGCCCGACGTCGAAACCGCCGTCGGCGCTGCCCGCGAGGCACAGCGTGCCTGGGCAGGCAGGACGGTCGCCGAACGCCGGGCAGTCATCCGGCGGTTCCGGGAACTCCTGCTGGACCGGGAACGGGACGTCCTGGACCTGGTCCAGGCCGAGAGCGGGAAATCGCGGCTGAGTGCGTTCGAAGAGTTCGCAGACGTCGTGATGACGGCGGACTACTACGAACGCAACGCGGAGAGGTACCTCCGGCCGCGCCGCCGGAAGGGAGCATTCCCGGTTCTGACCCGCACCACCGAATACTTGCTGCCCAAGGGCGTGGTGGGCGTCATCAGCCCGTGGAACTATCCCTTGACGCTTGCGGTCTCGGATGCGATTCCTGCACTGCTGGCCGGAAACGGCGTCGTCCTGAAACCGGATTCGCAGACCCCGTTCACGGCCCTCCTGATGGTCAGGCTGCTCCGGGAGGCCGGGCTTCCAACAACCCTGTTCCAGGTGGTGACGGGGCCCGGCACGGAGATCGGCCCCGCCCTGATTCGGCACGTCGATTTCCTGATGTTTACCGGATCATCGGAAACCGGCAAGACCGTCGCCCGGCAGTGCAGCGCCCGGCTCATTGGCTTCTCCGCCGAACTTGGCGGCAAGAATCCCATGCTCGTGCTGGCGGACGCAGACGTTGGCAGGGCCGCAGGGGGTGCGGTGCACGCTTGCTTCTCCAACTCCGGCCAACTGTGCGTCAGCATTGAACGGATCTATGTGCACGCGGCAGTCTACGACCACTTCGTGGCCGCCTTTACCGCCAGGGTGAAGGACATCCGCCTGGGACCGGGACCCGACTGGGACATCGGCATGGGCTCCCTCATCAGCCAGGCGCAGGTCGAGCGGGTGGACCGCCATGTCCAGGACGCGCTCGCAAACGGCGCAGAACTTCTCGCCGGCGGCCGGCGGCGGCCTGACCTGGGACCGCTCTTTTATGAACCCACCGTCCTGGCAGGCGTGACCGCCGGCATGCTCATGGCCCGGGAAGAGACGTTCGGGCCGGTGGTTGCCATCTACCGGGCAGCGGACGACGACGAAGCAGTCGCCCTGGCCAACGACTCCGACTTCGGGCTGAACGCCAGCGTGTGGTCTGCCCGCCGCGGCGAAGAGGTTGGCCGCCGGCTGATGACGGGCACGGTCAACGTCAACGAAGGATATGCCGCCACCTGGGCTTCCCATGACGCACCGATCGGTGGCATGAAGGATTCCGGGGCCGGGCGCCGCCACGGCCGGGAAGGCATGCTGAAGTACACCGAGCCGCAGACCATTGCGGTGCAGCGGCTGCTGCGGGTGGCACCGGCCGCGGGCATGTCGAACAAGGCATACGCCCGCATCATGAAACGGGCCATCACCCTGATGGCCCGACTTCCCCGAGGCCGCTAGGACAGCGTCCGTGGCGCCGTAATCCCAGGAGGACTGACATGGCTAAAGGAACCCGGCTTTCCGGTGCAACGCTGCTGGTCACGGGCGGCGGACGCGGGCTGGGCCGGCGCGTCGCGCTGGGTGCCGCCGGACGCGGGAGCCGGGTGGTGGTCTGGGATGTGGACGCGGAACGCGGTGCAGCAGTCCGTGACGAAATCCGCGCCGCCGGCGGCTCCGCCGAAGCACAGGCCGTGGATGTCACTGACAGCCAGGCCGTCAAGGCTGCCGCAGAACTGGCAGGGCCCGTCGACATAGTGGTCAACAACGCCGGCGTGGTCAGCGGCAGGAAGCTCCTGGAGGCAACCGACCAGGACATCGAACGGACCATGCAGGTCAACGTGCTGTCCCTGTACTGGGTAACGCGCGCGTTCCTCGGCGGCATGGTAAGTCGGCGCCGCGGAACCGTGGTGACCGTGGCCAGCGCTGCCGCACTGGTGGGCGTCGCCCGGCAGACGGACTACTCCGCCAGCAAGTTCGCCGCCTTCGGCTTCGACGAGTCCCTCCGCGCCGAGCTCCGGGCCGCGCAGGCGGGGGTTAACACCCTTGTGGTCTGCCCCTATTACATTGATACCGGGATGTTCGACGGCGTCCGGACCCGGTGGCCGTTGCTCCTGCCCATCCTCCGCGAAGAGCAGGTGGCAACCAGTGTCCTTGACGCCATCGAGGCCGGCCGCCGCAAACTGTTCCTGCCACCCGTCGTCAACCTGCTGCCCGTGCTGCGGATCCTTCCGGTCGGTGCCTTCGACCGGCTCATGGACGTGCTGGGCGTCAACCGGACCATGGATCACTTCACCGGCCGCAGCGCGGGACGGACCGGAGGGATTTCCGGGTAGTCTCCCCCCTTTCAGGGGACGGGGGAGTGGGGACCCTATGACGGACCAACGCACGGGTCTATCCTGCTGCCCAGGGGGATACCGCTGCGAAGAAATGGGCCCCCAAATGCGTATTACAAGACGACAACTTTTGCAGGCCGGCGCGGTGGCCGGCACAGGGCTGCTGGCCTCGCCCGGCTCGCCGGCAGCCGCGACGCGCGGACCTGCGTCCGGGCAGCAGGCCATGTTTGCCGAGCAACTCCCCACTTTGGACGATCTTGGTGTTTTGGATATGCAGGCCGGCGGGAGCACCTCGTTGTGGATCCGCAACGCCCGGCACAGGTTCCAGGAACAAATGGGCCTGACGAACACCTTGGCGTACCAGGAGGCCGGGTCATCCCGGACCTACCTTGGCCCCGTCATCGTGGCTCGGAGAGGAACTCCGTTCGAGCTGACCGTCCACAATGGGGCTATATTGCATCCCCTTGCCTTCGCCATTGACAGCGAGCTGCTTCCAGCAGGCAGAGACGATGCGAAGCGGCCCCGGATGGCCGTCCACCTTCATGGCGGCAACACCAGCCCGCAGTCCGACGGCGGCCCGGATCAGGCGTTTGGACCGGGCGAATCGTATACCTACCGCTATGGGAACAACCAAGATGCTGCCGGGCTTTGGTACCACGACCATGCACTGGGCATGACCCGCCTTAGCGTCTACGCGGGGCTGGCCGGCGCGTATTTGCTTCGGGATACGCCCGGGCCTGGAGGCTCAGGAATAGACACGGGGGATGGCACGCACCTGCCGCCGCCACCTTTCGAAGTTCCGTTGATCATCCAGGACCGGATGTTCACACCGGATGGCTCGTTCGCCTACCCGCCGAACCCGGACCTCAACGGACCCGACGGCGGCCCGCGCCCCTGGGCGCCGGAGTTCTTCGGCGACGTCGCCACGGTCAACGGCAAATGTCGGCCCAACCTCGATGTCGCCAGGGGCAAATACCGCTTGCGCGTCTTCAATGGCTCCAATGCCCGGTTTTACGATCTCAAGTTTGATGCCGCGGGTTCCGCACTTGCCTTCCATCAGATCGGGTCCGACGGCGGCCTCCTCAACGCACCTGTGCGGCTGAACCGACTGGTGATTGGCCCTGGTGAACGGGCAGATCTTGTCGTGGATTTTGCCGGGCTCCCGGCCGGCTCCCGCGTGATTCTGCGCAACAGTGCCCGCGCACCGTATCCGGACGGGCCTGCCGCCGTTGTACGCGGCGGCCTGCCCCTCCCGCAGATCATGCAGTTCACTGTGACATCCCTGGCCGGCTTCGCGGTGCCGCTGCCCGCGCGTTTGAGGGCTACCCCCATCACCGACCTCAGGTCGGTGCACACCGTCGCCACCCGGCAGATGGCGCTGGTGGAAGTGGCCAACGCGGACGACGTGCCTGTGATGGCGCTGCTGAACAACAGGATGTTCGACAGCCCGGACGTTACTGTTGTGAAGAGCGACACCCTCGAACAATGGGAACTGATAAACACCACGGAGGACGCCCATCCCATCCATCTGCACTTCAGCCAGTTCCAGGTGCGCGACCGGCAGAAGTTCGATGTCCAGGCGTACCTCGGCGAGACCGGCTATGTAGATCCGGCGACCGGCCTCGTCACGCCGGGCCGGGGAAGCGCAATCCCCGTCAAGCCCTTCCTGATCGGCCGTCCCAAAGGACCGGCCGACAACGAGCAGGGGTGGAAGGACACCGTGGTGGCGTTCCCAGGCGAGGTCACCAGGATCCGGGTGCCGTTTGGTGCAGCGGCGGCAGGCGGGGCTCCACTGGCCATTGGCTCATCATTCAAGGGCGAATACGTCTGGCACTGCCACATTCTGGAGCATGAGGACAACGACATGATGCAGCGCTATGTGATTGAGTAGCGGCGGTCGGGCAACGCCCGCCCGGCTAAGGGGCGGGATGTCCGGCGGTGACAGAGCTGATGGGAGCCGCCACGGCGTCCGTGAGCCTGATAAGGTCCGCGGTCGCCAGTTCGATGTCCAGTCCGCGCCTGCCGCCGGAGACCAGCAGGGTCTCCAGTGCCAACGCGCTGGAATCCAGGACCGCGGGGGAGGGCAGGCGCTGGCCGAGGGGTGAGATGCCGCCCAGGACGTAACCGGTGCGCCGCTGGGCGGCAGCGGGATCAGCCATGGACGCTTTCTTCGCACCAAGCACCGCGGCCATGGCCTTGAGGTCAAGGCTCCCGCTGACCGGCACGATGCCCACGGCAAGCCTCCCCTCGACGTCCACCATCAGGGTCTTGAAGACCCTGGACGGATCGACACCCAAGGCAGCGGCTGCCTCTGCGCCGTAGCTGCCGGCGGCGGGATCATGGTTGTACGGGTGCAGCACAAAGGGAACCCCGGCCGCGGTCAATGCCGCCGTGGCCGGAGTTCCCTGGAAAGTATTCTTGCGCGCCATCGGTGGGGCGAGGTCAACCGTGGACGCGTGAAGCAGCGGCCACCTTGCGCTTGATCCGCCCCAGCATTGCCGTCATGCCCCGCATGCGGAGCGGAGTGATGGCCCGGGTGAGGCCCAGCAGTTCCGGCATGTCATCCGGGACGGACAAGATTTCCCCGGCGGACAAGCCATCCAGGCCCTCGTGCAGCACGCCGGCGAAGCCCCGCGTGGTGGGAGCCTCGGCCGGGGCCTTGAAGTACAGGTGCACCACACCGGCCGGGCCGTCGTCGTTCTTCTCCGTTTCGATGGTGAGGAACAGCGGTGACTGGCACTCCACCACCTGCTCAAGGAGTTCAGGGTGGTCCTTGAGTCGGTCTGGAAGTTCCGGCAACCCCTCCGAGAACTCCAGCAACAGCTGGAGCCGCTCGGGTTCGGACAGGGCCTGGAAATCGTCCACGATCGCCGCCAGGGCGGTGGGCAAGGCTTGAGTAGTCATCGTTCCAAGTCTACGCGGACACGCAGGGGGTCAGGCCCCGACGCCGACCGGAATGGAACCGCGCTCGGTGCCCTTGACGATCGGCACGCGGACGGCGTTGCCCCACTCCGTCCATGAGCCGTCGTAGTTGCGGACGGTCTCGAAGCCCAGGAGGTATTTCAGGACGAACCAGGTGTGGCTGGACCGCTCACCGATCCGGCAGTACGCCACGACGTCGTCACCCTCCGTCAGCCCGGACTCGCCAAGGTAGATGGCTTCGAGTTCTTCGCGGCTGCGGAATGTCCCGTCTTCCGCGGCCGCACGGGCCCACGGGATGGATGCGGCGGTGGGGATGTGGCCGCCGCGCAGGGCGCCCTCTTCCGGGTAGGCCGGCATGTGCGTCCGCTGGCCAGTGTATTCCTCGGGAGAGCGGACATCGATAAGGGGCTTGCCCAAGTGGGCCAGGACGTCGTCCTTGAACGCGCGGATGGGCGCATCCTCGCGCTCAACCACCGGGTAGCTGCCGGATGCGGGGGAGGGCCTGTCCCTGGTCAGTTCGCGGCCCTCGGCAATCCACTTGTCCCGGCCGCCGTCGAGCAGCCGGACATCCTGGTGGCCGAACAGCGTGAACACCCACAGGGCGTACGCGGCCCACCAGTTGGACTTGTCGCCGTAGATCACCACGGTGCTGTCCCGGGAGATGCCCTTCGACGCCGCGAGTTCGGCGAAAGCGGCGCCGTTGACATAATCGCGCGAGACGTCGTCGTTCAGGTCCGTGTGCCAGTCGATCTTGACGGCACCGGGGATATGCCCGGTTTCGTACAGGAGGACGTCTTCGTCGGATTCGACCACGATGAGCTCGCCGTTGGCCACAGCGCCACCTTCGATGGCGGCGGCCAGCCATTCCGTGGAAACGAGCCGCTCGGGGTGGACGTAGGCTGCGAACTTCTCATTCTGTTCAACCGGGTAGGGCATGGCGTTGGCCTTTCACTAAGGGCACGGAGGACCGTGGGACCGGCAATGGAACCTGTTCCCACCCTAGCCAGCACCCCCGGCGTTGTCCGTATTCCGTTAACAGGGCGAAATGTTGGCTTGGTCACGCGGCCGTGGCGGGGATCCAGCCAACCCCGGGTACGCCCCCGGTTGCCGGTATCCTTTCTGGGGACCAACCACGAGCAGAACGGACCACCTTGGTACAGATCGAACAGCTTGCCGCCCGTACTCCGGCAGTTTCGGTGGACGAACTCCTCAAGGGC
The DNA here is from genome assembly GCF_042882685.1 of Pseudarthrobacter sp. NPDC058196. Taxonomy (NCBI): domain Bacteria; kingdom Bacillati; phylum Actinomycetota; class Actinomycetes; order Micrococcales; family Micrococcaceae; genus Pseudarthrobacter; species Pseudarthrobacter sp. NPDC058196. The sequence goes on from NZ_JBHVVN010000002.1 coordinate 178,175, forward strand.
TTCTACCCCTCGCCGCGGTTCGGGGAGGTTTCCTTTTCGAGCTACCGCCCGGACCCCAAACAGCCAAGCCAGGCTGCCGCAGTGCGCGCCCTCGAGGAATTTGCCGGCGGCGTGGGATCGGGCAACGGAGGCGGGCTGTTCAAGAAGCTGTTCGGCAAGAAAGACGAATCCAGGGCAGGCATCTACCTCGACGGCGGATTCGGCGTGGGCAAGACCCACCTGCTGGCATCGCTCTGGCACGCAGCGCCCGGGCCCAAGGCGTTCGGCACGTTCGTGGAGTACACCAACCTGGTGGGCGCCTTGTCCTTCCGCAAGACGGTCGAGGCGCTGAGCAGCTACAAGCTGGTGTGCATCGACGAATTCGAACTCGACGATCCGGGCGACACCGTCCTGATGTCCCGGCTCATGCGGGAGCTGGCCGACGCCGGCGTCAAGCTCGCTGCCACGTCCAACACCCTCCCCGGATCCCTGGGCGACGGCCGCTTCGCCGCGGTGGATTTCCAGCGCGAGATCCAGGTGCTCGCGGACCAGTTCGACGTCATCCGCATCGACGGTGAGGACTTCCGGCACCGTGGCCTTCCCGCCGCTCCCGCCCCGCTGAAGAACAGCGAACTGAACACGCACATGAAGGCCGAATTCGACGGCAAGACGGTGGCCCAGGACGAGTTCGCCACCCTGATCCACCACCTGGCGGGCGTGCACCCCAGCCGCTACCGGCAACTCATCGACGGCATCGACGGCGTGGTGTGGCGCAACGTGGAAACCATCAGCGAGCAGGCCGTGGCGCTCCGGTTCGTCGTCCTGGCGGACCGGCTCTACGACAAGGACGTTCCCATCCTTGCCAGCGGTGTGCCGTTCGACAAGCTGTTCACCGAGGAAATGATGACCGGCGGATACATGAAGAAGTACTTCCGTGCCGTGTCCCGCCTCACCGCGCTGGCCCGTGAGGGCCAGAACCACGAACCTTCCTAGTTCGCGGCCCGTTCCGGGGCGGGCCGCCGCCGAGGAACCAGCAGCGACCGCACCGCCAGGCCGGCAAGGAGCGCCCAGAACGCGGACCCGATTCCGGCGAAAGCCAGGCCCGACGCCGCCATCAGGAAGGTGACTGCGGGAGCAATCCGGTCTTCCGGGTCGGCCAACGCGGCCGACACCGCCGAAGCGAGGGTGCCCAGCAGGGCAAGCCCGGCGACTGCTTCCAGCATCCCCGCCGGTGCCGCACCCACCACGGCCACCAGGGCAGCGGACGACGCAGCCAACACCAGGTACGCGGGGCCGGACACGAAACCGGCGATCCACCGCCTGCTCCGGTCCGCGCCCGCCTCCTCGCCGGCGGCAAGAGCCGCGCTGAGCGCTGCAAGGTTGATGGCATGGCCGCCGAACGGTGCCCCCAGGGCGGTCCCCGCACCCGTCACCAGCATGGCCGGCCGCCACGGGGTCTCGTATCCGAACGACCGCAGGACTGCCACCCCGGGGACGTTCTGCGATGCCATGGTCACCACGAACAGCGGGACCGCGATGCCCGCCAGCGCCTGCAGGGTGAAAGCGGGAGGAGTCCACACCAGCGAGGGCATGAGGGTTTCGGCGCCGAGGGCGGTCCCGCCGGCCGCCAGCTGGATCCCGATCACCAGCAATGCCACCAGCAGGGCGCCCGGCACGGCCCACCGGGGAGCGAACTTCATCAGCACCAGCCAACACAGGATCACGGGGGCCACAAACAGGGGAACCGTGCCCAGGGCCTTGAAGGGCGCCAGGCACAATTGAAGCAGGACCCCTGCCAGCATCGCCTGCGCAAGCGTGGGCGGGATGGCTGCCATCAGCCTGCCGAGCGCAGGCACCAGGCCGGTCAGTGCCAGCAGTACCCCCGCCACGAGGAAGGCCCCCACGGCGGCCGGCCAGCCGCCGTCGGGCGTTCCCGAAGCTGCCAGCAACGCGGCGCCCGGCGTTGACCACGCCAGCGTCACCGGAACCCTGGAGCGCCAGGCAAGCAGCAGCACACCAACTCCCACGGCGAGCGTGACCGCCAGTAAACCGGAGGCAGCCTGGGCAGGATCGGCACCCACCGCCCTCAGTCCGGCGAGGACCACAGCAAATGACGACGTGAAGCCCACCAGCGCCGTGACGATTCCGGCGACCACCGGCCGGGAATCCGGCCGGGACCGCCCGCTGGGGGCTGTTTTGGGAAATGCTGCGGACTTTGGCATACCGGCAGGCTACCGGCGTGGCTTGGCGAACCGGCAATTGGGTGCTCGGTGGACGGTCGCAGCGGGGGCCCGCCTTAAACGACAAAGGTGCAGGTGCCGCCTCCCGGCGGGACCTGCACCTCCTTGACGTGCCGGGGCAAGGGCCCCTGGCCAAATCCTTCTACGGCGTCCTGTCAGCCGGCGGAACCGGATTTTCAGGAGCAACCGGGGGAACCTGCCCGGCGGCAGGTGCCTGGCCCGGAGTTCCGTTCTTGTCAACGAGCTTGGAAGCGCCATCCTGGATTTTGTCGACGTGGCCTGCGTACTTGCCGCCGGTCTTGGTGTCGACGAAATCGCCGGCCTTGGTGATGCCGTCCTTGATGGTCTGCTCGTTGCCTCGGATCAGACCCTGAGCCTTGCCCTTTAGATCGTCAAGTAAACCCACGAGCACCTCCCTTCGATCGCGGAGCCAGGTCGCTCCTCGCGCAATCGATCCTAGCCGCGGCGCGAAGGCATGCCAAGGAAATCGCGTTCGCCCGCAGCATATGCCGGGACAACAAAAAAGCAGCTCCGGAGAGCTGCTGCCTTTGTGTGGGCGATACTGGGATCGAACCAGTGACCTCTTCCGTGTCAGGGAAGCGCGCTACCGCTGCGCCAATCGCCCGGAACCGGAAGACCGGTATGGGATATAAGAGAGCGGACGACGAGATTCGAACTCGCGACATCCACCTTGGCAAGGTGGTGCTCTACCAGCTGAGCTACGTCCGCATTTTGCAGGTTGTCCCGGATAATCCGGTGGTACTGCCGGCAAGTTTCCTTGCCGAGTGGGCGATACTGGGATCGAACCAGTGACCTCTTCCGTGTCAGGGAAGCGCGCTACCGCTGCGCCAATCGCCCATTGCCTCCGGTATCCCGGAAACCATGGTTTTCACCGAGGTGGGTACGGGATTCGAACCCGTGTATACGGCTTTGCAGGCCGCTGCCTCGCCTCTCGGCCAACCCACCGTGTTAGCTTCAATTCCAAAGAATGTTAGCTGTGACAGTGTCCTGCGAGCGGACGACGAGATTCGAACTCGCGACATCCACCTTGGCAAGGTGGTGCTCTACCAGCTGAGCTACGTCCGCATTTTGGAGGCTTGATTCCTTGCCGTTTCCGGCATTTCCTCGCGTTCCAACGAGTAAAAACAATATAGGAGGTTCCGGGATTCTCCAAATTGCCCCCGGCCGGTGATGGTCATGCGGCCCCACTTCCGCGTCATGACGCGGATTTTGCAACTTACAAGCGTGTAATTCGCAACGGCCGGAGCGGGCGGGAGCGGCTGCCCGGGCTGATCCGTTTGCAGCGAATACGGTCCGTTTGCCGCGAACGGGTTCCGCGGGCCGCCCGCTTCTTCGACCGGGACGTCCTTAGGCGGGCGGGAGGCAGTCCAGACCCCCACCCCGAACCCCGTGCATGGTTGCTGCTTCCAGGAGTCGATTTTTGAAATGGCCGGATGGTCGGCTAGCATTCAAATGCATCGGGGCGATTGGCGCAGTGGTAGCGCGCTTCGTTCACACCGAAGAGGTCACTGGTTCGAACCCAGTATCGCCCACCGCAGAGGTCCGTTTCCGCTCATACGCAGCGGAAACGGACCTTTTTTGTGTTCGGATCCAGCGTCCGGAGATTTTGTCGGCCCCCTGTGAAAGAGTCTTTTGTATGACTGATCCGCTTCTTGCCCACGCCACTGAATACGGCCGGATGTACGCACGGTCCACGTCTGAACAGTTCTCCGTGCCGTCCATCACCACCGTCATCAGCCAGCAGCCGCACGGCCTCGACGGCTGGTTCGGATACATGGGTGCGAGCAGCTTGGCCAACGACCCCCTGCTCGCAGATTGCCTGGGGAGCCCGGCGAAAATCAAGCAGGCCATCAACCGTGCGGCGAAGGCTGCCGAAACCTATCGGGACGACGCCGCCAGGCGGGGGGACCGGGTCCACAACTACTGCGAGCAGGTGGCGCTCCGCGCGCTGGGGCGCCCGCACACCATGAAGGAAGCCCGCGAGGCCCTGGCCGCCAACGGCGAAGAAGCCTTCGCGGTCCGCTTTGACGAGTGGTGGGAGCTCTTCCGGGTGGAACCTATCGCCCCGGAGATCACGGTCTGGAACAACACCGTGGGCTATGCAGGCACCCTTGACCTTGTGGCCCGGATTAACGGACGCGTCTGCCTGATCGACTACAAGACCAAGGGCACCACCCGCGACGGACTGGTCAAACCGCTCGATGACAAAGTGGTCATGCAGCTGGTCGCCGGCATGAAGGCGGAGGAAAGCCTGGTGGATGGGGAGGCCGGAACCTGGGAGCCCTGGAAATACGGCGACAACCCGGTCCTGCTGGCTGTCGCCATCGGTGAAACCGAGGTGCGTCCAGTGCGCGCCAATCCCGAAGTCCTCAAGCATCACTGGTGGAAGTTCTGTGCCTTGCGTCGGGTGTGGGAACTGTCCGCGGACACCCTCAGCGCCGGCACGGCGCTGCTGCCCATCGCCCCGCCGCCGCTGGCACAGGCCCGCACCGCCTAGGACGGAGCCGCGCCGCGGGGGACTGCGCCTAAACTGGACAGGTTCCCTTTGCCGCCAACCGTGAGGAATAACTGCGCATGGCTATCCTGAATATCCGCATCATCGGCGATCCCGTGCTCCGCACAGTGGCCGATCCCGTGACGGAATTCGGACCCGAGCTTGCCAAACTGGTCGCCGACATGACCGAAACCATGGAGGACGTGGAAGGTGCCGGCCTGGCCGCGCCGCAGGTCGGCGTCAGCAAGCGTGTTTTCACCTACCGCATCGACGGCGTGGAGGGCCACATCATCAACCCGGTGTTGGAGAACAGCGAGGATTACCAGCCGGACCATGTGGAGGGTTGCCTGTCCATCCCGGGGCTCGGCTTCCCGGTCCGCCGCTTCCGCGCCACCCGGGTATCCGGCGTCGACATGCACGGCACCCCGGTGACGGTCGACGCCGAGGGCATGCTGGCGCGGTGCTTCCAGCATGAAAACGACCACCTGGACGGCATCCTCTACACCGACCGGCTCGAGGGCGACGACCGGAAGGCAGCGCTGCGCTCCATCCGCAACGCCAATTACGACGCCGTCGCCGAACGCACCACGGCCAAGCGCGCCAAGAGCGTCGGGTCCAGCTTCGGCGGCACAAGTCTTGGTGCCCCAGGCAGCTTTGGCACCGTCGAATGAGGGTCCTCTTCGCCGGTACTCCGGCCGTCGCCGTTCCCTCGCTCGACGCCCTGGTCAACGCCGGTTTTGAGGTCGTCGCGGTCCTGACCCGCCCCGATGCGCCGCTGGGCCGCAAGCGCGTGCTGACGCCCTCCCCGGTTGCCCGGCGGGCATCCGAGCTCGGCATCGATATCATCCATGCGGCCAAGGTCGACGCCGACACCACCGCACGTATCTCGGCTGCCGCGCCGGACGTGGCAGCCATCGTCGCGTATGGCGGCCTGGTCCCGCCGGCCGCTTTGGCCGTGCCCCGCCACGGCTGGGTCAACCTGCACTTCTCGCTGCTGCCGGCCTGGCGCGGCGCGGCGCCGGTGCAGCGGGCCGTGATGGCCGGTGACGACCTCACCGGTGCCGTCACCTTCCGGCTTGAAGAAGGACTCGATACCGGTCCCGTCTTCGGCACCCTGACCGAGCCCGTGGGCGCCAATGACACCGCGGGCGACCTGCTCGAGCGGCTTTCACACAGCGGAGCGGTCCTGCTCGCGCAGACATTGTCGGCCATCGACGCCGGACAAGCCGTGCCGCAGCCCCAGACGGGCGATGTCACCCTCGCACCGAAGCTGACCTTGGACGACGGCCGCCTCATCTGGGGCCATCCGGCGCTTGCCATCAGCAGGCAGGCCCGTGGCGTCACCCCGGAGCCAGGAGCCTGGACCACGCTGAATGGCCAGCGGATCAAGCTTGAGCCCGTCCGGCTCCGGCCGGATATTGCCGGCCTTGCGCCGGGGTCGGTGTCCGTCCAAGGAAAAAGCGTCATGGTGGGAACGGGGTCGCACGCGGTGGAACTCACCCGGATCCAGCCCGCCGGCAAGAAAATGATGGCTGCCGCCGACTGGGCGCGCGGTATGGCTTCAGTGGAGGGCGTGGTGTTCGAATGAGCGGTTCCGGAGCAAACCCGGGCGGCCAGGGCAGGTCCGGAGGGCGGGGCAACGCCGGGCGAAACGGCCAGGGCGGCAGCAGTGGGTCCGCCGGCGGCGGACGAGGCAACGGCGGTCCCGGCGATGCCAGCCGGCGGAACGCCAAGGGACGGGAACGCAACCGTGGACCGCAACGGAGCTTCACCGGGCAGGCGCCGTCGCAGCGGACCCGACGCGCCGACCCCGCCCGGCTGGTGGCTTTCGAGGTGCTGCGCGCCGTCGCACAGGAAGATGCCTACGCCAACCTGGTGCTTCCCGCACGGATCCGGCATCACCACCTGGACAAACGGGACGCCGGCTTCGCCACCGAATTGAGCTACGGTGCCCTGCGCAGCCAAGGCACCTACGACGCCATCCTGGCCCGGTGCGTGGACAGGCCGCTCGACCAGCTTGATCCGGCCGTCCTGGATGCCCTCCGGATCGGCGTCCACCAGCTGCTGGCCATGAGGGTCCCGGCCCATGCGGCATTGGACCAGACCGTTGGGCTTGCCCGCGCTGTCATCGGTGCAGGCCCCTCGGCATTGATCAATGCAGTCCTGCGCAAGGTCACGGCCCGCACCCTTGATGAATGGTTGGACTTGCTGGTGGCGGGCGAAACCGACGAAACGAAGGTCGCTTCGCTGCGGTACGCCCATCCGGAGTGGATTGTCCGGGCCATGCGGCAATCGCTGGTGGCGCACGGCCGCCCGGCTGCAGAGATCAACACGCTGCTGGAAGCTGACAACGCCGCACCCGTGGTCAACCTGGTGGCGCTGCCCGGGCTCGGGAGCCTGGAGGAAGCCCTGGAAACCGGTGCCACCCCCGGCGAGCTGGTGGAGGGATCCGCGCTGTCCAGCGGCGGGGACCTGGGCCGCCTGTCCTCTGTCCGCGCCGGCACCACCCGCGTGCAGGACGTCGGTTCCCAATTGGTGGCCAGGGCGCTTGCCGGCGTCGACCTCGGCACGGCGGCGGAGGCCGCTGCCGTGCCAACCGCCGCGGCGGATGCTTCCCCGGAGGCGTGGCTCGACCTGTGCGCGGGGCCAGGCGGGAAAGCGGCACTGCTGGGCGCCCTGGCCCACCAGCGCGGCGCCACGCTCCTGGCGAACGAACCGGCGCCGCACCGGGCAAAGCTCGTGGGCCAGGCCCTGGCCGCCGTACCGCACGACAGCTGGCAGGTCCGCACCGGAGACGGCCGCGATGTCGGAACGGAGCAGCCCGGCGGTTTCGACCGCGTCCTCGTGGACGTGCCGTGCACGGGCCTGGGTGCGCTGCGCCGCCGTCCGGAGTCCCGGTGGCGGCGCTCACCCAAGGACATCGCAGACCTCGGCCCGCTGCAGCGCGAGCTGCTGGCCTCCGCGCTGGCAGCGGTGCGTCCCGGGGGAGTAGTGGCGTATGTGACCTGCTCGCCGCATCCGGCCGAAACCACCGCCGTCGTGGCTGACGCCATCCGCAAACGCGACGACCTTGAGCTCCTTGACGCCGGCGCCGCCCTGGACGCCGTCAGCCTGACCGGCAACCTCGGCGCCGGACACGAGCTGACGGCCCAGCTTTGGCCCCATGTCCACCACACCGACGCCATGTTCCTGGCCCTTATCAAAAAGAAATCCTGACCGGGAAGTTCCTGCCCCGGCGGGAACTTCTTCCGAACACACAAAGCACCTTCAGCGAAAGGCACATCCGTGGCGCAATGCTGCATCAACCCGAGCATCCTCTCCGCCGACTTCGTCAACCTTGAGGCCGAACTCCAGCGGATCAGCAATGCCGACGCCGTGCACGTGGACGTGATGGACAACCACTTCGTCCCCAACCTCACCCTCGGGCTGCCCGTCGTGCAGCGGATCCAGGCAGTCAGCCCCGTTCCGCTGGATGCGCACCTGATGATTGCCGATGCCGACCGCTGGGCACCTGGTTTTGCCGACGCCGGGCTCGCGTCGGTCACCTTCCACGCCGAGGCCTCGATCGCCCCCATCAAGCTCGCACGGGAACTGCGCAGCAGGGGAGCCAAGGCCGGGATGGCCTTGCGGCCCGCCACGGCGGTTGAACCGTACCTGGACATGCTGCCGGAACTGGACATGCTGCTGATCATGACCGTGGAGCCGGGCTTCGGCGGCCAGGCTTTCCTGGATATCACGCTGCCCAAAATCCGCAAGGCCCGGGAAGCGGTGGACGGTTCGGGACTGGGAGTGGCCATCCAGGTGGACGGCGGCATTTCTGAGAACACCATCGCCCGCGCCGCCGAGGCCGGCGCCAACGTCTTCGTGGCCGGCTCCGCGGTCTACGGTGCGAAGGATCCCGCCGCAGCCATCGAGCTGCTCCGTGCAAAGGGCAGCCGGACATTACGTGCGGCGACGGAATAACCGGCTGCCCCTGCCGGTTATGGCACAATAACAACACACATACGTGCTCCGGGGTCGGTGTAAGTCCGAACCGGCGGTGACAGTCCGCGACCCGCGAGCCGGTGCCCTTCCACGAGGACCCGGCAGACGGTTGAACCGGTGGAATTCCGGTACCGACAGTTAAAGTCTGGATGAGAGAAGCACGTACAGCTGTATCTGCGGGCCTTTGGGCTCCGCAGCGTTCTGCTGTCGTATATCCCCGGAGCCATCGCGGTTCGAGAGGGAAGGAACGACACGAATGAACCCCCAGCGATGGCTCTTAAACGCCGCAAGTCCTGCTGCTTCCACGGCAGGCACCAACTCCCCGACGGCCGCCGCATGAGCGGCGCAGCTGAACTGAAACCAGCCGCAGGAGTAGTCACTGCCTTCAGCCCCGATGAAATCCGGGCCATGGAGGAAGCTCTCGAGGCAGCCCTGCGCGGTCCGCGCGGCGCCAACCCCCTGGTCGGTGCCGTCGTCATCGGCCCCGACGGCCGCCACCTCGTCACCGGCCACCACCGCGGAGCCGGCACCGCCCACGCCGAAGCCGACGCAATAGCCCAAGCCACCGCCGTCGGCCTGGACCTCTCCGGCTGCACCATGGTGGTCACGCTCGAACCCTGCAACCACGTGGGCCGCACCGGGCCGTGCACGGAAGCGATTATCGCCGCGGGGATCACCGACGTGGTCTACGCCATCGACGACCCGCACGACCCCGCCGCCGGGGGAGCCGCCACCCTCCGCGACGCCGGGGTAAGTGTCCGCAGTGGCCTCGGCGCCGAGAAAGCGCTGGACCTGAACCGGCAATGGTTTGAGGCGGTCGCGGCTAAACGGCCCTTCGTCACGCTGCACATCGCACAGACCCTGGACGCCCGGATCGCCGCCGATGACGGCACCAGCCAGTGGATCTCCAGCCCGGAGTCGCTGGCAGACAACCACGGGATCCGCGGCCGCATCGACGCCATCCTGGTGGGCACGCAGACCGTGCTGGTGGACAACCCCCGCCTGACCGCCCGCAACCCCTCCGGTGGGCTGGCCGCCAAACAGCCCGTACGGGCCGTCATGGGGCTCCGGGACATTCCCGAGGACGCCGCAATCCGCGGCGACGACGGCCTGGCCACCCACCTGCCCACGCGCGACCCCGCCGAAGCCCTGTCCATGCTGTACGACGCCGGCTCCCGCCACATCATGGTGGAGGGCGGATCACGGATCCTCAGCTCGTTCCTCTCTGCCGGGCTCGTGGATGAACTGATCATGTATCTGGCCCCCACCCTGCTCGGCTCGGGCACCCCCGCCCTGGACGGGCTGGGCATCACCACCCTTGCCGATGCCCAGCAATGGGACTGGGACGAGTCCGACGGCGGCTCCGTGCGGACACTCGGCCGGGACCTGAGACTTCACCTAAGACCGCAACGGAGAGTTGCACTGGACCACCAACCAACCCGCGGTACCGCGGAGCAAGCCCAGGGAGGCCGCTGATGTTCACCGGAATTATTGCCGAGCAGGGGCAGGTGCTGTCCGTGGAGCGCGACGGCGACACCAGCGCCACCGTCCGGCTCCACGCACCCGGCTCCACGGAGGGCCTCGCACTTGGCGGGTCCATCGCCGTCAACGGGGTCTGCCTTACGGCCACCGCCATTGACGGCAAGGAGTTCAGCGTCGACGTCATGGGCGAGACCCTGGTCAGGAGCACCATCGGCGAACTCACCGCCGGCGACTCCGTCAACCTTGAACGCTGCGTCCCCGCCGGCGGCCGCCTGGACGGGCATGTGGTGCAAGGCCACGTGGACGGCGTGGGTGTCCTGCTGGAACGGGAAGCCCAGGGCAACTGGGAGCGGCTGCGCTTCGGCGTTCCCGCCAACCTGGCCCGCTACATTGCCGAAAAAGGCTCCATCGCCATCGATGGCGTCTCCCTCACGGTCACTGCCGTCAGCCCCGCTGCCGAGCAGGAACCCTGGTTCGAGGTGGGCCTCATTCCCACCACGCTGGCCGAGACCGGCCTGGGCACCAAGCACACCGGCAGCAGGGTGAACCTGGAAGTCGACGTGCTGGCCAAGTACACCGAACGGCTGCTGGCCTTCCGCGAACCGGCCTCCGCAGCCGGTGCCGGCGAGGCTGCCACTGGAGGTGCACGGTGAACGCCGCGGTACGCCTGGACACGCCCGTCGCCGGAGACCCGGCAACCGGCCAACCGGTGGCCCCGGCCCAAGGCCCGGGGAAAGGCCTGGACCCGATCGAGGACGCCGTGCGCGCCATGGCCGCCGGCAGGCCGGTGCTGGTGGTCGACAATGAGGACCGCGAGAACGAAGGCGACATCATCTTCGCGGCCCAGCACGCCACACCGGCGCTGATGGGCTGGACCATCCGCTTCAGTTCGGGCGTAATCTGCGTGCCGCTGACGGGTGCCCGGGCCGACGCCCTGGAGCTGCCCCCTATGACGGCCGTCAACCAGGACGCGAAGGGCACCGCCTACACGGTCTCCTGCGACGCGGCCACCGGCGTGAGCACCGGAATTTCCGCGACGGACCGTGCCTTGACGGCCCGCATCCTGGCGGACCCGCACGCCGTTCCGGCGTCCGTGACCCGTCCGGGGCATATTTTCCCGCTTCGTGCGGTTGAGGGTGGTGTGCGGGAACGCCAGGGCCACACCGAGGCCGCGGTGGACCTGTGCCGCCTTGCCGGCCTCGAGCCGGTCGGGGTGATTGCGGAAGTAGTGTACGACGACGGTGAAATGATGCGCCTGGACGGTCTCAGGACGTTTGCGGCGGACCATGGGTGCCCGCTGATCTCGATCGAGGACCTGGTGGCGTATCTTGAAGCCGGGGCCGGGGGAACCCAGCGCGAGGAAGTCCGGGTCACGCCGGGCGAAGAGAAGGAGAAGCCATGACGGCATCGGCAGCCAGAGACGACAGCCACCAGGACGGCCACAGGGACCACCACTCCGTACCCGGCGCCGGGACCTACCCCGTCAGCGGAGGTCCCGTTGTGCAACTGCCCACCGCCTTCGGCGACTTCGTGGCCCAGGCGTGGACCGACCTGCTCACCGGTGTTGAGCATCTGGCCGTCAGCTCGCCTGACGCGCCCACCGACGGCAAGGCCCCCCTGGTGCGGCTGCACTCCGAGTGCCTCACCGGCGACGTCTTCGGTTCCTACCGGTGCGACTGCGGGGAACAGCTCGCCTTCGCGCTGGAACTGATCCGGGACAATGGCGGCACGCTGCTCTACCTGCGCGGCCAGGAAGGCCGCGGCATCGGACTCGCGAACAAGATCAAGGCCTATGCGCTGCAGGAAGCGGGCTTCGACACCGTGGAAGCGAACGAACAGCTGGGCCTGCCTGTTGATGCGCGGTGCTACAAGGCCGCAGCCCAGATCCTCGCCGAAATGGGCCTGCACGAGGTCCGGCTGCTGAGCAACAACCCGGACAAGCAGAACAGGCTGGCCCAGGCGGGCGTCAAAGTGGTGGAAATGGTCCCCACCGAGGTTCCCTCCCGCGAACAGAACATCCGGTACCTGCGCACCAAGAAGGACCGGATGGAGCACCGGCTGCTCCTGGACACCGACGTGGCATCCGTGCCCGTCACAGCCCCCGAATCCCCCTACGACCACGAACAAGACTGAACGGAACACGACACACCCATGAGCGGACACGGCGCCCCCGACATTGACCTCAGCACCCTCAACCCGTCCGAGACTTCGCAGCTGAAGCTGGCCATCGTGGCAGCCAGCTGGCACACGCAGATCATGGACGGCCTCCTGGACGGCGCCCTGCGGGCCGCGAAGGACGCGGGTATCAGCGAACCCACCGTCCTGCGGGTTCCCGGCAGCTTCGAGCTGCCTGTGGCGGCCGCACGCCTGGCCCCGCATTTCGACGCCGTGGTGGCCCTCGGCGTCGTGATCCGCGGCGGCACGCCGCACTTTGACTACGTCTGCCAGGCCGCGACGTCGGGCCTCACCGACGTCAGCGTCTCCACCGGTGTCCCGGTGGGCTTCGGCGTGCTCACCTGCGACAACGAACAGCAGGGCCTGGACCGTGCCGGACTGCCGGGCTCCAAGGAAGACAAGGGCCACGAGGCCGTCACCGCTGCCCTCGCCACTGCCGTAGTCCTGAAGCAGTACGCGTAGGACCGGATCCAGCGCGGCGGGCGCGGTGTGTATTCGCTCACATCGCGCCCGTCATGGAACGGCCCGGGAAGCGCCCGTGCGGCCGCAGCAAGTAGGCTGGAGGGCGTGAAGAATTTCGAGACGCTGTTCGCTGAGCTCAGCGAGAAGGCAGCCACCCGTCCGGAAGGCTCCCGCACCGTCGCAGAATTGGAGTCCGGTGTTCACGGCATCGGCAAGAAAGTCGTTGAGGAAGCAGCCGAAGTATGGATGGCTGCCGAATATGAATCCGATGAAGCCGCGGCAGAGGAAATTTCCCAGCTTTTGTACCACCTGCAGGTTCTGATGCTCGCCAAAGGCCTGACCCTGGAAGACGTCTACAAGCATCTGTAGCCACCGGTCCGGCGCCTGCCGCCGGGCCCCCTGTGGCCTGCATTGCCTGAAAACCCAGACCTTCCACCCCAGAAAGAATTCCCCATGCTGCGAGTAGCCGTCCCCAACAAGGGCTCCCTGTCCGAAGCCGCCTCCGCCATGCTTTCCGAAGCCGGATACCGCCAGCGGCGCGACAGCCGCGAACTGGTCATGGTGGACCCGGACAACGACATCGAGTTCTTCTTCCTCCGCCCCCGCGATATCGCGGTCTATGTTGGCAGGGGAACGCTCGACGTCGGCATCACCGGCCGCGACCTGTTGCTGGACGCCGAGGTGGAAGCCGAAGAGCTGCTCCCGCTTGGATTCGCCGCCTCCACCTTCCGCTTTGCCGGTCCGGTGGGCGACTTCAGCTCCGCCGCCGAGCTCGAAGGCAAGCGCCTGGCCACCAGCTACGACGGACTGCTGCGCAACTACCTCGCCGAACGCGGCATCAACGCCAAGGTCGTCCGGCTCGACGGCGCCGTCGAGTCCTCCGTCCGGCTCGGCGTCGCGGACGCCATCGCCGACGTCGTGGAGACCGGCAACACCCTCAAGGCCGCCGGCATGGAAATTTTCGGCGATCCCATCCTGAAGTCCGAGGCCGTGCTGATCCGCCGCACAGGCAATGGCGGCGCCGCGAACGGCACCGCCAAGGAAATCGAGGTGCTCATCAGGCGCCTCCAGGGCGTCCTGGTGGCCCGCCAGTACGTGCTGATGGACTATGACATCCGCAAGGAGCTCGTCGAGAAGGCCGCCGGCCTGACCCCCGGCCTGGAATCGCCCACGGTTTCGCCGCTCCGGGACTCCGACTGGGTCGCCGTCCGGTCCATGGTTCCCAAGAAGGAAACCAACCGGATCATGGATGAACTGTACGACCTCGGCGCCCGCGCCATCCTGGTCAGCAGCATCCACGCCTGCCGTATCTGACGCCTCCGGCGCAGAGCACGGTCCAGGCCCCGTTCACCAGAACCGCAGCATTCCAGGAGCTTCCATGGCAGTAGCAGTACGGGTCATTCCCTGCCTCGACGTCGACGCCGGACGCGTCGTCAAGGGCGTCAACTTCGAGGGCCTCCGCGATGCCGGGGACCCCGTGGAACTGGCCCACCGGTACGACAAGGCGGGCGCCGACGAACTCACCTTCCTCGATGTCACGGCTTCTTCCGGGAACCGCGAGACCACATTCGATGTGGTCCGCCGGACCGCTGAGGAAGTGTTCATCCCGCTCACTGTCGGCGGCGGTGTCCGGGGTGTCGCCGAGGTGGACAAACTCCTTCGCTACGGTGCTGACAAGGCCTCGATCAACACCGCGGCCGTGGCCCGGCCGGACGTCATCGACGAAATCACGCGCCACTTCGGATCCCAGGTGCTCGTTCTGTCCGTCGACGCCCGCCGCACCCGCCCAGGGTCCCGGCCCACGCCGTCGGGATTCGAAGTGACCACCCACGGCGGCCGCACCGGCACCGGGATCGACGCCATCGCCTGGGCGAAGGAAGCCGCCGACCGCGGCGTGGGGGAGATCCTCCTCAACTCCATCGACGCCGACGGCACCAAGGACGGCTTCGACCTCGAGCTCATTAAGCTTGTCCGGGCCGCCGTCAGGGTGCCGATCATCGCCTCCGGCGGCGCAGGGGAGCCCGCCCACTTCCCGCCGGCGGTTGCTGCCGGCGCGGATGCCGTGCTCGCCGCGTCGATCTTCCACTGGGGCCCGGACGACATGATGTCCCAGGTCAAGGACGCCATCCGAGCGGCAGGCTTCGAAGTACGTTAACCCAACTGGGTCAAAGGCCCACTTCGGCGGACTGGAGGAGGGCGACGGCGTCGGGCTGGCCTTCGAAGGTGACGAGGGCGTGGCGCGTGCGGCCGTGGGCGTGCATCAGCAGTTCGCCCGGCTCACCGACGATGGCCACGGAGACCGGCGCCCGCTTGGCAACGTGCCGGGGACCGGACGGACGGACCAGCACGATGCCGAGGTCCACGCCGCGGTACAGGATGGCAGCACGCTTGACCAGTTCGTCCCAGAGCGCATCCGAGTACGCCTCGTCCAGGGCCCGTGGCGCCCACCGGTCCACCGCGCGGCGGACATCCTCGGTGTGTACGAAGTACTCGATCAGGTTGGCGCTTTCGTCCAAGGCCTTGATGCTCATTGGTGAGAGCGCCGGCGGACCGGCACGGAAGGTGTTGACCAGCCGGGCATAGTCCTCGGCAGTGGTCAGCTTGGCCGCAAGCTTGGCGGTGGCTTGGTCGGAGGCCTTGGCCAGGCGCTTGATGATCAAACCGAGCCCGACGGCGGCCTTGCGCTCCCGCAGGTAGAGGTGCGCGGCAAGGTCCCTGGTGCGCCAGCCCTTGCACAGTGTGGGCGCATCAGGGCCGGCCGCAAGCAGGGTCTCGGCCAGGACTTCTCGGGACGGTTCGACGAAATGCATCACTTGTGAAACTAGCACGAGAGCTGCGAAGTTGGGCAGCATCGCACCGCCCGGTGGCGTGCCGTTGTTCACATCGGGAGGGCGGCCGCCAAAGGCACTAGACTTGACCCGATGTCTGAGCAGCCAACCCCCGCCCCAACCGCCGGATCCAACGGATCCCAGGTACCGTCGTCGTCCGTTGAATCCGCCGGGGAAACACCCGCCGCCGGCCCGCTGCCCGAGGACGTGGCAGCAGCGCTCAAGCGCGACGCCGCCGGACTGGTGGCAGCGGTGGTCCAGCAGTTCGACACCAACGAGGTCCTGATGCTTGGTTGGATGGATGACGAGGCACTGCGCCGGACCATGACCACCGGACGCGTCACGTTCTACTCGCGGTCACGCCAGGAGTACTGGCGCAAGGGCGACACCTCCGGGCACGTCCAGTGGGTCAAGTCAGTTGCCATGGACTGCGACGGCGACGCACTGCTGGTGCGCGTCGACCAGGTCGGTGCCGCCTGCCATACCGGTACGCGGACCTGCTTCGACGGCAGGGACCTCAACGTCGTCACAGGCCAGGCAAGCTAGGCCGGACCGGCTGCCGGGCCACGGCGTCCCGGCCGGCCGCGGCCAACCCAGCAAGCACACTCAAGGAGTCCGGCACGGCCGGCCCTTTAGAAGAACAGGCGGACAAGCATAGCCATGCAGGACCTTGGAACCATCAGCCCAAGCCTTGAGGAATTCCGGGAACTCGCCGGCCACAGCCGCGTCATCCCCGTCAGGCTCAAGGTGCTGGCCGACGCCGAAACACCGATCGGCCTGTACCGCAAACTGGCGCAGGGCCAGCCCGGAACGTTCCTGATGGAATCCGCGGCCGTTGGCGGCGCCTGGTCCCGCTACTCCTTCATCGGTGCCCGGTCCCGCGCCACCCTGACCACGAAGGACGGACAAGCCCACTGGCTGGGCGAGCCGCCCGCCGGTGTTCCGGTCAGCGGCAGCCCCGTCGACGCCGTCCGCGACACCATCGACGCGCTGCGCACCGACCGCTTCGAGGGGCTCCCGCCTTTCACTTCCGGCCTGGTGGGGTTCCTGGGCTGGGAAACCGTCCGGCACTGGGAGCGGCTGGTCAGCCCGCCCGAGGACGACCTGCAGTTGCCGGAAATGGCCCTGAACCTGGTCACCGACATGGCCGTGCACGACAACGTTGACGGCACGGTCCTGCTCATTGCCAACGCCATCAACTTCGACAACAGCTCCGAGCGCGTGGACGAGGCCTGGCACGACGCCGTCGCGCGGGTGAAGGAACTCCTGGCCAAGATCAGCGCCCCCGTGCCGCAGCCGGTCTCCGTGCTGGAACCGGCGGCACTGGATTTTGCGTCCAGCGTCCAGGAACGCTGGGATGAGGCCGAGTACCTGGCCGCACTGGACCGCGGCAAGGAAGCCATCGTGGACGGCGAGGTTTTCCAGGTGGTGATCTCGCGCCGGTTCGAGATGGAATGCAAAGCCTCCGCGCTGGACGTGTACCGCGTGCTGCGGAACACCAACCCCAGCCCCTACATGTACATCTTCAGCCTGGCCGACGCCGAGGGCCGCGAGTATTCCATCGTCGGGTCTTCGCCCGAAGCCCTGGTCACGGTCACCGGTGAGGAAGTCATCACCCACCCGATCGCCGGATCCCGTCCCCGCGGGAAGACGGTGGAAGCGGACAAGGCCCTCGCCGAGGAACTGCTCGCCGACCAGAAGGAACGTGCCGAACACCTGATGCTGGTGGACCTCTCCCGCAACGACCTCTCCAAGGTCTGCGTGGCCGGCACCGTCGACGTCACCCAGTTCATGGAGGTTGAGCGTTTCAGCCACATCATGCACCTGGTGTCCACCGTGGTGGGCAGGCTCGCACCGCAGGCCAAGGCCTACGACGTCCTGAAGGCGACCTTCCCGGCCGGCACCCTCTCCGGCGCGCCCAAGCCCAGGGCGCTGCGCCTCCTGGACGAACTCGAACCGCACCGCCGCGGCATCTACGGCGGCGTGGTGGGCTACCTCGATTTCGCCGGCGACATGGACATGGCCATCGCCATCAGGTCCGCGCTGATCCGCGAAGGCCGGGCATACGTCCAGGCCGGCGGCGGCATCGTGGCTGATTCCGTGAACCCGACGGAGGCCCTCGAAACCGTCAACAAGGCCGCGGCCCCACTTCGTGCTGTCCATACGGCCGGCTCCCTGCACAACATCTCCGCGGAATCCCTTCCCGGCCGGACGGAGGCCTGATGGCTGACTCCGGGATGGCGGCCGGCAGCGCGGGCACAGCGGGCAAAGCCCGGAAGGCCAGGACCACGCCGGTATGGGCGCGCAAGTCCACGCTGGTCCTGCTGATCACACTCCTCGCCCTGGCCGCGTTCGGCACCACCACCCAGACGTGGATGACCGCCACCTTGGACCCCAACCAGGTAGGCGCCGCGCAAAGCGTCCTGCCCGTGCAGGGGAGCAAGGCGGCCACCACCGTCACGGCACTGGCCCTGGTGGCCCTGGCCGGCGGGCTTGCCGCCTCCATCGCCGGCAGGATCGCCCGGTGGGTGATCACTGCCATCATCGTCCTTGCCTCGGCGGGCGTCGTGACCGCGGCCGCCACCGTCCTTGCCGACCCGCTGGCAGCCGCGCAGGGAACCATTGCCACCGCGACCGGCGTCTCCGGCAGCCAGGCACACGTTGAACTCACCGCTTTCCCGGCGATAGCCGTCGTCGCCGGCTGCCTGCTGGCCCTGGGCGCATTGCTGATCATTCCCGCGTCGCGGCACTGGAAGGCGCGCACCAAATATGACGTACCTGTCGCGGCCGGGCAGGCCGCGACGGCCGGACCCGTGGACGAGATCGACAGCTGGGACCGGCTTTCCCGCGGCGACGACCCCACCTGAGGCCGGCCCCGGCGGCGCCGGAACCGGCGGGACGCCTGACGGTACGCGGGCGGCAGCCAAAAAATGGCAGAATGTAAGCAGTATCCATCCTGAGGAGATTTCCATGAGCAAAGCACCTGCGTCCGTTTCCACGCCCGGCACCCGCACGGTGGCCCCCGGGGCCATTGACCACAGCCAGGAACTTGGCCACGGCAACAGCCCGGCCGCCTGGACCTGCGTCATTGTCATGCTCGTCGGCGCACTCATCGCA
This sequence comes from Pseudarthrobacter sp. NPDC058196, assembly GCF_042882685.1. Classification (NCBI taxonomy): domain Bacteria; kingdom Bacillati; phylum Actinomycetota; class Actinomycetes; order Micrococcales; family Micrococcaceae; genus Pseudarthrobacter; species Pseudarthrobacter sp. NPDC058196. The sequence goes on from NZ_JBHVVN010000002.1 coordinate 196,957, forward strand.
GCCATCGCGTTCGTCATCGCCAGCACCCCCATCTTCATCGGCGGAGCCGTGGTCATGGTGATCGGATTGATCCTCGGTTACGTCATGCGCAAGGCAGGCTACGGCGTCGAAGGCAGCAAGCTGAAGAACTCCGGCCACTGATGGCAACTGTTCTCGACGACATCAACGCCGGTGTCCGGGAGGACATGGAGGCCAGGAAACGGCTCGTTTCGCTGGCTGAGCTGAAGGACCGGGCCCAGGCAGCCGTGCCCGCGCGCGATGCCTGGGCGGCACTCGGTGGCACCTCGCCAACCCGGGAACAGCTGAAAGTCATCGCGGAAATCAAGCGCCGCAGCCCCTCCAAGGGCGACCTCGCCAGCATTGGGGATCCGGCGTCGCTGGCCAGGCAGTACGCCGACGGCGGTGCCTCCGTCATCAGCGTCCTCACCGAACAGCGCCGCTTCAACGGTTCCCTCGCCGACCTCGACGCCGTGCGCGCCGCCGTCGAGGTTCCGCTGCTCCGCAAGGACTTCACGCTTGACGAGTACCAGATTTGGGAGGCCCGTGCCCACGGCGCCGACCTCATCCTCCTGATCGTTGCCGCGCTCTCCGACGCCCAGCTCACCGAGTTCAGTGCCCTCAGCGCCGAACTGGGCATGAACGTGCTCGTGGAGACCCACACGGAAGAGGAAATCGAGCGCGCCATGGCGGCCAACGCCCGGATCATCGGCGTCAACGTACGCAATTTGAAGACGCTCGACGTCGACCGTTCAGTCTTCGCCTCATTGGCGGGCCTGATCCCCGGCGAAGCCGTGGTGGTCGCCGAATCGGGCGTCCGCGACGCCGATGACGTCACGCATTACGCCGCAAGCGGCGCCAACGCCATACTGGTGGGCGAGGCGCTGGTGAGCCACGCGACTCCCCGGGAACGGATCGCCGAATTCACTGCCGCGGGTGCCGCCGCGATCGCCGCGCGCCGCTGACGGCAGCCGGCACACCCTGCATTGCGGAGCCGGTCCGTACCGGCCACGCAATGCCTGCAACCATCCGGCCCAGGCCGGAACAGCTCACTTTTGACCGATCAATTTGGAACAGGACGGGACTGATGGCCGACGCACCCTCAGGGAACGCTGAGAACAACACCGCGGAAGCATTCCTGCAGGGCGGATCCCTCCGCCACGCGCCGGGGCCGTACTTCGGCAGCTACGGTGGCCGGTGGATGCCCGAGTCCCTGATCGCCGCCCTGGATGAACTTGAGGAAACCTTCAATAAGGCGAAGGACGATCCCGAATTCCGGGCCCAGATAGCCGACCTGAACAAGAACTACTCCGGCCGGCCGTCGCTGCTGACCGAAGCCAAGCGGTTCGCCCAGCATGCCGGGGGAGTGCGGGTGTTCCTCAAGCGCGAGGACCTCAACCACACGGGTTCGCACAAGATCAACAACGTCCTGGGCCAGGCGCTGCTCGCCAAGCGGATGGGCAAGACCCGGATCATCGCCGAAACCGGCGCCGGCCAGCACGGCGTGGCCAGTGCCACCGCGGCTGCCCTCTTGGGGCTGGAGTGCGTGGTGTACATGGGAGCCGAGGACTGCCGCCGCCAGGCGCTGAACGTTGCCCGGATGGAGCTCCTGGGTGCCAAGGTCATCCCGGTCACCAGCGGATCACAGACCCTCAAGGACGCCATCAACGACGCCCTCCGGGACTGGGTGGCCAATGTCGCCAACACCCACTACCTGCTCGGGACAGCGGCCGGGGCCCACCCGTTCCCCGCCATGGTCCGCTACTTCCACGAGGTCATCGGGGAGGAAGCCCGCGCCCAGATCCTGGAGCAGGAGGGCCGGCTCCCCGACGCCGTCTGCGCCTGCATCGGCGGCGGTTCCAACGCCATTGGCATCTTCCACGGCTTCCTGGATGACCCTTCCGTCAAGATCTACGGCTTCGAGGCCGGGGGCGACGGCGTGGAGACCGGCCGGCACGCCGCCACCATTTCGTTGGGCAAACCTGGCGTCCTGCACGGCGCCCGCTCGTACCTGATGCAGGACGACGACGGGCAGACCATCGAATCGCACTCCATCTCCGCCGGCCTGGACTACCCCGGGGTCGGCCCGGAACACTCCTACCTTTCGGACATCGGACGGGTCAGCTATGAACCCATCACAGATACCGAAGCCATGGAAGCCTTCCGCCTCCTGTGCCGCACCGAAGGCATCATTCCCGCCATCGAGTCCGCGCATGCGCTGGCCGGCGCCATCAAGGTGGGCCAGCGGCTTGCCGCCGAAGACCCCGCCAACGCGGCGGAGAAGATCATCATCGTGAACCTCTCCGGCCGGGGCGATAAGGACGTGGCCACCGCCGCCGAATGGTTTGACCTGCTGGACAAAGATTCCGCCGAATCGGAAATCGGCAAAGAGGGGGAGCAGCTGTGAACAGCGCAGAGATGACCAGCAAGTCGGCGGCCGCCATTGACCGGGCCCAAGCCCAGGGCCGCTCGGCACTGATCGGGTACCTCCCCGCCGGTTACCCCAGCGTCGAGGACACCATCGCCGCCGGCATCGCCCTGGCGGAGAACGGCGCGGATCTGATCGAGATCGGCATCCCCTATTCCGACCCCGTCATGGACGGCCAGGTCATCCAGGCCGCCACCACCGAGGCACTGGCCAACGGCTTCCACGTCAAGCAGGTCTTCGACGTCGTCGCCGGCATCACCAGCAAGACCGACGCCGCCGTCCTGGTCATGACCTACTGGAACCCCGTGGTCCGCATGGGAGTGGACGAATTCTCCCGCCGCCTTGCCGAGGCCGGGGGAGCCGGGCTCATCACGCCGGACCTGATTCCGGACGAGGCTGCCGAGTGGATGGCAGCGTCGGACAAGTACGGCCTGGACCGGGTGTTCCTGGTTGCCCCGTCCTCCACCGCCGAGCGCATGCAGCGCACCGTGGATGCAAGCCGCGGGTTCGTCTACGCCGTTTCCATCATGGGCGTCACCGGTGCCCGCACGTCCGTCAGCACCGCCGCCAAAGACGTGGTTGCCGCCGCGCACGACGCCGGAGCAGAGCGCGTCTGCGTGGGCCTTGGAGTTTCCACCGCGGACCAGGTCCGCGAGATCGCCGCCTACGCCGAAGGCGTCATTGTGGGCACCGCGCTGGTCGCTGCCCTCCGCGACGGGGGAGTGGACGCCGTCGCCGCCCTCACCAAGGACCTCAGCACCGGCCTGGCGCCGGAAGCCGGCCACACCACGGACGGGGCCTAACCCATGCAGGCACTGATCCAGGCAGCCGCCCTGGCACCCGCACTGGTGCCGGGCAGCATCCCCAGCCCCAGCTGGTCCGGGTTCGACATCCCCCTGCCGTGGGGCAGCCTGCGGATCCACGCCTATGCGCTGTGCATCCTGGCCGGGATCGTGGTTGGCCTGTGGCTGACCTCCGTCCGCTGGGCCAAGCGCGGGGCCCCCGAAGGCAGCGTCTGGGACATCGTCATCTGGGCCATTCCCTTCGGCATCATCGGCGGGCGCCTCTACCACGTGGTGTCGTCCCCCGATGCCTACTTCGGGCCCGGCTTCAACGGCACCGGCGACCTCTCGCTGATCCCGCAGATCCAGCGCGGCGGCCTCGGAATCTGGGGCGCGGTGGTCCTGGGAGCCGTCGGTGCCTGGATCGGGTGCCGCCGCAGCGGGGTCAAGCTCAGCGCCTTCGTCGACGCCGCCGCGCCAGGCCTGCTCCTGGCCCAGGCCCTGGGCCGGTGGGGCAACTACTTCAACCAAGAGCTCTTCGGCGGCCCCACCACGCTTCCGTGGGGGCTGCAGATCGACGCCAACAACCCGAACTTCCCGGCCGGCATGCCTGCAGATACCCTCTTCCACCCCACGTTCCTCTACGAATCGCTCTGGAACGTCGCAGGGGTACTCATCCTGCTCGCCCTGGACCGGCGGTTCCACTTCCGCCGGAGCCGCCTCTTCTGGCTGTACGCCATGTACTACACCCTGGGCCGCGTCTGGATCGAACTGCTGCGCATCGACGACGCCGAACAGATCAACATCCTCGGTATCACCACCCGGCTCAACGTGTGGACCAGCATCTTCGTCTTCGTGGCGGCCTTGGTTGCCTTCCTCATGCTGGGCCTCAAGGGCCGGCCGGAGCCGGACACCGTGTACCTGACCGGGCGCGAACCGGACGGCGTAGCCGCGGGCGAAACGGCAGTGGCCGGGGCAGCCGGCGACGACGACCAGGAAGTCCGTGATCCGGACACTGTTGTCTCAGATAGTGATTCGCGTGGTAATCTCCCTGATAACCAAAGCGGTTCCCGGCATGCTTCCGACCCCACGGAAGAACCCGCGGCGGCTCCGGCAGGCTCCAAGCCTGGCACGGATGCCACGGCTTCCGGAACTTCCGGCAGCACAGCCACAGGACCCGCATCGGAGGCCGGCGCCGGTAAGTAGGAAGCCGGCCAGGCAGGGCAGCAGAGCCACCGCTCGAAGGGCCCGAAACCACAATGTCGTGGCATGGGGCCCGTCCTGGCAGCAAAGAGATGCTGCCGGATGCAGCCCCGGGCAGGTGCCTGCGTAACCGTTAGTTCAGCAGGCTGCGCTGACCTACAATTTCCAGTAATCAACACTTTGTTGTGCCCTTGCAACGGCGCCGACGAGTGGGGCCAACGGTGTCCCTTCCATACGCACGATCAGGAGGAAGGACGTCTCCCATGACCCAAACTCTTAACACTCCCAGCTGGTCCGAACCGGACCAGCCTGAGACTGCACTCTCGCCGTTCAAGCGCTTCGCCGCCATGCCGGAGGCTGCCGGGCTATACAACCCGGAGCAGGAGAAGGACGCGTGCGGCCTCGCCATCATCGCGACCCTGCGCGGCGAGCCCGGATACGACATCGTCGATGCCGCACTGACTGCCCTGCGCAACCTTGAACACCGCGGCGCCGTGGGTGCCGACGAGGGAACGGGCGACGGCGCGGGCCTGCTCATGCAGATCCCCGACGAGTTCTTCCGGGCGGTCACCGAGTTCGAGCTGCCGGCCCCCGGCCTGTACGTGGCGGGCACGGCCTTCCTGCCTGCCGAGCAGCGTGAAGCCAACGCCGCCAAGGCAGGCATCGAGGGCCTCGCCGCCGATGAAGGCCTGAAGGTCCTCGGTTGGCGCGAGGTGCCGGTTGTCGCGGACCTCGTGGGCGCCATGGCCCGCGCCTGCATGCCCTACTTCTCCCAGCCCTTCCTGGCCTCGGCCACCGGTGAAGAACTGGACCGCAACGAACTGGACTCCCGCGCCTGGCGGATCCGCAAGCGCGCCCAGAACAAGTTCGGCGTCTACTTCCCCTCGCTGTCCTCGCGGACCATCGTCTACAAGGGCATGCTGACCACCGCGCAGCTGGAGCCCTTCTACCCGGACCTTTCGGACAAGCGCTTCAAGACCAAGCTGGCGATCGTCCACTCACGCTTCTCCACGAACACCTTCCCGTCCTGGCCCCTGGCCCAGCCGTTCCGCACCATCGCCCACAACGGTGAAATCAACACCGTCAAGGGCAACCGGAACTGGATGCGTGCCCGCCAGTCACAGTTGGCCAACCCGCTGCTGGGCGACTCTCCCGAAGAGCTGTACCCCATCTGCACCCCGGGTGCGTCGGACTCCGCCTCGTTTGACGAGGTCGCCGAGCTGCTCTGGCTCTCCGGCCGCCCCATCACGCACTCGATCATGATGATGATCCCCGAGGCGTGGGAGAACCACGCCACCATGGATCCGGCACGGCGCGCGTTCTACGAGTACCACTCGCTGCTGATGGAACCGTGGGACGGCCCTGCCGCCGTCTCCTTCACCGACGGCAACCTGGTGGGTGCCACCCTGGACCGCAACGGGCTGCGCCCCGGCCGCTTCTGGATCACCGAAGACGGCCTGATCGTCTTCGCCTCCGAGGTGGGCGTGATCGACGTCGAGCCCTCCAAGGTGGTCAAGAAGGGCCGTGTCTCCCCGGGCAAGATGTTCCTGGTGGACACCGAGGCCGGCCGCATCATCGACGACGAAGAGGTCAAGGCCGAAGTCGCCGCAGCCAACCCGTGGGCCGAGTGGGTCAAGGACAACCTGATCGACCTCAACGAGCTGCCCGAGCGCGAGCACGTGGTCCACACTGCCGCGTCCGTGAACATCCGCCAGCGCACCTTCGGCTACACCACCGAGGAACTGAAGATCCTGCTGGGTCCGATGGCCCGCACCGGCGCCGAGCCGCTCGGCGCCATGGGCTCCGATACCCCGGTTGCCGTGCTGTCCAAGCGCCCCCGCCTGCTGTTCGACTACTTCGTTCAGTCCTTCGCGCAGGTCACCAACCCGCCGCTGGACGCCATCCGCGAAGAACTGGTCACCTCCCTGACCTGCGCCATCGGCCCCAACGGCAACCTGCTGGACACCAAGCAGGTGCGCCAGCCCCAGGTCCAGCTGCCCTTCCCGGTGATCAACAACGACCAGCTCGCCAAGATCGCCAACATCGAAAGCCCCGACGGCGACCGCGTGGCCATGAAGGTCCGCGGCCTCTACCGCCCCGAGGGCGGCGAGAACGCGCTCCGCGCCCGGCTCACCGAAATCTGCGAGCAGGTCTCCGGCGCCATCAACCGCGGTGTCCAGTACATCGTGCTGTCAGACCGCGACTCCAACGCCCAGTGGGCGCCCATTCCGTCGCTGCTGCTGGTCAGTGCCGTGCACCACCACCTGCTGCGCAGCGCCAACCGCACCAAGACCGCCCTGGTGGTCGAGGCCGGCGACGTCCGCGAAACCCACCACGTGGCAGTCCTGATCGGATACGGCGCCTCCGCCGTCAACCCGTACCTTGCCATGGAATCCGTGGAGCAGCTCATCGCCGCCGGGGACGTCACCGGGGTGACCCCGCAGGACGGCGTCTACAACCTGATCAAGGGCCTCGGCAAGGGCGTCCTGAAGATCATGTCCAAGATGGGCATCTCCACTGTGGCTTCCTACACCGGCGCCCAAACGTTCGAGGCCCTGGGCCTTGGACAGGAACTCGTGGATGAATTCTTTGCCGGCACGCACTCCCAGCTGGGCGGCGTGGGCCTGGACGTTATCGCTGCCGAAGTTTCCGCACGCCACCAGATGGCGTACCCGGAAGGCGGCATCGAACAGCCGCACCGGCCCTTGCTGGGCGGCGGCGAATACCAGTGGCGCCGCGACGGCGAACCGCACCTTTTCAACCCTGAGACCGTCTTCCGGCTGCAGCACGCCACCCGTGAGCGGCGGTACGACATCTTCAAGGCCTACACCAAGGGCGTGGACGACCAGTCCACCAACCTGATGACCCTCCGCGGGCTGCTCAAGTTCAAGAACGAGCGTCCGGCCGTTCCGCTCGAGGAAGTGGAGCCGGTTTCCAGCATTGTCAAGCGGTTCTCCACCGGAGCCATGAGCTACGGCTCCATCTCCCAGGAGGCCCACGAGACGCTGGCCATCGCCATGAACCAGCTGGGCGGCAAGTCCAACACCGGCGAAGGCGGCGAGGACGTTGACCGCCTGCTCGACCCCAAGCGCCGCTCCGCGGTCAAGCAGATCGCCTCCGGCCGTTTCGGCGTCACCAGCCTGTACCTGACCAACGCCGACGACATCCAGATCAAGATGGCCCAGGGTGCCAAGCCCGGTGAAGGCGGCCAGCTGATGGCGCAGAAGGTCTACCCGTGGGTGGCCCGCACCCGCCACTCAACCCCCGGCGTCGGACTCATCTCTCCGCCCCCGCACCACGACATCTACTCGATCGAGGACCTCGCGCAGCTGATCTACGATGCCAAGCGCGCCAACCCGTCCGCACGGGTGCACGTGAAGCTCGTGTCCGAAGTGGGGATCGGCACCGTGGCGTCCGGCGTGACCAAGGCGAAGGCCGACGTCGTACTGGTGTCCGGGCACGACGGCGGAACCGGCGCCTCGCCGCTGAACTCGCTCAAGCACGCCGGCGTCCCCTGGGAGCTTGGCCTGGCCGAGACCCAGCAGACCCTGATGCTCAACGGCCTGCGCGACCGCGTGGTGGTCCAGGTTGACGGCCAGCTCAAGACCGGTCGCGACGTGGTCATCGCCGCGCTGCTGGGCGGCGAGGAATTCGGCTTCGCCACCGCCCCGCTCGTGGTGGAAGGCTGCATCATGATGCGCGTCTGCCACCTGGACACCTGCCCGGTAGGCGTTGCCACCCAGAACCCCGAGCTTCGTGCCCGCTTCAGCGGCAAGCCGGAGTTCGTGGTCAACTTCTTCGAGTTCCTGGCTGAGGAAGTCCGTGAAATCCTGGCCGAGCTTGGCTTCCGGAGCCTCGAAGAGGCCATTGGCCACGCCGAGGTCCTGGATGCCCGCGAGGCGGTCAACCACTGGAAGGCCGACGGCCTGGACCTGGACCCGATCCTGCACGGCCTGGAGTTCGACGACGACGCGCCGCTGCGGAACATGACCGGCCAGAACCATGAGCTGGACAAGCACTTCGACCAGCGGCTGATCACCATGGCCACCGAGGCGCTGACGGACCGCAGCCCCGTGAAGATCAACGTGGACGTCATCAATACCGACCGTTCCGTGGGTACCATGCTCGGCCACGTCGTTACCAAGACCTACGGCACCGACGTACTGGCCACGGACACGATCGACATCACGCTGAACGGCACTGCCGGCCAGTCGCTGGGCGCCTTCCTGCCGGCCGGCATCACCCTGAGGTTGTTCGGCGACTCGAACGACTACGTGGGCAAGGGCCTGTCCGGCGGCCGGATCATCGTCCGCCCGGACCGTACCAACGTCTTCAAGGCGGAGACCAATGTCATCGCCGGCAACGTCATCGGCTACGGCGCCACCAGTGGTGAAATGTTCCTGCGCGGCCAGGTGGGCGAACGCTTCCTGGTCCGCAACTCCGGTGCGACGGCCGTCGTCGAAGGCATCGGGGACCACGGCTGCGAGTACATGACCGGCGGCCAGACGCTGATCCTGGGACGCACCGGACGCAACTTCGGCGCGGGCATGTCAGGCGGCACCGCCTACGTGCTGGACCTGCGCACCACCCGCGTCAATAAGCAGGCCCTCGAGTCCGGCGAGCTGCAGCTGCGCGAGCTCGACGCCGAGGACCGCGACATTGTCCATGGGCTGCTGGTGAAGCACATCGAGGAAACCGACTCCCAGTTGGCGGCGCGGCTCCTCGAAAACTTCGATGACACCGCTGCCCGCATTACCAAGGTGCTGCCGCGCGACTACGCGGCCGTGCTGCAAACCCGTCTTGACGCCATCGAAGAGGGCCTTGACCCCGACGGCGAAGAAGTATGGTCTCGAATCCTGGAGGTGACCGGTGGCTGATCCACGCGGATTTCTGAAAGTACGCCAGCGTGAAACCCAGCCGCGCCGTCCCGTTCCCGTGCGCATCATGGACTGGAAGGAAGTTTACGAGGCGCAGGAGAAAGGCGTCCTGAAGGCGCAGGCCGGACGCTGCATGGACTGCGGCGTTCCGTTCTGCCACCAAGGCTGCCCCCTGGGGAACCTCATTCCCGAGTGGAACGACCTCATGTGGCGGGACAAGGGCGAGGAAGCGATTGAGCGGCTGCACGCCACCAACAACTTCCCCGAGTTCACCGGCAGGCTGTGCCCCGCCCCCTGCGAGGCCTCCTGCGTCCTGGGGATCAACCAGCCCGCCGTCACCATCAAGCAGGTTGAAGTTTCCATCATCGACGAGGCGTTCGAGAACGGCTGGGTCAACCCGCTGCCGCCGGCGCGCCTGACCGGCAAGACCGTCGCGGTGGTAGGGTCCGGGCCGGCAGGCCTGGCCGTCGCCCAGCAGCTGACCCGTGTGGGCCACACCGTTGCTGTCTACGAACGGGACGACAAGATCGGCGGCCTGCTGCGCTACGGCATCCCCGATTTCAAGATGGAAAAAGAGCAGGTGGACCGCCGCGTCGAACAGATGAAGGCCGAAGGCACCCGCTTCCGGACCGGCGTGGCCGTGGGGACCGACGTGACCTGGGAGCAGCTGCGCAGGCGCTACGACGCCGTCGTGGTCTGCACCGGTGCCACCGTCCCGCGGGACCTGCCCATCCCGGGCCGGGACCTTGAAGGCGTCCACTTCGCCATGGACTACCTGGTGCCCGCCAACCGCGTGGTGGCCGGAGAAACCATCGACAACCAGATCCACGCCAACGGCAAGCACGTGGTCATCCTTGGCGGCGGCGACACCGGAGCCGACTGCCTCGGCACCGCCCACCGGCACGGCGCAGCGTCCGTCACCACCTTGGCGATCGGCAAGCAGCCGCCGGCGGAACGTGCCAGCCACCAGCCGTGGCCCACGTTCCCCAACCTCTTCGAAGTGGCCAGCGCCCACGAGGAAGGCGGCGAACGCACCTACCTCGCGTCCACCGTGGAATTCGTTGGCGAAAACGGCAAGCTCACCGGCGTCAAGGTGGCCGAAACCGAATTCGTCGACGGCAAGCGCCTCCCCAAGGCGGGCACCGAGCGGATCATTCCCGCAGACCTGGTGTTCCTGTCCCTGGGTTTCACCGGAGCCGAACCGGCCGGGATCACCGACCAGGTGCACGCCGACTTCGACGGCCGCGGCAACGTGGCCCGCGACGGTTACTACATGACCAACACCGAAGGTGTCTTCGTTGCCGGTGACGCCGGCCGCGGGCAGTCCCTGATCGTGTGGGCCATCGCCGAGGGCCGTGCCGCCGCCGCAGCCGTTGACAAGTACCTGATGGGAAGCACCATCCTTCCCGCTCCCGTCGCGCCGACGGACCGCGCCATCGCCGTCCTCTAGGGGTGCATCGAGGGTTCACCTCGCCGACAACTTAACCAATGCAAGAGACCAATAGGGTAGGTATATGAGACGCGCAAAAATTGTGGCTACGTTTGGCCCGGCAATTGCCAGCTACGAGAACACCCTGGCTGTGCTGGAGGCCGGCGTTGACGTCGCCCGCATGAACATGAGCCACGGCGACTACACCGTGCACGACAACACCTACGAAAATGTCCGCAAGGCGGCAGGGAGCCTGGGCAAGGCCGTGGCCATCATGGCCGACCTGCAGGGCCCCAAGATCCGCCTGGGCCGTTTCGTGGACGGTCCGCACGCCTTGGCCGTGGGTGACATTTTCACCATCACCACCGAGGACGTCCCCGGCACCCAGGAAATCTGCTCCACCACCCTCAAGAGCCTCACCGAGGACGTCAAGGTTGGGGACGCACTGCTGATCGACGACGGCAAGGTGGCCATGCGCGCCATTGAGGTCGACGACGTCAAGGTGGTTGCCGAGGTGACCGTTGGTGGCATGGTGTCCAACAACAAGGGCATCAACCTGCCCGGCGTGGCCGTCAACGTTCCCGCGCTGAGCGAAAAAGATGAGGACGACCTTCGCTGGGCCATGCGCCGCGGCGTTGACCTGGTGGCATTGTCCTTCGTCCGGGATGCGTCCGACATCACCCGCGTGCACGAGATCATGGATGAAGAAGGCCGCCGCGTGCCGGTCATCGCCAAGATCGAGAAGCCGCAGGCCGTGGAGCAGCTTCCGGAGATCATCGACGCGTTCGACGCGATCATGGTGGCCCGTGGCGACCTCGGCGTGGAGCTTCCCCTGGAGGAAGTGCCGATCGTGCAGAAGCGCGCCATCGAACTGGCCCGCCGCTGGGCGAAGCCGGTTATCGTGGCCACCCAGGTGCTCGAGTCCATGATCGACAACCCGCGCCCGACCCGTGCAGAGGCCTCCGACTGCGCCAACGCCGTCCTCGACGGTGCCGACGCCGTCATGCTCTCCGGTGAGACCAGCGTGGGCAAGTACCCGATCGAAACCGTGAAGGTCATGGCCCGGATCATCGAGTCCACTGAGGTCCACGGCCTGGAGCGCGTCCCCCCGCTGGGGACCAAGCCCAAGACCCGTGGTGGCGCCATCACCCGTGCCGCCGTCGAAATCGCCGACCAGCTGGACGCCAAGTACATCTGCGCGTTCACCCAGTCCGGCGACTCCGCACGCCGCCTGTCCCGCCTGCGGCCCATCAAGCCGGTCTTCGCCTTCACCCCGGTGGAGCAGGTCTGGAACCAGATGGCGCTGACCTGGGGCATCCAGCCGGTACTGGTGCAGATGGTGGACCACACGGACGCCATGACCGCGCAGGTGGACCGCAGCCTCGAGGAAATGGGCCTGGTGCAGGACGGTGACCTGGTGGTCATCGCTGCCGGGTCCCCTCCCGGAAAAGCCGGCTCCACGAACTCCCTGAAGGTGCACAAGGTAGGCGACCTGGCAGATTCCACCCGCGCCGGTGAAGTCAGCAGCAACAAGGAAAAGCTCGGCCCCTGGCCGGAAAAGAAGAAGAAGGCCTAGCCTTCGGAACAAAAAAGGGAGGATCCCCGCCGCTTGGCGGGGATCCTCCCTTTTTTGAACGTCCGGTGATTGAACCTGTCGGAGCCCTTAGGGGTCCCGGCAGGGCCGGCCTGTGGCCTAGTTGACCTGGTTGATGATGGTTTCGGCGACCTCGCGCATGCTGAGGCGGCGGTCCATGGAGGTCTTCTGGATCCAGCGGAAGGCTTCCGGCTCTGTCAGGCCCATTTTGGTGGTCAGCAGGCTCTTGGCGCGTTCGACGAGCTTGCGGGTGGCGAACTGCTCCTGGAGGTCGGAGACCTCGCTCTCGAGGGCCTTGATTTCCTCGTGGCGGGAGAGGGCGATCTCCAGGGCCGGGATGAGGTCTGCCGGAGTGAACGGCTTCACCACGTAGGCCATGGCGCCGGCGTCGCGGGCGCGCTCCACCAGTTCCTTCTGGCTGAAGGCGGTCAGCAGCACCACGGGGGCGATGCGGGCCTTGACGATCTTCTCGGCCGCCGAAATGCCGTCCATGACGGGCATCTTGACATCCATGAGGACCAGGTCCGGCTTCAGTTCCTCGGCGAGCTGGACGGCCTTCTCGCCGTTGTCCGCCTCGCCCACAACGTCATAGCCTTCGCCGCGCAGGATCTCGATGATGTCGAGGCGGATGAGGGTTTCATCCTCTGCCACAATGACGCGGCGCGCCGGCTGGGACGTGGGCTTGGACTCCGTCTGTTCAGTCACGGGATCTCCTTGAAAAGGTACGGCGGGACATCACTATCTTAGGTGCCACCGCGGCTGTACTTGGCTTGCAGGGTTTCTTTGCGGCGACGGCGGCGCGATTCTGGAATTCAGCCTATCTGCATGTAGAGTAATTCCGCGTACGTGAAGCGATCGCGTTGCTCACAGTCAGCTGTGGGCGTAGCGTTTCCCTCCATGTATTCCGCGCCCGAGTGGCGGAATTGGCAGACGCGCCGCACTCAAAATGCGGTATCGAAAGGTGTGTGGGTTCGAGTCCCACCTCGGGCACAGTGTCTTTGCAGGTCAGAGGCCGGTTGAGCACTTTTGGGTGTACAAAATCACCAAAAGTGTGTACAGGCGCGTACGGTTTTCTACATGGCCAGCATCAGTGCACGCACCAAAAAGGACGGTACGAAGTCCTACATGGTGCGCTGGCGGGATAAGAAAACCCACACGGCGCAGGGCCTGACGGTGACGACGCTCGTCGAGGCTGAGACGTTGAAGCGCCTGCTCGACGCGAATGGCCAATCCTTCGAAATTGCCCAGCATGCCCTGCTGTCCAACGAGAAGCGCACGCCCACCGTCGCCGACGTCATCCAAGAGCACATCGACCTGCTGATCCGGCCGTCCAGCGGAACCACTAAGACCTACCAGACCATGCTGGACCGGCACATACGGAACGTCATCGGACACGTCCCGGTGGACAAGCTGGACTACCGCCTGATCGCCCACTGGGTGAAGGCGATGGCTGCGAAGGGGCTGGCGCCGAAGACCATTCACAATATCCACGGTCTGATCTCCGCCGCAATGAACACCGCGGAGATGCTGGGTTACATTCCCCGCAACCCCTGCCGGGGTGTTCAGCTGCCGCCTATTGAGAAGGCGGAGGATGAGGCCATGTTCCTCACCCATGCCGAATTCAGCCTCATCATGGAGGGCATGGGGGAGCGGTACAAGGCCTTCACGAACTTTCTTGTCATGACTGGGACGCGGTTTGGTGAAGCAACCGCGTTGACCGTAGCGGACGTGGACCTGTTATCCAAGCCGCCAATTGCGCGGATCAACAAAGCCTGGAAACGTGACGGGCAATCCCAGTTCTACCTTGGCCCGACGAAGACGGGTGCCGGCAAGCGCACCATCGGGCTTAACCCTGCTTTGGTGGAGATCCTTATTCCTTTGGTCGCCAGCAGACCGGGGAAGGAGCTGGTGTTCACGACACCCAAGGGCGGGCGGATCATCCATAAACTCTACTGGCACCACTACTGGATTCCTGCCGTCCGCACGGCGCAGGCCATCGGACTGACCAAGAATCCGCGGATCCACGACCTCCGGCACACCCATGCCTCGTGGCTCATCCAGGACGGGGTGCCCTTGTTCACCATCTCCCGCCGGCTGGGACACGCCTCAACTAAGACGACGGAGCAGGTTTACGGGCACTTGATGCCGGAGGCCCTGCAGGTGAGCGCCGATGCCATGGAACGCTCGGTGGCGGCCTTCCAGCGGTGACCGTGCTTGGTCATGTAGGCGTGTTGAACTGCCGGCATGAACGTGGAAACCAGATCTTCCACTTGGAGGTTTCAATGGACATCGAATTTTTCGAGCCAGCCGAGGCTGCCGCTCTCATGAGATGCACCGAGTCATGGCTTCGCGACGGCGCGACGAGCGGACGCTTCCCTCATGCCTGCTGGGGAAAAGGAAAGATCATCTTTACCTCCGAGCACATCCTGGAAATCGCGAAGCTGAGTGAGATTCTCCCCGGCAGCATGAGTCAGCCGCTCCCGGTGAGACGACTAGCGTCTCAGGAGAGGTTGATCGGTACGCGGGCCAAAGTCCGCCTTGCCCCGGCACCTTGAGCTGTTCTCGCGCTATGACGGGTTACGGGGCAGGACCATGAAGAAGACCCGCTCGGGCGTTGAATTCTTCGGGCTCTTAACCGGCGCTCTCCTGGCTGTCTCCGTGGCAGGGTGCGGAGCCTCATGCAACGCCGTTGAAGCCATACATTCCGATCCGGGTGTTGCTGTAAATGTCCCACATCCTGCCGTCGCCATGGACAAGGCGCTGGCCGAATTGGAGGGTATCCCGGTGAAGGGGCGTGCATCCGCAGCCGGTTACTCCCGCGAAGAGTTTGGCCCGGCTTGGGCCGACACGGACCACAACGGCTGCGACACCCGCAACGACATCCTCGCCCGGGACCTCACGAATAGGACCTTTAAACCCGGTAGCCACAACTGCGTGGTCACCACAGGCACGCTTGCCGACAAGTACACTGGCACCACCACCCGCTTTGTACGTGGCCAGAACACCAGCAGCGCCGTCCAGATTGACCATATCGTCCCGCTCGGCGACGCATGGCAGAACGGCGCCCAGCAACTCACGGCGGAGCTTCGCCGGGAACTAGCCAACGACCCGCTGAACCTCATGGCCACGGACGGACCAACCAACACCGCCAAGGGCGAAAATGACGCCGCTACATGGTTGCCGCCAAACCAGGCATTTCGATGCGAGTATGTTGCTCGTCAAATCGCCGTGAAGGCCAAGTACGGCCTCTGGGTCACTCAGGCGGAACACGATGCGATCATCGGAATTCTGAATGATTGCGAATAGGGCTGGCGCTGAGATCGGGCACGAGACACCGTTCGGTCTTAGGGCCTTGGGGGAGGTCCTGCCTTGAAGTTGCGCTTTATGTCATATTCCGATTTGCACTTGACGGCGGCGAATACGAAATTGACCTGGCGAAGCAGAACGCCGAAGCGCTCCGAGGCGAACTGATTCCCTTCGTGGAGGCTGAACGCAAAGCGGGCCGCGGGAAACCCCCGTCGTCCGCCGTTTGGCACCGGCCACTGACACCAAGGCTGTCCGAGCTTGGGCTGCAGCGAATTACTGCTGGAGTCCATCAGCGACGACTGAGTAGCCTGACGGCATGAGAGAAGACGTGCCGGGCAACCCACCGGGAACGTGCTGTAGCTGGACCCGTACACGGAGACCGCCTACCTGGAGAGCCTGGCCGAGATGGGCCTGATCGAGCTGCTGGTCCGCGAGGACGTCTAAACACCTTCACCCGAAAAAGCCCCGGCTGGACAGCTCGTCCGGCCGGGGCTTTTACCTGCACCACGGGCTAGAAGGTGTACGGGGGGACTTCCCGGTCCTTCCACTCGCTGAACGGCGTCACGGCGATGATCTTGGTCGGGTCAGTCTTATCCACGACAGCCAGCCCGGTAACAACGCTTCCCACCGGCAGTTGGAACACCAGGTTGCCGTCCGCGTAGAAGGGGTCGAATGGCTCGGCCCTCGGACGATAATAGCCTTCGCCCGACTCGAGGATCGGAGGATCCCACTGCGTGTAAAAACCGGTAACGACCCCGGCCGGCGTCGGGTAGGAATCAGCAAAAACATTCGGGGGCAACGCCCAGTAGTTCTGCTTCGATCCAGTGCCGGACCATTCAACGAGCACGGGGCTGTCTCCGGCGGCCACCGTCTTCTCCGGCGGCCGCCAGCTTCCGGGTAAGTCCTTATGGGAGACCAGGAGGCGCATGGCGGATGCATTGGTAATCGAGATGTCGAGCGGCTGCGTGGTCTTATTGAAAACGCTGGCCTTCAGCTTGATCTGGGTCTGGTTCCCTTGGAGCCTCCCGTCTCGTTCGTAGGTTAGGGACTGGCACCACATGGTGACGCAGACTTCCACGTCAGGAAGCTTGAAGTCTGAAGGGTTGGGGTTGGGACATGCCCGACCCGCGGAGGCCACATGGAGCACCTCGGGGGCGGGCTGGGTGATGGTCGGCGTCGCAGAAGGCGTCGCTGAGGGAGAAGGAGGTTCAGACACCGTGGCGCTGGGGGCGGCCGAAGGGCTTTGCCCTGACTGACCGAGCGTCTCGAGCGCCTTAGGGATCGAAAAAGAGGGCGGCCATCCGAAGAGCTGGTTTGTGCTGCCAAGTACAGCCAGCAAGGCAACGATGCAGGCAAGGAGTCTCCACCATGGGTGCTTCTTCCAGAACTCAATCGCGTCAACGAGCTTCTCGCCTGCGACGGTCGGACGGCTGCGCCGGCCATTCGTTCGATCAGGTCGCAAACCGGACCGCTCTGGTGCACTCTCTTGGTCTTGTGGTGCCACAGGCTTCCCCCGGTCCTCGTCGCTGCCGTTGACGCCAAGGATATGCGCAGGACGGCCGGGGCCTGGCTATTTGGACCGAATGTTTCGGGCCCGTCTGGATGCCCGATCAGTGCCCGGTCATCAACGCGCGACGGAGAGCCGCTGTCGCACGTTTCCCAGTCCTGCGCCCACAGCTTCCGACAGTGCCTCACGGCTGGCACCGCGCAGATACCACCTGCCCAGCAGGACCCCGTCCTCGTCGTCCGCGCATCAGGGCAGCGTCGGATGTCGGGGATCTCCACCGCGGGCACGATGGGGCGCTTGGCGCGGTGCAGGGCTCCCGCGGGTGTCCTAACTCGCGCGCGACTGCCGTTTTGCTCAGGCTTGCGGCGGAAGACCATCCGCGGGTTCGACTTTGCGGCATCCGCTCGATGAACTAAGCCATCGGCCCTCCCAGACGTCTGAAAATTCCAACTCGACGAGATCCGGAATCATCGACTCTCCGGAGTGGGCCGGCAGATTGACGGTGGCTTTCCCCTCGGCTGTTCCTCCCGCCAAGATCACAGGCATGGCGATCGTCTTCAACGGGGGAGCAGGTGTCGTGGAGGACAACGTCGAAACATCGCGAACTCTTACTACAGGATTAGAAAGGGGATAGGGGCTGCCATTTTGCACGGTGAAGGTGACCTTTCCATCCCATGGGCCTTCGTACGAGTCCAGGTGAATTCGTTCCTCAACTGACGGCAAGCCAGTATGTTCCCGCCAGCCCTTCCATGCATCCTGGTGCGCCTCCCAAAATAGGGGATCGCGCTCCAGAACCATGTGAGAGGTGATGCCCACTCGCCTCGCCTGGGCGAGTCGTTCAGCCTCTTCATCATCGCGGCCCGCTTTTTCATTGTGCCAAAGCGTCGCAATAGCGATGGTAAAACCCAAGATCGTGCCGCCGGCTCCAACCCACGTGGCAACGTCCCCCCATTCAGTCTTAAGGGGGGCCAACTGTAAACTCCAGCCGATGGCGCAAACCACCGTTGAAGCCACAAGCGCTACGGTGATGCTGATGTAGGCAAAGTGGAAGGGAGTTATTTTCATCTTCTAGTTGCTCCTGGGTGTGCCCATAGCTGGCGGGTCCTATTTAGCGTGTTCTCAGTCGCTTAGGCATACGACATGAGACAAAGATTTGGAAAGGCGCCTCCTCAGCAGATCACAGATGCGCCTCAAAGCTGCGCCTCCCGCGAGGCGGTGTACCCCTGTCTGGGCATGCATTCCACGCGGACGAGATGCTTTGAACGACTCGAGTACAAGTCGCCAGCCCGGGAGGTCTCGGCGCATTGAAAATCCTATCTGGACACCACATGCAGGATGGGTCGGGGTATTTCTACCGCGGTTCAGGGCCCGGGATGCTGCGGTGGGCTCATCAGGCACGTGCCGACCTTCGTAGGAATTACACCTTAAGGTCTCTAAGAATGCCTGCCAGGTCTTCGGGAGTTCGGGGCAGGATGGTGTTCAGCCGTTCATGAAGCTTTGCTCGTATTAAACCGTTCCTTGCAGCGGCGTCGGTGAAAACGATGTCGCAGTACGGCACGGCGATTGACATGGCATTGATGTCGTGGAGGTCATTGACGGACCAACGTTTTTTTGCGTCGCGGTGATAGTGGGTTTTTAGCTCAACGGTCACGCAACTGCTGGGCATGCTCAGTACCAGTCTGCGGGCATCTTTGAGGTTGCCCGCCACTTCACCAAGAGTCCTGTGGCGCGCAGCTAGTTCGGCACTGAGCATGTCGTTGAGTTCGAGATTCACCTCACGCGCGAGAAGCACATCCCTCAATCGCCCACGGCGCCAGCTCTCGCTAAGCTGTTTATCCGCGAAGTGCTGCTCGATTCGTACGTTGCCGGCAAGAGATTCGCGATGGACCTCAGGCGCATATCCTCGTTCTCGCATCCCGGGGACTTCCTCGTCGCTCGGCCCCGCAATAAGCGCCCGCTCAGCTTGGTGTTCCAGCGCTCTGAGCTGCTGCAGACGCTCCGGCTCGAGAGTGTTTCTGTCGACGGCTTCACCATCGGCGCCCATTAGACGCAGTCCACCTACCTTTCCGAAGGCGTGGAGAAGGCTTTTACCAATCAGGGGAATAGGTGAAAATGATAAGCCCTGCGTGCCCGTCATTTCATCTAACGTTGCCTGCAGTTCGAGTTTTCTAACGTCCACAAGGCTGGCCATGTATTCGAAATCGGTTAGTTCCTCAATGAGGTCTGCTAGGTCATTCCTCTGGCGGGGATCGCGTATTGCGTAAATCTCCTCTACCAAAGGGGCCGATAACAGGATGCGAGTTCGTCTTTCAGCGAGGGCTAGTCGGCATTCGTAGAGGAGTGCTTGGTAGCGTTCAGCACTGCCGCGCTGCAGTTTCGCCTTGGTGAGATTGATCCAGTGGTTGAGATCCAGGTACAGCAATGCGGGCGGGGTTGCTGGTCTTGTTAGGCCAGGCGGCCAGACGAGGTCAAAGGGGGCCATGTCAGGACGTTGCTTTGATCGCCCTTCGGTTTGCATGAAAACAGCCTAGTGGGCGAGAGCCTTAGCTGCCTGTGCCAGACAAGCCCTTAGGCCAGTGTTGACGGCATGGGAGGGGGAGAAGACGCGAGTCGGTCGCGTCTGGACCCCCTTCAGATTCAGTATCTGCGGTGCACGTCATGGTTGCACTGCCACTGAGGCTGTTATGAAAATTTGCACGAGTTACGGTTTGCGCCCAACAGTTTTCCTTCCCCTACTGAATCAGCTTCAGCTAGTGCGCGAAGGAGGGAGTCGACAGAATTCTGAAGAAGCCCCGCGATTAGTCAGGGCATGTGATAAGCAAAACCGACTGTCACCGCTCTGGACATGTCCAGAGCACAGGCGTTCAATTGACGAAGAGGCGCCCAACGCGCCGCGGTGGTCGATCGGCCACCCTTGCTGTCCACTGCAAAGAGGGGGCGGTATGGACGAGCAAAGAATTAAGCGAACGGAACCAGCACGGGTTGCGGCGGCAGCATTTCAAGCGCTGTGGTTACCCCGTCATCTCACTCTGGAGAAATTGATCGCGATCGTGGCGGCCCGCCGCCGTCGTCCGATCGAAATTGAAGCCACCACCGTACTCAACGGCACAGAAGTCTGCGGCTTGTGGCTATCGACCGATTCCCGGGAAATCATTCTCCACGCAGTCACAGACTCAGTGCTCCACAGGCAGCAGTTCGTCCTCCATGAGCTCGGCCACATGATCCTGCGCCATGATGAATTAGGGATCTCGGCGGAATACGCGGCCAGTCTTTTCCCAAACCTCAACGGCGAGATGGTGTCCCGAGCGCTGGCGCGGAGCAGTTTCGTGGACGACATGGAGGCCGCGGCCGAGACACTCGCTGACCTCCTCGCCGCAGCAATTCGCGAAAGCAGCCTGGAACCGAAATCATTTGAGCAGGTTTTCGGGTGATCCAGACAATCGGGGCTGCGGTCATCTGGGTCCTCGTCCTGTGCCTTCTCCCGGGCGTGCGCACTAGGAAGGATCACAGCATTCTTGTCGCTGCGGTTGCTATCGCAACCGCGCTCACCTTGAATGTTGATTCGATATACATCGCCGGTGATGCAGCGCTTGGCGGCCGCAACCTTGTGGACCTGTGCGCGAACATCCTCATGGTCGTTGGAATCTACTTCCTTTCCCAGGCGATCCTCCGGGCGGCAGAGTTCAACGATGCATCCGTGCGCAGCGACCGCCTCGGCCTGACAATACTGGCGTGCGTTGCCGCGGGACTGGTTGCTGCGTTCTTCAGCATCGAAGCGCCGGCCTCGTCGACGCGGTTCATGCTCGATTATGGTGATCAGCCTGCTGCCGCCCTCTACTCGGCCATCCAGTTTGTCTACGTCGGCGTTGTCGTCAGCGTAACGGGTTACGTCTGCATTAGATTCCGACGGCGGATGGCCACCTTTCATTTCCGGCTCGCCTTCACACTGATCGGCATCGGCTGCCTTCTGGCACTGGTAGTCGTCTTCGCAGTCTTGGGAATGGACGTCGCCCATCTGCTTGGAGACTTGGCCGTGATGGGGCAGTTAGCAGTTGTTTATGACGTGAGCTTCGTCGGGGCGATGCTGTTTCTGTGTGCCGGCCTGGCTTTGCCACCGGTCGCCCGTCGTATGTCTCGACGCACCGAGTTGAAAACTCGAGAAGCATTGCTGACCAGCCTCACTGACACCTGGGAGAAGGCGACAGCCACCCGGGAAGACAGCCGCTTGGCCGCACCTGCAGAAGGCATCGACGGCAAAACGCGAAGACTCCATCGGATGCTCGTTGAAATTCAAGACGCACTCTTGATGGATCCATCTGCTGCTAGGTTGCTGGATGAAGTTGATATGCAAACAGTGGTCCGGACAGAAGACTTCCTCGCTTTCCATCATGGGGTGCAGGAAAGTCGGTTGAGCCCGGCGATGTGGGGGAGGAGGCACGGCATACGTGAAAGATGATGCCGCGGAGCCTCAGGAGTCGCCCCAGTCCAGACTCGCTAGAAAACTTACCCTTTTGCTCGACCTTTATGAGTCCCAAGGGCGGGGACCCATCTCTTATCGGGAAATCAGCGAAAACATGGCAGATCGCGGCACCCCGCTGTCCCGGTCGCGCTGGGCCTACATGCGCAGCGGTGATGGCTCGCTGGCCGTGGACCATGCGCTGCTGGAGAATCTCGCAGAATTTTTCGGTGTGGATCGCCGCTACCTTCTTGATGACTCGGCAGGGGTGCCGGAACTGGTAGAGGCCCAGCTCGATCTCCTGAAGTCGATGCGGGAAGCGCGGGTCAAGAACTTTGCTGCCAGGCAACTGCAGGAGCTGTCTCCCGAGACTTTAGCCAAGCTCAGAGAAGTCATTGACGAGCACGCCAGGGAAGACGATGAGGACTCCTAAGCTGTTGGGGGTTCTTTCCCTGACCGCCCTCGGCGCAGCTGCCGCCACAGTGTTGGCGGCTGGCTACTTCGCACGGCGGGTCGTGGTCCCGTCGGCTACCCGGCGGGAGGACCTCGCCATCCGAAGAGTCTTTCCTGGAGAAGATGGCGCGTTGCTCGTTGAGTTGCCGAGCTCCCCTCTGACGGCGGCCCCAGGCAGGTACAGCCTTTGGTTCGCCGGCGGTAAGGGCCACGCCTGTATAGGTGCGGTGGTGGATGAAGACGCCAGGGCCGGAACGGTGACGCGGCTCGTCGAGCGCGTCGACTCAGGCAACCTTTACGGTGCCAGGGCCGGAATTTGGAGTGGCTACGCCTATTCCGCGCCTGAGCAATTGGGTCTGCCGTTCGAACATGTAGTCGTCCCCGTGACTGACGGAATGGCGCCTGCATGGAAGTTCGTTCCGGAGACCGCAGGTCCAGCATCCTCGACGTGGGCAATCCACGTCCATGGTATGGGTGGAAAGCGGGCCGGTGCCCTTCGTGGCGTCCCCGTTGCCAACCAACTAGGCCTCACGTCGCTGGTGGTGTCATACCGCAACGACGGCGACGCTCCGCCTTCGAACGATGCTCGCTACTCCTTGGGGCAGAACGAATGGCTTGATCTCGAGGCAGCGATCCAATTCGCGGTCGACAATGGCGCGGAGCGCCTAGTGTTGTTCGGCTGGTCGCTGGGCGGCTCGATGGCGATGCGCGCGGCAGACCTCTCTATTCACTCCGATCGGATCGTTGGACTGGTACTCGTAGCTCCCGTGCTGGACTGGAGGGTGACCCTGACGGCCAATGGCAGCTCCAGTGGGCTACCGGGACCCGTGACAAGGCTGGGCCTACGAATGTTGGGCACTGGTGCCGGTCGTTGGGTGACTGGCCTTGCGCAGCCCATCGACCTCTCTACTTTGGACTGGGTGGCGCGCGCCGGGGAACTCAAAAAGCCGACGCTCATCCTGCACGGTGCCGGAGACAAATCGACGCCGGTGGCCGTTTCGGAGCGGTTGGCGGAACTGCGTCCCGACTTGGTCCAGTTGGAACGGTTCGACGTTCCGGGTCACTCGCTGGAGTGGAACGGCGACACCGAGAAATGGGAAGCGTCCGTTATGAGTTTCGTGAAGTCACTGTTTTGAGGCTGAAACGCAGCTGCAAGCTCGGCTGACTGCCTCTCGATCTCATCCGGCCGCGCCCTATATCGGCCCGATTCGAGCATCAGGATACCGGTCTGGGACAGGAGGTTCAGGTGCTTTTGGAGGGATGACGCGGACCCGTTGATAGCGGCGGCGACTTCGTGGGTGGTTGCAGGACCATGGGCCATCAAGAAGCGGATTATCTTGCTTCTCGTCCTATGCATCAAGATGTTCGCCATGGAGACCACAACCAAGTGATGAGGAAGTCCGTTTCCCGCTGTAGACGGGTCTACAGCAATACGATACGCCTGCATATGAGCTGATGGAAGCGAACGGCGCGAATCATTGCGTGCCGTGGAAACCCCCGGAATACTGAGCATCACAAGCAGTGTGACAACTGCACTTGCCATCGTCGGGAGGTGAGCGGTGTCCAGCGTCGACAAGCACGCGGCGAACATGGGTGTCTCTCCCCAGGCTGAGCTGGCCCGCCGCCTGAACCTGCTGCTCGACGTCGTTGTGGCGGAGCGGGGGCAACCGATCACCTTCCGAGAGGTTCAGGAGAAGCTGGCGGACAAAGGGATCAAGCTATCCCGGGCGCGTTGGTTTTATATGAAGGACGGTACGGGAAGACTAGTAAGCGACCCCGCCCTCCTAAGCGCCCTATGCGGGATATTCGATGTAGATCCCGCCTATCTATTGGATGCCGATTCTGCGGACCTGCCCCAACGCATTGACTCCCAGCTTGAATTTGTGAAGTCCCTGCGCGCTGCGAGGGTAAAAACTTTCGCGGCCCGCACTCTTGGGGACGTGTCCCCGGACACGCTTCGCGCAATCACCGAGTACCTGAACAGAGACATCAGTCGGCGGCCCGAAGGCGAGCGCGCCGCGGTGCATTCGCAAACGGAGCCACCGGAATCGCTGGAGCGGGGGGAATGACTCGCCGCCGACGACTACTGCTGTTCCTCGAGCAGGTACTTCAGGTGAGCGTCGAGCAACTCCTTGATCCGGACGGGATTGGCGGAATACCGGGGTGACCTTCCGTGCCTGCGGCCGGGCTCGACGTCGACCATCACCACCCCAGCTTCCTCAAGCACGGCGAGGTGCTTGGCGACGCTGGGATCGCCAGCGCTGACCGCTGCGACGATATCGCCCCGGGTTGCCGGCCCGCTCGCGGAAAGGAACCGGAGAATTTCATTGCGCGACTTGTTGCCGAACGTCGCGACGGCAGCCTCGACGTCGGCCGACCAGGCCTCGTCATGTGGCTGCGTAATTCTCGGCATAGCGCCATTCTTCCCGAAGAATCCGGAAAAAGTAAGAACAGCACTCTTGACGATACTTTAAGTATCTTCGACAATAATTCGTATAGCTTCTTCTGATCGTTGCTGGGTCTTCAAATCCACACACCGGGGCTGCGTTCCGTGGCCCTGCGAGGTACTTGATCTGAACAGTCAAAGCCGGTGAAGCCATGGAAATCGAATCTGAGGCCTTGAAAACCAAGAGCCAGCCAACGGCTCCTTCTGGGGTGGATGTCTCGCTGCGGAGTTCGCCCCCGCCGCGCGAACTCATCATTCCCATCGACCGGATTCTGGTCGCGGTTTATGGTGTCCACCGCTACGTAGACTCCCGCCTGCGACGAATTGGACGGTCTTGCGATGTAGACGATGTCATGCAGGAGATCCGTGTCGCTGTTTGGGACGGGGTTGCGAAGGGCCGCTACCGGGAGCTTCCAGGAATTCCTTTCGAAGCTTGGGTGCAGGGAGTCTGCAACAAGATCTGTGCTGCCCACATCCGGCGCGAGCTTAGCCATCAAACGCTGCCGTTGCTCGTGGACTTCACGACGACGGAAGGGTCCCCGGAGGTCCTTGCAGTCATCGGCTTCTCAGCCGTATCAGGAAGTGCGGAAGGCTGCATCGATCAGGCATGGGCGCACTCCATGTTGGATCTGGTTCACCGAAGCGTCACTGAGGAAACCTGGAAGCTGGCTATATCCAGCCTTGTCAGCCCGCGGCATTACGGACCGCCGTCTCCTCAGGACCGACGCCGCTGGCACGCCGTCACTGTCGTCCGGCAGACCGCCAAGACACTCAACGCGGCGCTGAACTGCCACCCGGAGGCAGGTGTAGGGCTGGACGGCCTATGCCGATTGGCTGCCAGCTGCCTTCCCACCAAAGTGCTTCGACGGGTTGCGATGTCGATAGTCCGCCCGGGCTTACGTGGACCGGAGAGATCCGCGCAGATGGCTGCCCTAGCGAGTGAGTTAGGCGTTTCGGAAAGGTATATCGCCGTGAATATTGGCTTCGCCCGGCAGCTGTACCGGGCCGCCTGGCGCGTGATCCAGCATGAAGCACATGTGCCGTTTGTGTAGAGCATGGTTTTCAGAATTCAGGGGGAACGATGAGTTCGATGTGGAGGTTTGGCCGCCAACGCTTTTTGGCTGCAGGGCTCGTTGCACTGTTGATGGTCAGCGCAGTCTTCCTGCTTTGTCCCGCCGATTCTGGCGGGGATGCCGTGCCTCGGCCGTCTGCGACGGCGCCGGACGCTGCACCCAAGCCGTCGGATACTTCGTCAGGTCAGAGCCGCCCCTCCGCTGCCCCCACCGAAGTCAGGGTGCCGGCCCAGCCCACTGATGGCGCACTGCCGCGCACTCTGGATCACAGGGCGCTTGCTTCGGCGGCAGCGCAGGGGATTTATACGTGGGACAGTCGGTCGTCGTCGTATTCCGAAATTTATGCCCGGGTGCGGTCCTGGTGGGAGCTTCTCCCGGATGGGTCGAACCCCTTGTCAGCGTTGGTCCGGGAATTTGAGGGGACTGGTCTGACAGCAGGCAGCTTCGCTGTGCTGGCAGAACAGTCCGCACGGCGAAGCGGCGTTGCGCAGACCCTGCGGTGTGACCTTGAGCTGGCCAAGGTCCAGGAGTACCCGGCGCCTTGGGATGGCCTCCACGTGTGCACCGTGACAGTTCAGGTCGTGGACGAGTCGAGTAACAGCCGAAACGCCTTTGTAGCACCGGTCACTGTGATGGTCAACTGTCCGCCGGCGGTCACTGCTCCAGCTGGACGCTGTGCGGTGGTCGGCTTCTATGCGACTGCCGAGCGGATCGTCTACTGATGGCAGCTGTAGCAGCCGCCGCACTTCTCGCACGACGACGGGCATTGCTGAAGGGTGTCTGCGCCGCTGGTGTGGCCGTCTTGCTTGCCGTGTTGATGGCTTTCGTGGGAGGGGTGGTGGTACTAACCGGCATTGGGGGACAACGCACTGTTGCCTGTGCGCCGTCTGGCCCTGGCACAGTGGTCAATGAGACTGGCGCAGGGCTGGAGATCCGGGCCGGTGGTCAGTTGCTTTACGTTCTAACGCCCCGGCAAGAAAACGTCGCAAGGACCTACATCGCCGTGGGCAAACAGCTTGCTTTACCGCGTTCTGGGTACATCATCGCGATCATGATGGCGCTGCAGGAGTCGAGCCTTCGTATGCTTGCCAACCCAGCCGTGCCGGACTCCCTGAACTACCCGAATGACGGCCTTGGTCGGGACCACGACTCTATTGGCTCGGCCCAACAGCGCCCGGCTGCAGGCTGGGGGACAGTACCGGAGCTGATGGACGCCGCCTACAACGCCCGTGCTTTCTATGGCGGACCGGATGGACCAAACGGGGGAAGTCCGCGTGGGCTGCTTGATATCCGCGGCTGGGAGGTGATGGACAAAGGGATGGCCGCGCAGGCGGTTCAGGTTTCGGCTTTCCCCGAGCTTTATGCGCGTTGGGAACCAGCGGCTACTGCGATTGTTTCTGTCCTGGAAACGGACACGGCTCCTGCCGCCTGTGACGATTCCCAGGCAGGGAAGCATCTTGTCGGATCCATACGCAACCTGAGCCAAGTTCGTCAGGACGTTCTGCGATTCACGCAGGAAGGGCTGGGCGGGCGGTATGTCTGGGGCGGTACTGCTTTCAAGGCCTGGGACTGTTCGGGATACGTGCAGTGGATTTACCGGCAGGCGGGAATCGAGCTGCCGCGGGTCGAGCAGTGGCGGGTAGGAGTACGGACTAATGACCCGCAGCCCGGAGATTTAGTGGTTCAGAATCCTCAAGGACCGAACAACTGGGGTCACGTCGGCATTTTCGCCGGGGACGGCATGATGTGGAGCGCATTGAACCCATCAGTAGGGACGCTGTTGCATCCGGTTAGCTGGAATCGCGGTGCGGCCTATTTCGACCTGTTGTCGCGATAAGGCGGACATTGGCAGACCCACCCCACCGCTGTCTCCGGGGACACAATCTGACACGACGTGAGAGCAATCTTAGAGAGACACGAAGATACCCAACGCAATAAAAATCTTCCAACGTGAGCGCCTACTAAAGCACTCTTGACGAACAGATGCTGGATGCCATAAACCGTAGCGACTGACTACAGCAGAAGGAGAGCAGCAATGGCAGCAAAAATCGGGTACATCTAAGCCGATTCCGGCAAGTTTGTCACCGACCAGGTGAACCGGCTAGTCCGCACCTACGAATCCGGCCACGTCAGCGTTCAGGTGTCACGATCGTGGTGCCTGACCAGAGCAGCAAGACTGGCTCCAGGATCATTTACGAGGCGTTTATCCTTCACCCGGCCTAGTCACCATGTCAGCACGGTAGTCTCGTCGTACAGTTCGGTCAGCTTACCGGAGCTGTCTCTCGTCCACGTGACCCCGGAGCTGTCAGTGAATCGTGCATAAGCCGGAAATGGAGCGAAGGACACTTCAAACGATTCTTCGTCCCCAGGAGCCAGAACTTCACGTGTGGAACTCTTCAAGTCGTCTGATTCGCCGACCCTTAGCTCCACCCGGTATATGGGTAGTTGGCTGTCATTGCGCACAAAATAGAAGTGTTTCTCATTGGTCGGGAAGTAGCCACTTACGGCCCTTCTTGCGCTTACAGCAGGAGTCACTTCAGTGCGACTCCCGACGGTCACGCTCACAGCTTGGGCTTTGTGTCTGTCTGCTACTTGCTTGCGGTAGCTGAGAGCGGCAATCAGCAAAGCGCCCGCGGTCAGCAAAGAACCTATGGCAGTCGCCACCGCTCCCCAGAACGTCGATATCGCGCTCAACCACTCGGCCGCGTTGGGCGGTTCCGCAGTCGTTGGGCCTTGCAAGAGACCTGACACGAAAATGACCACGGCAACAATGCCCAGTATGATCGCGGCACTGCTCAGCACCCCCGGCCAGTGCTTCCAATTCCGCAGTTTCCTAATTTGTTTCATGAACTAATTCATACCCCGCTTGATCTTTCTAGCCGGATCATGGGTTTTTAGGGCGATATAAAGCAATTCCAATCTGCTCGTCCGCTTTGGTGTGATGTCGCGTAACTGCCCATTGAAGTGACGAACCCAGCGTTTCCCGGAACTATCGTAAAACTTTGCGCGGCAACCCATGTAGGACGTTTCCCTCAACTGGAAACTTGTTCTGGTTCGGGGAGGCATAGCGGCAACAAAATCTTGGTGAATATCATCGCCGCGGTCGCTGGCAATGAGCATGACCTCGTAGATAGGTAACGGGCTGTCATTTTGCACCATGAACTCTAAAATCTCACCGTTTTGCTTAGTCTTTTGCACCGATACCGTCACTGCTGACGCTTGTGCCCGGTGCTGGTCATTCACTTGCCGGCGGAGAGTGATCGCTCCAACCCAAAGGGCTCCCACCGTGCCGACAGCGGCGGCCGCATCAGAGACGGCGCTAATCCAGTCAGTTACTTCAGTTGTCATAGTTCGTCACTCTGCTTGAGGCGGTATCGAAGGGCCACGTCAGTACCAACCCATGTATGTATGCATGGGGTCGCCAGGTTTCGGCATCTCCCTTGGGTCAAAGCCATCTGGCTCCTTCCCCTTCTCGACCAGCGTCCCTTTTGACGTGCGAATCCAAGCGACTCCAGCACTGTCAGTGAACTCTGCATAGGCGCTGTGGACGTTTGCCCAGTTTTCAAACTGGTGGCCCGGATAGTCACCCACGACTACTTCCTGAGAAAGTGGCTGTGCATCAATAACCCGCCCATCAACATTGATCGCATACAGGTTCATCTTGAAGATCGGCAAGTTGGTGGAGTTTTTGACATCCACAAGAGTTTTGCCATCCGGGAGGCCGCGCTCTACTCGGACGATGATTTTGTCCGTTTGTTCTTTGCGCTTGCGCTCCTCTTCCTGGCGCCTATCTTCCAACTCATCGTGCTTGTCCTGTCGCTGTTTGTCGTACGTGCGGGCCGCGTAGATCACTGCGCCACCAGTCAATAGGGCTCCGGCTGCCTGGCCCACAGCACTTATCCAGTCCGTAACGCTCGGCTTAGGATCGCCGTGTGGTCCGAGCGCGTTGAGACAGATGAGAGCTGCAACGGTCAGCAAAGCGACGCTTATGAGCGTGAGAACCAGCGGCGGTGTGTAGCTTCGCTTGATCGTCCTCAATATCGCACTACTAAGGAATCGTCGAACCATGGCCGTCATTGCTGAGGAATACCGTCCAACTGGCGCCGCTGCCCTTGATTGACGAGCACTTGAACTGCATTGGGATCGGGTTACCTGCCGGAGCGTCAGTGTACGCGCCCACAGTGTCAAAGCTGCCGTCCGAAGCCTTGTAGGTGGACTTAGTCTTGCCGGCCTGAACCGTGGCTGTTGGATGCTTCTTCAACAAACGCTGTTCGCAGACGTAATTGGCATCCTTGGCCTCTTCAGTCCGTTGGTCAACCAGAGCTTTCTCGCCGGCTGCCGCGATCGCTGCCAGCTTAGATTCCTCGGCGATAGCGCTGGCTTTGGCGTCCGCCTCCTGGCCGGCTCGAATCGCTTGTGAGCTGACGGAAACAGCGATGATCGCCAGGAGGACGACGATGGCGGAGCCGATGATGATGAGCAGGTTGCGATTCCCGGACGGCTTGGCGTCTGGCGTGGTTTCGGTGGACATGGGCGGGACTTCTTTCGGATGCGATGTAGCTGGGGTCAGGAGCCCAGCTAGCTTCCCCCAGCAGCGCACCTTTAGTTGAAGGCTATACGACCGAAACTATAAGACGAAGTAAGACACAACAAACCCCGACAAAAACAAGGCACGTTTGGGTCGGGGTTATGCAATTGCATTAGCACTTCAACGCAGGTAAATCCAAATTGCTGTGCATAACTGCTGTTGTCAGGTACTTATAACTAGTATTGACCCCGTAAGCATAATAACTCATAAAGCATATAAGAAAACAGAGCTCACAATACTAATGTCTAAAACACTCCTATTTCAATTCTCCCTTCTGGCGTTCTGCCGCGGAATGAAGTAATAAGCTGGCTCGGCCCGCTCGCTTTCATGTTCGTCCTGGCATTCGACGCGTTGTTGCTGACGGGAGGTAATCTAGATTGCTATAAGCAGATCGGCCAAAAATCACCGACGATTGAACGACAATTTCGTCCTGGTGACAAAATAGTCCTCAACAGCAAGGAATACCTGGGGGCCATCCCCGCCGCCCGTACTGAGGGCCGGAGGGAAGCTGAACTGCGGGACGTAGCGTGGGCGGTCGGCGTAATTGACGAGCTGCCTAATCGGCGGGGCGGCTCACCGCACTGTCGACCCACTGTTCAAAGGCCTGAAGAACAGTATGCGTGACCGATGCAAGGCCATAGCTGGCGTAGACCCCGCACCTCGCTATCCCGTCACCGCCAAGCTAACCGCCCTAGAGGAGGGGGAACGGAGCCAGTGATACTTCACCGAACTGATTGCCTTTGCATGTACTGAGCGAACAAAACATCCTCCAGCTGCCTTTGATTGAGCTTATATATCCCACCTGCCGGGTATACAGAACCACCTAGTGTGCGAATCCAGCCGACCCCCGAATTATCGCGGAACAGAACCAGGGGCAGCCGCGCCTCGTCGCTTTCGTAAACGAACTCCGCACCAGGAAGGACTATGTTTTGCTTGGCAAGAAACTGGGGGCGCTTGTGACGATCCTGGTAGTAGAAGTAGGCCATGTAAATCGGCTCATCGCTGAGATTCTTTATAACGTGTCGTCGGATTGAGGGAACTGGTTCATCCTCGTCATCGTGGAAGGCGACCATGGCCAACGAAAAGGTGTCCGTGCGCTCTGAGGTGTAGACCACCTTCCGAGCCTGAGCCAAGCGCCGTACTTTGGCATCGCGGTATATAACCAAGGCGGTCGCCAGGAACGCAGCGGTAGTACCCAGGCCTCCGACCCAATCGGCGACGGTTCCCCAGGTGTCAGGGTTGAAGTCCATGCCTTAGTCCTTAACTCCCAAATCTTTACGAATGAGGGAACGGAGCTTTACGAACCTAGTGGCGAATTCGTCGGCTGCTTTTTCATAGGCTGCTTCCCGCTCTTCGCCTGCAGGGAAGGATTCGGTGGCGGCGATCATTGCCCTTACGCCGAGGAACAGGGACGTGATTCCCGCGTCTACTTTCTTCGGCACCAGTAGCATAAGCTCATCGCTGCCGAGTTTTGACGCTAGTTCCGGTATCCGGATTGTATCTGAGGATCCAGGGAATTTGTGGGTGTCCTGAATAAGGAGGTCCAGTTCCTGCATCTGAGCCATCAAGGTCGTATAGGCGGCTAATTTGCGGTCGCGGAGCCACTGGGTATGTTCCAAGGATTTCTCGTGCCTGCGCGTAGCTTCTGCGGCATCAGCGCCCGCCCTGATGACCGCATGCGTGTTCCTGCGGTTGAAGAAGCCTGCTATGACTGCGCCGCCGATACCGGCGCTGGCCGTCAGCAGGCCCGTTACCAGCAGCCGTATCGTCTCCTGATCCATGACAAGCAGTCTTGCACGATGAACATGCTCAGCCATGGCAACGGCACCGTGTCAAGTGAGGGCATTCCCGAACATCGGATTGAGCGTGACGGCCGCTCCAGTTTTACCCGGTTCACGATATAGGTGCATCGTCGCGTAATCCGTCGGCATTCAGTCTAAAAATGGCCGTTGTGGGGGCCTATTGTCGGATGCCACTAGAGGCTCATAATGCCCACATGATAAAGCTATTCAATCACGACAAAGTAATAGAACTACGGAACGCCGGTTATACCTTTAAAGAAATTATCGAGCAGCTAGACCTAGTATTTCCGTATGCCTCAAAAGCATTGGCCGTAGATGTGAGCCGTGAGGGCGCCGACAATACGGGTGCAAAATCGTTCAGCCCGCCGATATGGAGTGATGAGGACCCGCCAGCCCTTCTGAACTTTGTCTGGAGTCATTGTGCCTCTGGTGCTTTTGCCATTCATATGAGGGTGATCGCTGGTGGAGTCATGTCGCTTCGTCCCGCAACCTCCATGAACCCGTGAGCTCATTGCTCACTCCATGGAACAAAACGGACGGAGCACCATGTATTTTGCAGCGGTGGACCCGGGGATCACCCCAAACGCGAGCTTTCCCTTCCTGGAATCGCTCAAACAGATTGGCGGCGGCATTCTCGTCGGCGCCTTTATCATCATTGCCATCGTGGCCATCATCGGCGCCGCGATGCTGCTGGCCGGCAAACTTAGCCAGTCTTCACGCCTCGCCTCCGGTGGCGGTGTGATCCTGCTTTGGACGGGACCAGTGGCCGCCATCCTCGGCGGCATCAACGGCTACATCCTCTGGTCGCAGACGGCGTTCCCACTAGGGTTCTGACTCATGCCTGTTGAGTGCGATCTCAACGGATGGTGGCCGCCCGGTTGCGGGCTTGTCTCGCAGGCGAACGACA
The DNA here is from genome assembly GCF_042882685.1 of Pseudarthrobacter sp. NPDC058196. Lineage (NCBI taxonomy): Bacteria > Bacillati > Actinomycetota > Actinomycetes > Micrococcales > Micrococcaceae > Pseudarthrobacter > Pseudarthrobacter sp. NPDC058196. The sequence goes on from NZ_JBHVVN010000002.1 coordinate 229,805, forward strand.
ATGCACTTGGTGCGGTCACCTCACTCTTCGCCAACATCCTTCAGAACATGGCGTCCTGGCTGTGGGCCTTCATCACCGGCGCCTTCGCCGTATCGAACGTCGATGACTCCCAGTGGCTGTCGGTCGAAGGCCTAACCAGCTGGTGGGTCATTGTCATGCTGACCCCGCTGGTCGTCGTCATGATCCTGCAGGTCCTGTCAGGGCTGGTGAGCCAGCAACCGAGGCGCATAGGCCGCGCAATGCTCGGGGGAGCGGCGGCGATTCCCCTTGTTGGCGCTGCCGTCTATCTTGTCCAGCAACTGACGCGAGCCAGCGACCAAGCCGCCGCCGCTCTACTCGAATCGATCGGTTCTGACCCTTACCTGGTGTTCATGAGACTCTTTGGCTTCGAACGGGCACCGGAAGGAGCAGCCCGGGAATGGAACCTGGTCTCACTGGCGCCGGGAACGACCGGCGGCGCACCCGGCGCCGTCGTGGTGACCGTGATGGCAGTCATTGTCGTCTGGATCCTCGCCTTCATCCTCATGTGCTCGATGATCTTCCGGTCTTTTGCTCTCGTCGTTTTGGCCGCCGTCGCTCCTGTTGCCCTCATGCTGCTTCCCTGGGACAAGACAAAATCCTGGGCACGGCGTTGGTGCGAGGTTGTTGTCGCCCTGGTAATCGCAAAACCACTCGCCGCGACAGTCTTAGCCGTGGCGGTGAAGCTCTTTGCGGAGTCCAAGTCCTTTGCGGGTTTGGCCGCCGGTACTGTGGGCATGGCACTCGCGTGCGGCGCACCTCTGATGGCCTCGCGCTTGGTGAGCTTTGCCGGCGGGGAACTGGCTGCTGCGGCACAAACTGCCGGAGGCGGGCACGTCCTGTCCCGCAGCAGCAGTATCGCGGCCCGGCAGATCAGCAGGCAAACCGGCGGACGGTTCACGCTCGCGAGCATGATTAGTCGCTCGGCGATGACCCGGCCAATCAGCTCAAGCCGCAACGTCATCCCGACACAAGTTCTGGCGCCTGCCCGCTCTGGCGGCGCAGGCGGACGTGGCGGCGGCCAGTTGGCCCTGAACTCGGGATCCTCGACTATGGCCCCAAACGCCCTGCAAGGACAAGAACCACCGGGCTTCGTACCCACGGTCCCGCCGAGACACACAGGCGCAGCCCCAGCACCTGCTCCGCATGCACCATCAGGAGAAGCAGAACCGCGAGCGCATCCGAACGCGAGCGCAACTGGCCCATCGCGAATCCAGCCACCGAAACCACATCCACCAAGAATCGACCCTCCGAACGGAGGCAATCCGCATGTCTGAAGACGTACGCGCCCTTGAGTCCGTGAAGTTTCCCAGGTACGAACGCCGGGGATTCTTCCTCGGGCTCAAGTGGTACCAGCTGCTGATCGTTGCCGGGGGAGGCGCGGTCGCCATCGTCGCATCGGCGACCAGCGGTCCGGCTGGCCTGTTCACCTCCGGCCCTATGTGGCTCGGCCTTATGCTGCTCGGGCTCCTTCAGTACTCCCGCATCCCTTACCCGGTTTGGGCAAAACAAATCGCTCTGTACTTCTACCGGGCAGCTGCAGGGCAAACGCGTTTCCTCGTCAGGCCGGCTGCGCCCCAACTTGCCGGAAGGCTCGCTCTCCCCGGCGGGCTGGGCAACCTCGAAATCCGGACAACGGCCAATGGCGAATGCTTCATCGTTGACCGACACGGTAGGGAAGCGGTCGCCGTCCTGCGCTGCAGTACCCGGTCCTTTGCCCTCCTCGACTCGGACGACAAGGCCTGGGCTGTCCAAGCATGGTCACGAGTTCAAGCTGGCATGGCACAACGGCCCGGAGTAGCCCGGATTTCTGTTCAGGATTACACCGTGCCGTACCCGTCGTCTGCGCTCTGGGACTTCTACCGCGACAACGCGCAGCAGTCTCAGGACACGAAGGCAACTTGGGGACAACGCGCCTATGAGGACTTACTGGGTGCCGCCGGGTCGACCATGAGCCATGAGCTGCTGGTGGCGATCGTCCTGGACACGAGCAAGTCTCGACGCCGCATCAAAGAGTCGGGCGGTGGGCTCACCGGCATGGAGCGCGTCCTCCGCCTGGAGGTTGAGGCAATGAAGACATCGCTGGGGACACACAACGTGAAAGTGGAGGAGTGGATCGGCGAACCAGGATTGCTCGGCGTCATCCGTGGCGCCTTCGACCCCGCTGCTGTGCCCTCGGCCAAGACGGCGGTGGCGGCAGGGCCGCCGTCGGACCTCCCACAAAGCAAAAAGACAGACCACCTCCATGGCCATGGTCCCATGGCCGTGGAGGAACACTGGACCTACCTGCGCACCGACAGCGGGTTCCACCAGACTTTCTGGGTCGCCGAATGGCCGCGGCAGAAAGTCTTTCCCGGATTTCTGCATCCCCTGATCTACGTCGGCGAGTTCCGCCACACCTTCACGGAAGTCATCCGGGCGGTTCCAACGGCTGAGGCGCTGCGCGACATCCGTTCCGCGCAGGAAGCGCATGAGACCCGCCGCCGCATCAATGCACGCTTCGACAGGCCACTCACTCGCGAGCAAAAAGCCGAGGAAGAAGAAGTGTTCCAGCGGGAGGAAGAGATTGTCGCCGGCCACGGTGACGTGCGCCCGGCCGCGTACATCACTGTCACTGCAACCTCATTGGAGGACCTCGCACGGCACCGCCAGGAACTGGAGTCCGCTGCCGCTGGAGCGTTCGTCGAGTTGCGCCTTCTCTACGGTCAGCAATGGGCCGCGTTTGTCGCGGGCGGGCTGCCGTTCGGAAGGGGCTTGCGGTGAAACGGGCAACGACGAGCTTCGAGTACCTTCCGTCCGGGAAGAAGCGGAGGGAAGAGAAAGCACGACGGCGGACGTCGCCATCCGCGGCGACCGGGACGAACGCGGCGCCCGCCGACAAACGGATCGATCTCGGGGACCTGCACCTCGCCGGAGACTGGGGCAGCAAGGAGAAGAACTCCCTGCGGGGACCACACCGGCTGCGTCCTGCCCCGCACCGCGCCTCCACCCTGACCTTCGCCGCTGCTTACCCCTTCCTCACCGAGTCCGGCCTGGGCCACGAAGGAACGTACATCGGCACCGACGTCTTCGGCTCCGGTGCCTTCTCCTATGACCCTTGGATCCTCTACGACAAGGGCATCATCAGCGGCCCGTCCATCGTCGTCATCGGGACCGTCGGTACCGGCAAGTCGATGTGCGGCAAGTCGCTGGTTACGCGGTCTATCACCTTGGGGCGGAAGGCAGCTGTCGCCTCCGATCCAAAGGGTGAGTGGGTTGCCGTCGCCAAAGCTGTTGGTGGCAAGGTTATCTCCGTCGGGCCCGGCCGTCCCGCCCGGGTCAATCCGCTCGACGCCGGTCCCCGCCCCACCGCCCTCACCGAGGCGCAGTGGCAGGCAGTGGTGCGGCAACGCCGTCGCTATCTCCTCGTGGCGCTGGTCTCCCTCATGCGGCAGGGCACGCCCCTGCGCCCGGTGGAACATACGGCCTTGGACATCGCCCTGATGGAGACCATGTCGGAGAATTCGAACCCGACCCTGCCCATGGTGCTGGACCACCTGCTGAAGCCATCCAAGGAGATGATCGCACTGGTCGGCGCGGAGGGCGGGACGGCCGTCAGTCACTCCCTGAGGCGCACCGTGTCCGGCGACCTCGAAGGCATGTTCGATGCGCCGTCCACCGTAGCCTTCGATGCCGACGCGTCCATGATGGTGATGGACACATCCGCCCTGATCGGGGCCTCGGAGCAGGCGCTTTCGCTGGCGGCGGCCTGCGGGGCCACTTGGCTGGAGGCGGCCATCACAAATCCCGACGGCGGGAAGCGGCTCGTGGTGTACGACGAGGGGTGGCGGATGCTCGCCGATCCGTACATGTTGGCGAAGATGAGCGAGCAGTGGCGGCTGGCCCGAACGTACGGGATCGCGAACCTGTTGATCATGCACAAGGTGGCTGACTTGAACGAGATCGGCGACAGCACCAGTGGGCACCGGCAGAAGGCCTTGGGTCTGCTGACGGAGGCTGATACACGGATCATCTACCGCCAGAAGCACGACGCGATGCGCCTGACCAAGGAAGCTCTCGGCCTGACCGAAGCTGAGTGCGAGCACGTCGAGAACCTTCCCAAGGGCGTCGGGCTCTGGAAAGTCGGAAACCGCTCCTTCATTGTCGCCAACCGCGTGACAACTGACGAGCTGGCCGTATTCGGCACTGATGACAGGATGCTGTGAGGCGGCCAGGCAGCTCAAGGGCTGCAAGCGACAATCCACTAGTGACCGCTGGCCTGGTTGGGGCGGCGGCCTATGTCTGCCTATGCGCGGTAGTTCAAGCTGCCGGCCACCTGGTTGCCTCTTGGCGCTGCGGCACCACGCCGCCGTCGCCCTTCAACCCGGGCGCCGCAGTCGGACTTCTGGCCAACCGGATGGACTGGATAGTGGTGTCGAGCCCCGGTTGTCTAATCGGCACTGATGCTGTTTGGTGGCTTCTTGCGCCTGTACTGCTCCTGGTGGGCGCGCTCGCCGCTGGCGCCGTTATTGCCTGGCGGCGTTGGAAGCAATCAGGCGGGTGGCTGCGTCAGGATATCCTGAACCGCGACGGCGTTGCCCGCCGGGCCGAAATCCTCCACGACTTCGGGGCAAGGGCAGTGCGTAAGCGGGGCAAGTTCACGCGTCCCGGACTTGTGAATCCTTCAGTGCAGGACGTGTCGTGGACCCTGGGGCGTTCCCGCGGTGTCACCGTTCATGTCTCCACGGAGGAGTCGATGGTGATCCAGGGTGCGCCACGGTCCGGCAAGGGCTTATACGTGGTCATCAACGCCATTCTGGATGCACCAGGTGCCGTCGTCACGACATCCACTCGGGCGGACAACCTGGTGGTGACGATGAAGGCCCGGGCCTCGGATGGGCGTCCCGTGACCGTCTTCGACCCTCAGGGCATGTCGGGGATACCGACGTCGCTTCGCTGGTCGCCTGTGCGTGGATGTGAAGATCCGGATATCGCGACCCGGCGGGCGTTGGTCATTACCGCGGACACCGAGATGAAGGGTGAGAACGCGGCGTGGCAGAAGCGCTCGCTGATAGTCCTTCAATGTCTGCTTCACGCTGCGGCGCTGTGCGGTGAGGGAGTGGCGGCATTCCGACGCTGGTCTTCCAGTCCAGTCCTGGCGCGGGAAGCGCTTGAGGTGCTGGGCCAGCCTGGTGCCGCGCTGGGTTGGCAGGCCGACCTGATGGGCATCCTGGAGGACGATCCGCGGAATACATCGAACTCTTGGATCGGTGTTTCGGCGGCGGTGGCACCGCTGTCATCGCCCAAGGTATTGGCTGCGCTGAATCCGCAGGATGAGTCTGAGGAATTCGAGCCGAAAGCATTCATTCGGGAACGGGGAACGCTGTATCTCATCGGCACCCGGGCGGGAGCCGCGGCTGCGGGGCCATACCTTTCGGCGCTGATCGATGACATCGACAACGCGGCCCGGGAGATGGCCTTCGTGTCACCCGGCGGGCGGCTGGAACCGCCGCTTTCCTTGATCCTGGACGAGATCGCGAATCTCGCCCCTTGGCCCGGGCTTCCTGTGGCATTGTCCGACGGCGGCGGCATCGGGATCTCGACGCTCGTCGTCTTGCAGTCGTTGTCCCAGGCCCGTTCAGGGTGGTCAATCGACGAGGCATCGACCATCTGGGACTCGGCCATCATCAAAGTCATCTTCGGCGGCGGATCGGACGAACGCGACCTGCGCTCGCTAGCCGGGTTGCTGGGGGAGCGTAGCCTCACCCTGACCACCCGGTCTTGGTCTTCTGCAGGCAGGCAGGACGGGGAGCAAATACGCGAAAGTCCGGTGATCGCTCTGGACGAGATCCGGCGCCTGCCCGCTGGCACGGCGCTCATGCTGGGCCGGCGCACGCGGCCCATCCTGCTGGACCTGCTGGGGTGGCATAAGCGGAAGGACGCCGGGGAGTTGCGCCGCCTGAAAGCGGAGATGGAGCGCGTCTTGGCCGACGGGCACAGGGAGCGTCAGCAGAAGGCGGAAGGAGCGCCCGATGCGCAGCCATGACGAGACCGAGGAGTTCGATATCCCGTCCGCCGGCTCCTTTGGGGACGATGAAATCACCGCGCAGCTATTTCGATCCGCCTTTGGTGGAGCTGCCGCCCACAAGAGCGTGACGCGCCGGTGGCGGGACATGACGCCCGAACAGTCCCAGGAAGTCTGGGGTGCCCTATTCGCTTGGGTGCGGTGGCTGGTGGCTACTTACCAACTGACGACTTCGGTTGTTCCGGATTGCTGGTGGCGTCACCCCGAGATTGTGGCTGAGCTGTACGCGCTGCACCGCGCGGAGCTCGCCTCCTACACCCAGGATGACCGGGGCTTTGGCCCGCTGGCATTTCACGAAAGGCTCCCGCACGCCGTCGAACGCCTGCGGATGCACACCAGGACTGCCGGATGCGTGGGGCTGCAGGCGCACAAGGAGCCCGCGCCCCGAATCCTGGCGAACGACGATCCTGCCTTAGTTGAGTGGCGCAAGGCTGCCCATCAGCTGGTCGCCGACTTCTAGTCATGCCGCTCCTGCAGCGCTCAACCATGAACGGGTGTCTGCGCAGCAACGCTGCGGTCCAAGAAGCATGAAGGGTGGCTGTCGTGGCCGCTATACCTGAAGTTCCTCCCAGCAACCTGCCCGACTCGAGTTCCCCAGTAGCCGGGCAGGGCGCTCGCCGCTTGGCGCCCGAGGAGCGGATCGCCGCACTGATGGACGGGCTGCACTCGATCCTGGTGGAGGCTGTCGAGTCACCTTCACAATGGCAGGTTCTGCTCGATGCATCAGCCAATCTGTGGCGGTACTCCGGTGGCAACGTCGCCTTGCTGATGATGCAGATGGCGCAGCGCGGGACTGATGAGCCGACTCTCGTCGCGGGTTACAAGGAGTGGGAACGCCACGGACGCACTGTGCTTAAGGGCGAGCATGCGCTGTGGGTAATTGCACCACGGACTGCCCGTGTGCAGCAGATGCTCCTGCCCGACGGTACACACCAGCGCATTCCGCTGGGCGACAAGCTTCCCAAGGGCGCAATCGACGAGGGGAAGAAGACCCTCATCACGGGTTGGCGCGGGCAAGCCGTCTTCGATGTCTCGCAAACTCAGGGCACTCCGTTCCTGGTTCCCAAGCCCGGACCGGCTTCGTCCGCGGATGCGCCGCAGCTGTGGGAGCCCCTGACTCAGGTTGCTCGCGCGCACGGATTCTCGATCCACATCACGGACGCGCAGTTTGGCCTCACGAGCGGTTTCACCGACTTCTCTCAGCGGCAAGTGCAGGTGGGCGGCTGGCTCAACGCGGAGGAACGTGTCGCCGTGCTGGCGCATGAGCTCGGCCATGTTTTGCTTCACGGGCCCGACGACAAAGTAGGAAGGCTGTACGGGAGCAGCATGGACCACCGCGGCCTTGCTGAAGTCGAGGCGGAGTCAGTCGCATACACGGTGCTGAAGGCCCATGGGATTGACCGCGGTCCGCAATCGGCAAGCTACCTTTCGGGCTGGGCTGACGCAGTCATTGAAGCGGAACACTCAGCGCGTGCGCGGGACGGTTCCCCGAAACAGCCCGCTTTGAGGGTGGACATCGCGAAGTCAGTCTTGGGCCGCGTTACGGCGGCAGGCAAGGACATCCTCGAAGTCACGGATCCTCCAGGCTTCGGTGGGAAAGTCCCCGCCGTCGACGTCTCACCGCGAGTGCAAGGCCAGGATCCGTACGTTGGCCCGCAGCTACCAGGCGGGCCATCCCGTGGCTTGGAAATATCGGGTCCGTAAGCGATCCAAGAGATGTTGGACGGGAGAGCCCCGTCTGCAAAAGAAAGGGCAGCACACATGAATACCAAAATCCCTGTCAACATCGCCGGTAACCTCGTCGCAGACCCTGAGCTCACCTATGGTGAGTCCGGTGTCGCTCACGCGAAGCTTCGGGTCGCTGTGAACCAGCGCATTCAAGGCGCAGACGGAAACTGGCACGACGGCGAACCCGTGTTTCACAACGTCTCCGCGTTCCGGGCGCTCGCAGAAAATGCCTCAAACTCCCTGAAGAAGGGCGACCCGGTCACCGTGTCGGGTGAACTTGAGTTCCGCGCGTTCGAAAAGGATGGCGAGAAGCGGGAAGCCCGCCGAATTGTTGCCGACACCATTGGTCCAGACCTTCGGTTCGGCACGGCGTCCTATCAGCGCTCACCGCGTGTGGCTGCGGGTCCGGAGGCTGGGTTCGACGACGGGGTGCAAGCGACGCCGGAAGCGGCGCAGCCCGCCTACAGCATCGCTACGAAAGGGTCGGTGGCCGTGCCCCCTTTAGGCGGGCCGGCGCGAGCTGACATCAGTATGTAGCTGTTTAGTGCTGGACCTTGATGGCCTGTTCCTCAATTGGATCAGGCCATCACTGTTTAAAGGTGCCCCCCGTTCACTAAGACGCCTTCGCTGGCAAAGGCTTGGTTTTCGATGGCGTTGGTCAGGTTCCTTCCAGCCGATATGCCGCAGGTGCCGGACAAGAACCGTTTGCACTCTTTTAAGACAGGCGAAGGAACTGTCCAGGCTTCACCTGTACCAGGATCGGCAGCGCGAGCTGCACCGGCGAAGCCCCGACCGGTTCGTCGAGCAGGTCGTTGATCGACATCTGCCCTTTCAGCTCCCCCGAGGGGTCTCGTTCCACGCCCATGAATTTAGGCACGACCAGAGGCCGTCGGCATCTTTGCTATGCGCGGCGCTATTGAATGGTTACAAGAACCTCGCCGGATGGGCTGCCAACTAGAGGGCACTGCTGCCCTTCCACTCTTCGGGTTGGACGCGCTTGATACTCGAGGAATGCGCCCACCCCATGTGGTACTTCCCTGAAGGATCCAGCCATTCGATGAGGCCGTACTTCTGCGTCCAGCCCACGGCTTTGCCGTAAATGCCACTGACGAATACGAGCGGCCGACCATACTTCGGGAAGTCCCTCAACGGCGCGGGGTCGTCTATCGGCCGATTCGCCTCTGTGTCCATCCGAATGATCATTCGCTCCAGATCTTCAGGAGAGCCGGACTTGATCATGCAGGAAGTTTAGAACATATATTCGAATAGTCGCATCGAGGCGGTGGTGTGCGCGGCAGTCGATGCGGCTTAGACCTGCCGCCCCTGCGCGGGCGCCCATGCTAAGCAGTCGGCGGCCCGAATGAAGTAAGCTTCTGGCCAAGGTGCTCCGGGCATGACCTGGGCAGGGTCGGGAGCTATGAGCAGCACGTACCCGACCCACAGAGGTTCGGGCAGTGCTTCTATCCAAGCCGGCTGGACGTGATTGAAGCGGTTCCACCTAATGGTCACCCATGTGCCTGTGGGTTGCACCGCTTCAACGCTCAGCAAGGTCAGCTCAGTCGAGGTCCCACTGCTCATCTTGGCATCGTCAAAGGACCGCCATCTGTCGTCCGCGTTGGCAGTCCAGGTCCGTCGTTGTGCAAAGCGCCTCCCCCAGAGCCATAACAGCGTAAGAGCCGCTGCCAGCGGCACGCACGCCAATACGACCTTCACAACGGCAGGCAGTTCAGAAGCCAAAAGGGTGGAGGGGACGAGGGCAAGGAGAATGAGAACCGCCGCGCTGGTCAGCACCAGCCCTGCTGTCGCTACCTTGGGTTTCACTGCCGGGTTTTCGACCATTCGTTCACCTCTTTATCAGCTTAGAGCTGCCAGCCGGCGCTCGTAAGGACGACTTGCTGTGGCAGGGAGAATCCCTCGGAGCTGATGCCTGGTTCAGATCTGAAACGAGCGTTTTCAATTGCTTGGCTAAGCCGGGCCCGGTGAGTCAGTTGTTCCCACTCGTAGTTGGCGGGCGCAACCCCAAGCGGCAGGGCGGAGTCCGGCAATGCCCACCTGTCCCGATAGACGGCGACGTCACGAACCAGCTGCCACAGTTCGCCGCTGGTGCAGCCTCCGGAGGCATCAATCAAAGCACGCTTCCACTCGGGTTCATCTGTCAGCGCTGCAAGGCTCACGGTCTCCGTTCTGTGCGAGATACGGACCCGGACCTGCTCAACCATCTCCGCTAAGTCGGGACGGGAAATGGTGAGCTTTTCAACCAAAGGTTCCGCAGCCGCCGTCGTTCCCCTTGCTAGCCGACGTAAGCGCACGCTGAGCACGGCGCAGCGATCATTGGCGCTGCTGGTTTCGTGGCAGAACTGTTGGAGAACACGTTCGGTCTCGTGCCGGCTGATGGCCGTGGCTTTGCGCCATGCCGCTACGGTTGCGCCCCATGACGGAGAGTCCTCGAATCCCTGCGACGCGCCAGGTATGTATTCGTCCAGGCACTGTTTCAGATCCAGCCCTGCGGCGATCTGCGCAAGGTAGTCATACTCTGCGTAGAGTCGCTCGAGGCTGTCGGCCTTCCTTCGCTCCGCGTCGCGCATTTCGTGGGCAGTCCGTTCGGCGCCTTCAGCCGCGAGTACCTCGCCAAGGATGCCCCGCCACGACAGCTGCAGGGACGGGTCGACAGCAGCGTGGTCGGCGTCGTCGCCTTCGCTGACGTACGCGAAGTTGCCGTAACGGCCGCGGGTCATGCTGACGTACAGCAGCTCGCGCGTGAGCCTGCCCTGAGTGACCACGGTATGGCCGGTGTCCACCGTGATGCCCTGGGAACGGTGAGCGGTAGTGGCGTAGCCGAGCTCAACGGACGACTCAAGATAGGACCGGGGGAGTCTGACGCTGGCGCCCGTGTCGCGACGGCGTGCAAGCAGGGAGCCGTGACGCTGGCTGATGCCTTCGACGTCGAACAGCGTGCCATTCCGGACGAACTCACCGTTGCTGTCCACGAGCTTCCGGTCGTTTCCGCGGGCGATGATCGTGTCACCAAAACCTACGCATAGGCCGTCGCTGAGCAGCATCGTCACTTCGGGGTCTACTTCCCCTTGTGCCACACGGTCCGCTTGGGCGCGCTCATTGAGCATCCCGACTGTCTCATTATCCGCGGCGATAAGGATGGACGACTTGCCCGTCCGAGTATCTGTGAGCCAAGCGAGGTACGCCTGGTCAGCCATATCCAGGTAGGTTCCGTGCCGGATCCTCCCATGTTTTTCGTATTCGGGAATGGCTGAGTAGTCACCCTTCCGGAGCTTGAGCGATGATGCCCGTTCCCACGCCTCATGGAATCTCCAGATGGTACTGAGCCGGGTTGCCTTTTCCTGCCGGTCCAGCCAACCAAGAACGCCACCGGCGTCGATAGCGTCCAGCTGACCAGGGTCACCCACCAGGAGGATCTTCGCGCCGGCGTCCTGCGCCTGGTCCACGAGCGCAGCAAGTTGGAAAGTGGAGACCATGGACGCCTCATCGATGATCACCAGCTGATTCGCATGGAAACACCAACGTTGCTGCATGGCAGCGAGCCGCGCAGCCTCCTGCGCTAACGCGATGCTTCGGCGCTCGCCGATAGGAGCCATGGTCAGTTGCGTCTGGACGTTGAAGAAGCGGCCGGCCCTTGAACTTGCGCCCTGGCCGGCCGACTCGTGGAGCCATTTGCTGACGTTCTCAGTGGACATGGCCAGTTCGCGCCCCAGAACCTCCGCGCTGGTGGCAGCCGAGGCCAGCCCGACAACGCTGCCGGCACCGTACTCTGCTTCCCACACTGCCTTCACCGCTGCCAGGGTTGTGGTCTTTCCTGTGCCGGCTGGCCCTACGATGGCGTTGAGCCGGTTGCCGCTGAGAATCACGTCGGCGACCGCGGCCCGCTGGTCGGAGTGAAGCGCATGCCTGGCAGGTTGTTGGACTTGGTCGAGTAGATCCATGATGACGTCCGCGCGCACTGCTGGGCCGCCGTCGTCGTTCCTTGCCGCCATAATCGCGTCCTCGCAGGCCAGCGTCGACGTATCGGTGTAGAGGCGTGACCCGTGGAAGTCGAAGACGCTGTGCGATCCGTGCCGGAGGTCTGCCTCAGTGTCGGAGGGAACGGTGTACCGGTATTCGTTTAGCGGGACGGACTGCTGTTCGGCTGTGGTGGCGACGGCGTCCATGAGGACGCTCCGGTCGGTTGCGGTTCTACAGCGAACCTGGGCACAGACGCGTTCGGCTTCCGCCAGGAGGTTCCAGTGGTTCCACGTTGAGCGTTTCTGGGCAACACGCTCACGAGCAACGGTTGCAAGGGCGCAGATCCAGTCCGGGGCGAAGTCTTCGAAAACGAAGGGGGAAACTTTGGAGCGGTTGACCGTTGCGGTGATGACGTCCTCCGGCTGGAATTCTTTGGCGGTGGCGCGGGCCTTCCATTGGCTTGAAAGCTCGCGCAGGGGAGTGGGGAGTTCGGCCTTGGGGACGCGAGTGGTCAGAGTGGCTTGCTGCCGCAGCTTGATGACTGTGGCGGTGGTTGGCGGATGGCCGTTTTCCTTCGTCCACTCCGCAACGAGTCGGTCCGTTTCCAGGTTGATGAGGCGCGAGCGGTTGGAGAACTCCCGGATGAGGTCCTCGTCTATTCCGGTGAGCTGCTGGCTGGGGTTGTGCGTACTAAAGGCTGGAATGCGGATGTCGGTGTCGGTTCCAAGTTGCGCGCGGAGGGCGTCGAACAGGAGTCCGTTGTAGTGCTCGCTGGCAGCGACGGCGGCCTTGTAGAGGGTGCGGGAGTCGAGGGTTACCCAGGCGCCGTCGGTGATGCGCTGGACGCGGTTGGCGATCACCAAGTGGGTGTGAAGTTGTGGGTCTCCGGTACGAGATTCCCAGTGGTCGAAGGCTGCGGCGATGGCACCCCTTGTGCCGACGCGCGCGACCCCGTTCCGGCCGGCTCGGGTATGGATAACCTGATCTTCCAACCAGGCGAGGGTTGCTTGGACAGCCTCGTGGTGTGTGCGGAGAATGTGGTCTTGCAAACTGCGAGGGCTGAGGGCCCAGAGGACCGACACCGACTTTGGCACGCTGAAGGTCAGGTCAAAACCTACGACGGCGTGTCTCACCGTGGGTGGGCCGGTTTTGCTGTCGACGGCGGTGGGTTGGCTGTGCGGGCGGCCCAGCGGGCCACCGGTATCTGGATGCGTGGCTGCGTCGAAGACGGCCTTGGCGTCGGACTCGATAACAACCTCACCAGTGCTTCTGTTGATGCCTTGCAGTCCGCAGCCTATCCAACGTCCTTGGGGTGTTCCGGACTTCATGTAGTAGGTGGTGGCGTCAGTGGGAGTGGTGATGAGGTCGTCCATCATCGTGGTCTTGAACAAGTAGCGCAGGCCCGATTGTGCGGACAGTCGTGCGATGGACATGGTCATAGCCGTGAGGTTCCAGTACGGCGTTTGCTCGGACTCCATCCACGGCGGTTAAGAATGTCCAACGATCTGGAGTCGAGGGCGACGCCCTTTGCGTTGGCCAGCGCGACCAGCCAGGCAGCAATGTGCGCAAGGTCCTGCACGTTGGTTCGTTGTGCACGCTTGAGGCGGACCACCTCCGCATGAAGGACATTATTGCTCTGACGCAGCTCTGAGTTCTCGGCCTCGAGGCGATCGATTTCGCAGGACTGTGCACGGAGTTTGGAATGGAGAATTTCGTTGCGACGCTGGCAAATTTTTGTCGTGGTGTCTGTCTCGGGCTTTTCAGCATCGAGTATGCTTCCCCGATCCGAGCCGCGCGCGTTAGCCACTACCACGGCGCGACTCCTGCCAGCACGTCGTCGACGGTCACGCTGCCTATTGCCGCAGCGGACGGAACAAAAACGCTGACTATTCCGGGAGGGGTTGAAAGTTGCCTTGCACTCTTCGCAGTTCTTGACGGTCACGAAGGTTCATCAGTGCGAGAAAAGACTCCGACATGACCAGACCTGTGTCGTCCTCACGCTGATGACCTTGGATGCCAGAGGTGTGAGGAGTTGATCCCGTGATAGGCAGGTGGGGAGGCCAACGCTCTGGCATGGGTATCGACGCTGGGCGTGTGGAGGATGAGGCGGACCGCTGAATACTGCCACAGCTTGTGGCACTATTGCCGCACATTCGAGCAGGCAGGGCTCGGACATTTGGAGCCCTGCCTGCGCGAATGTCTGATTGTCCAGACGGCCTCTGGACAATTGCGCAACACGCTGTTGCACAATTGCAAGGCACCCGCCAATACAGCTCAGCAACAGGGGCGGCAATCAGGTTTGAATCTAAGACTGTTCACTGGGCGTGTGCAGAAACTGGCTTTCGCACCCTACTCTGACGGTCTTTTCAGCGTTTCCTGACGTCAGGTGGGATGTGCCCTTGCGGGACTGCCGGTTTCTCGGCGTCGTTTCTTTGGAACCTGCAAACAACTCGTTGGCGCCGTGCGTCTGGGTCGATTCTGTCCAATGACGGCCAGAAGCTCCTGGTCAACCCGATTGTACTGGTCTTCGGCCTTCCATCCCATAAGGTGACCTGGCAGGCGGCCGGCACCTTGGTTTAGTCGGTAGTACTCCTGAACCACAACCGGCGTCGATGACGAGTGCGGCAGCGACCAAGAGCGTTCGAACGCTGGCGGGGTCGTAGAGATGCACCCGATAGCAGACCTTCGGCCGCCTTGGCTGGATAACCCTTTGCACAGACCCTTTCCCCTGAATGCTTACCCTTGCGTAATACGCATCACGTGTGCGGCTATCACTTACCTACTCATGTAATAACCACTTGCGGTATGGCTATTACAAGCAATTGAACGCGGTCGCCGCAGGCCGGATGGAGCTACAAACATGACGGAGTTGACCTTTGAAGTGCTGGTTCTGGACGGGACGCCCCGGGTCAGCGATCAGCGGCTACCGAGCGGGGAGTCCATCGTTTCCTCGCCCCTCAGCATCACCTTGATCAGTGGCCAGCATGATCCGGTCCTGGTGGACGCGCCCTACACCTTCGGCCAGGTGGAGCGGGTGCGGAACTGGATCCTGGACTCAGGAAAGACCTTTGCGGCACGTGTACATTACTCATGCACACGGCGACCACTGGCTGGGAGCGGGCCAACTGCTAGCTGCTTTCCATGATGTGACGGTATTTGCCACCCCGGGAACCCTTGGGAGAAAATTTCGGTGCCGTATCGACTCGGGGAGCTACAGCAGCAAGGAGGATCCTACGTATCAGGAGCCAACAAAACCCAAGTACGCTTGCAGTTATTTCTGTACCGGGGCGGTCATTGTCCGGGCATGAGGTGCAAAAGACCACCCGTATCACCGTTGACGTCCGCTTACGC
This sequence comes from Pseudarthrobacter sp. NPDC058196, assembly GCF_042882685.1. NCBI lineage: Bacteria > Bacillati > Actinomycetota > Actinomycetes > Micrococcales > Micrococcaceae > Pseudarthrobacter > Pseudarthrobacter sp. NPDC058196. The sequence goes on from NZ_JBHVVN010000002.1 coordinate 244,941, forward strand.
GAAGGCTTACTGGTTGGCCCTAGTACGAAAGGGTGGCCCGTCAGGGGGAGGGAGGCGCGTCCCATGCGTACCGGGCGTAGACCTGGCTGCCGTCAGATCTTTCCACCATCATGCGCGGGTTTAGTCCATGCGCTGACAGCCAGAGAATGGAGTTGTCACGCATGACCGCTTCAACAGTGCCCGCTCCCACCGTTTTACCGTGCCGGCGTATTTCGACATGCTGGCCCAAGGCGCGTTGCCAGTCTGGTTGCAGGTGAAGGTTCAATTACCGGCCCTATCCTTCGTGCTGACCCTTAATTTTCGGCGGGTGTCAGACTTGTTTGATCCCTATTAAGCGGTGAGGCGCCGAGAGCCGTTGCGAATAGTTGATGATCCGGGTGATCATCCAGCGCCTCACCGCAGCTTTAGTGCCGGTTCAGAGACCGGTGGTCATAGTGAGCGTTCTTCCGGGCCGTTGTAGGCGCTGAGGGGACGGATCAGTGAGTTGGAAGCGGCTTGTTCGAGTATGTGTGCGGTCCAGCCGGTAATGCGGCTGGCCACGAAGATCGGCGTGAACGTGGGGGTGTCGAAGCCCATGAGGTGGTAGGTGGGCCCTGCGGGGTAGTCGAGGTTGGGCTTGATGGCCTTGGCTTCGTCCATGGCCTGCTCGAGACCGTTGTACAGTCCGAGGAGCTCCGGTCGGCCGTAGTGGGCGATCATTTTGTCCAGGGCTGCTTTCATGGTGGGAACCCGGGAGTCGCCGTGCTTGTAGACACGGTGACCGAAGCCCATGACTTTCTTCTTTTGCGCCAGGGCGTTCTCCATCCATGCCTTGGCCCGGGCAGCAGCGTCCTCCAACGACTCTTCGGGTCGGATGCCGATCTCGTCGAACGTGTGCATGACGGCTTCGTTGGCGCCGCCATGCAGCGGGCCCTTCAGCGCACCAATGGCTGCCGTTACTGCCGAGTGCAGGTCCGATAGGGTGGACGTTACGACCCGGGCGGTGAACGTGGACGCATTGAAGGAGTGTTCGGCATAGAGGATCATTGAGACGTTGAAAGCCTCGGTGACTTCATCCACTGGCTCTTCACCGAAGGTCATCCACAGGAAGTTGGCCGAATAGCCAAGATCGTCGCGGGGCGCCACGAGGTCCTGGCCGTGCCGGCGGCGCTGGTCGTAGGCCACGACGGCGGGCATAGCCGCGAACAGGTCGATTGCCTTTGCCATGTTGGCCTCCGGGGTGGAGTCCTCGGCCAGGGGATGCCTGGCGCCCATGACTGAGGCCGCCGTCCGGCAGACATCCATGGGATGAGCCCCGGTTGGCAGTGCATCAATGACTGCTTTCAGCGCAGGATCAAGTGCCCTTCCCGAACGTTCGCGGCTGCTGAACTGGGCTAACTGGTCCTGCGTTGGCAGTTCCCCGTTCCAGAGCAGGTAAGCCACCTCCTCAAAGCTGCACCGTGCGGCGAGTTCCTGGACCGGGTACCCGCGGTACAGCAGTGAGTTAGTTTCTGCATTGACCTTGGAGACGGCGGTGTAGTCAGCGACGACGCCGGCGAGGCCTTTTTTGATCTCTGTTTCAGCCATGCTGAACTCCTTCGTTGCAGTTCTGTGTGCTAGTGAATGTCGGGAACCTGGAAATTAAAGATGCTGGTATCGAATTTGTTGTAGGCCTCGTAGTCGACGAGGTCATAGAGGCGGGCGCGGGTGAGCATTTCCGGCACACGCACCTGCTGGGTTCCCAAGCTCTTGAGCGTGTCCAAAACCCGTTCGGCAGCGCCCATGGCACTGCGGAGAAGTGTCACCGGATAGATCACCATGTTCACCCCGACGCCCTGGAGCTGTTCGGTGGTGAACAGGGCGCTTTTGCCGAATTCGGTCATGTTGGCGAGGATGGGCACGTCCACGGCATCCCGGATAGCCCTGAACTCATGCAGGTCCTTCATGGCTTCGGGGAAGATCGCGTCCGCTCCGGCATCGACGAGTGCTTTTGCCCGATCTTTCGCGGCCTGGAGACCTTCGGTTGCGCGGATGTCGGTGCGGGCCATGATGAGAAAGTTCGGGTCACGGCGGGCGTCGGCTGCAGCGCGGATGCGTTTGGTGGCGGTCTCCAGGTCCACGACGTTTTTGCCGTCGAGGTGGCCGCAGCGTTTGGGGTTGAACTGGTCCTCGATGTGGAGTCCGGCGAGGCCAGCGTTCTCGATCTCCTGGACGCTGCGGGCCACGTTCATGGGTTCGCCGAACCCGGTGTCTGCGTCGACGATGGCGGGCAGGTCCGTCATGCGGGCGATCTGCCCGGCCCGGGTGGCGACCTCAGTGAGGGTGGTCAGGCCGATGTCCGGCAAGCCAAGGTCATTGGCCAGGACCGCGCCGGAGATATAGACCCCGGCGAAGCCCTTTTCCTGGATAAGCCGGGCGGACAGGGGGTTGAACGCGCCGGGGAACTGGGCGATGGTCCCCGAAGCGAGGATTTCCCGCAGCTTGGCACGCTTTTGCTCGGGTGTGGTGGTGGAATACAGCAATTAGAACAGTCCCTTCGGTGCAGCATCGAGATCGATGACGCCTGGGGCGGCGGTGATGTTGAGCTGGTCCAGTTCCCCGGCGCCGAGTTCGGGGAGGCGTTCGGCGGCGGCGAGGAACCGTTCGATTTCGGCCTCCTCTACGAGCCCGGCGGCGAGGGTGCGGAACTTGTGCACGTACTGTTCGCGGGCGAAGGGGCGGGCGCCGAGCGGGTGGGCATCGGCCACGGCGATCTCATCCCGAATGACGTTGCCGTCGGTAAGGACGATTTCCACCGAGCCGCCGAAGGCCTTCTCGTTGATGTCCAGGGAGTGGTAGCGGCGGGTCCACTCCGGGTCCTCCTCGGTGGTGACCTTTTGCCACAGGTCCACGGTGTCCGGCCGGGCGGCGCGTTCCGGGGCGTAGGAGTCCACGTGGTGCCAGGACCCGTCCTGCAGCGCGACCGTGAAGATGTACGGAATCGAGTGATCCAGGGTTTCCCGCGACGCGGTAGGGGAGTACTTCTGCGGATCATTCGCGCCGGAGCCGATCACGTAGTGCGTGTGGTGACTGGTCCTGATCAGCACGGACTTAACCTTGGCCGGGTCCGCGGCGTCGGGGTGTTCGCGGTGCAGTTTGCGGGCGAGGTCGATCCACGCCTGGGCCTGGTACTCCGCCGAGTGTTCCTTTGTGTAGGTGTCCAGTATGGCCCGCTTGGCCTCACCCGGCGTGGGCAGCGGGACCTCGTAGGAGGCGTCCGGACCGTCCAACAACCACGCGATCACACCGTCCTCACCTTCGTAGATTGGCACCGGGGAGGTCTGCCCGCGCATCGCCCGATCGGCCGCCTCGACAGCCATCTTCCCGGCAAACGCCGGGGCGTGGGCCTTCCACGTGGAAATCTCACCCTTGCGCGACTGCCGCGTGGCCGTCGTCGTATGCAGCGCCTGACCCACCGACTGGAAGATGGTTTCCACATCGAGGCCCAGCAGGGTGCCGATCCCGGCCGCGGCGGACGGGCCTAGGTGGGCCACGTGGTCAATCTTGTGCTTGTGCAGGCAGACCGCCTTCACCAGGTTCACCTGAATTTCATAGCCGGTGGCGATGCCGCGAATCAGGTCTTTGCCGCTGGCGCCGGTGTGCTGGGCGACAGCGAGGATTGGCGGGATGTTATCGCCGGGGTGGGAGTAGTCGGCCGCCAGGAACGTGTCGTGGTAATCCAACTCGCGGACAGCAACCCCGTTGGCCCAGGCCGCCCACTCAGGGGAAACGCGTTCACCGATACCGAAGACCTTCGCGCCCTTGCCGCCCGTGCTGGGCGCATGGGCCAGTGCCTGGGCCCGGGCTGCGACGATCGGTGCCCGGTTCAGTGAAGCGACGGCCACCGACGCGTTGTCGATGATCCGGTTGATCACCATCTCCGTCACTTCCGGCGTGACGTCGACCTGGTCAGCGGCCACAAGGGCAATCTTGTGCGCCAGCTGGTCCTCGCGGGGCAGGCTCTCTTCGCTCTTGTAAACACGGACGTGGTTGAGCTTAACCATGGTGCTCCTTCAGTGGGGCGTGTGGGTTGCTTTGATATGGGAAAGGCTGCGGTGCAGGTGAACAGTGGTGGCCGCCTCGGCCAGCCGAGGGTTCCCCGCAGCTATGGCCTCGGCAATGGCCGAGTGCTCCGCAGCGGCGGCAGTGAGCCGGGCTTCATCGTCGGCGGCCAGCCGCCGGACCCTAACAAGGTGCACGCGCAAACTGCGCATGGCCTGGGCAAGATACGAGTTGGAAATCGCCGCGTCGATGGCCTCATCCAACCGGCCCACCAATTCGTAATATTTGTGTCGGGCAGGGTCATCTGAAGTCAGAAGCTTTGGCGCACCGCGTAGCTCCGAGTGGAGCGTCGCGAAGACCCTGCTGTCTCCGCGCCGTGCAGCCAGAGCTGCCGCGCTGCACTCCAGGACTTCGCGCAGCTCGAAGAGTTCATCGACATCCTCCAATGAGATATCGCTGACTACCACCCCACGGCCCCGAGCAGTCTGCGTGAGACCTTCAGCACTTAGCCTTCCAAGAGCCTCACGGAGCGGGGTTCGGGAGAGGCCAAGACGTTCCGCCTGTTCGACTTCGGCCAAAACTGTTCCAGGCAGAAGACGCCATTCGACTATCTCGTCACGGAGGGTCCTGTAAGCCCTTTCGCTTGCACGCACAGAGACAATGTATACATTGAACGGCGTTTTAGGCAATAAGGACTTCTGAAACGCGTTTTTTGTATACATAGAAAACGGGTTGGCTCAGCCAGGTCTTGGCGCCCTCGCCGATAGCCAGGAACTCGGCTGCCCCGGCGGTGCGTGCCCTCACCGCGTAGTCGCCCGGGGTCCTGGTCCTGGTTCCGGGGAAGTGCTCCTCGATGACAGCGGGGCTGCCGGGCCTGGCCCGGTGGTGTCGGGCGACCTCGACCGGGCCGGCGGGATCGTGGTGGACGATGATGACCTGCTCATCGGGCCCGGCGCCGTGGGAGCGGACGAATACCCGGGTCCCGAGCAGGTGCGCGGGCACGAGTGCTGGGCGTTCTCGAAGGTCACCATCGGGGTGTTCTCCGGGACCGTGCGGGCCAGTCCGAACGCGACCGTGTGGGCAGGGTCCGGGATCCGGTGCAGCCGGGGCTGTTCCTCAGCCAGCACGGTAGCCGGTTTGCGGCGGGTGGCGCGGTGTTCGCGGTGGTTGATCTCGTCCATGAAGGCCTGGCAGGCGGCCTCGAGCTCGGCGAAGGAGGCATACTCGGGTCGGAGGTTGGTGTCTTTCGGGACAAGGTCGGCCTTGGCCAGTTTCACGGACGCTTCGACGCCGCCCTTGGACGCGGGGTCCGCGGGTTGGCAGGTCAGCACGGTGACTCCGTAGTGGCGGGCGAAGTCCAAGGTTTGCTGGTTCCGCACCGGGACCCCGGCGACGTGGGCGGTGGTCACGGTCTTCTCGTTATCGGTCAGGACGTAGGTCGGTGCCCCGCCCAGGATCCGGAAGCACCGGTCCAGGGCTGCGAACAAGATGGTCTTCACGCCGTCGATCCGTGGTCCGTCGCCGAAGTCGTACTGCAGCCACATCCCAGGCTCGGTGATCCACGGCCGGTGAACGCGGGTGTGGCCGAGCCGCCAAGCGGCCTTGACCTGCGCGATCGCCCGGCGGGTGGACCGTTCGGATCCCCCATAACCAAGGGCCAGCAGCTTCTCGTGGGCTTTATCGGCGCGATCCGGCCCTTGGACGCCTCGATCCATTCCTCGATCTTGGGCAGGAACGCGTCAGTGACACGATCGCGGGGCGCGGGCTCAGCGATCGGCCGGCCGGCGTCCCGCGCGGCGACGAGCCTGGCAACAATGTGGTGCGAGCAGCCCGTGAGTTCCGCCGTGGCGCGCAGCGATCCGGTCAGATCGTAGGCAGCAAGAATTTCCATGATTTCTCCGTCATGCTTCATACAGGGCCTCTTCCTGGGACGACATTTGGTGCGACTAGACACCGTCATCAAATCCCAGGGAGAGGCCCCCGCCGCTTAAGACGCGGCAGGTTCAGTTGAGGAAGTGGGCAGATCTCATGGCCACCGGTGGGCAGTTTTACTGGCCGTCAGTGGGCATTTTCGTGGCCGCCTATGGGCAGTTTTTCATGGCCGCTAACACAACGATTCTGGACTTGATGAACTCTGCTTGGGCAGCGGTTTGCTAAATCATCGGTTGTGGCCGGATAGGGCGTCGAAGAACAGGAAGAGCTCCGCTCACAGGCCAAGCCCTTCCTGTTCAGGAGGTTTTAACGTCAGGTTTGGGTGTACTGCAACTTGGCGGTCGACGTCGAGGCAGTGAACGTGTTCATGAGGAAGTGCAGACCACCTGTAAGTGCGGCAGGCGATTGTCGAAATGCCGGCTTACCTGCGTTAGGAGCAAGACCGATGTGTTTCGGCGGTGGTGTGAAGACGGTTACCCCAGAAGGGTGTCGCGAGCGGAAGTTAGGTCAAGGCCTCCGCGAGGGCGGCCTCCATGTCCCTTCTAGCTTCGCGGGTAAGGGCAAGCAATTTCTCATCGAAGAGGTAGGTTGATCGCTCGGCTGGGACCGCGACGGAAAACGAGGCGATGGCGTTCCCATCACGAGAGTGAAGGCTCATGCCTATGGCACAAACCCCGGCAGCCGTTTCCTGAAAATTGCGGGCATAGCCGTCACGACGCACCTGCTCGAGCTGGCGTAGCAGCTTCTCGAAGTCCGCATCGTTTAGTGCTTCGCCGGCAATCTCGGCTGCCCTGCTCCGATACAGGCGCTCTAACGTCTGAAGGGAAGCCTCCGCCAGCAGAGCCTTCCCTCCCGAGGCGCTTCTGGCGTCTAGGATCACGCCTCGTTGGGAACCGATTCGCAATACTGCTGTGGACTCGACTGCGTCCAGGAACCGCACCTTACTGCCAACTCGGAAGTGTAATGTGACCGTCTCGTTGAGGTAGCCAGAGAGAAGTTCGAGATGCGGAAGGCATGCGTTCCGTACTGTCTTCAATGAGTGGCCCATCACTGGTACGGCACCCAGCGCTGGCCCAGGTAAGTACGCCTTCGAGTCATCGCGAATGGCAAAACCATGATATACAAGCATTGCGAGGAGCCTATGAACGGTTGACACTGCCATGCCAAGCTCATTCGATGCGGTTGAGACCCGCAGTTCCCCTGTGTCTCGCAAAATCTGGATGAGCCGCAGGGCGTTGTCGACGGACGCCACCGCGTACGACGGACGTTGGATCTTGCCTCTATCGACCAAGTTAGTTCCCGTCCGGCTACGTTGATGGATGGCTCACTCTACTTCAGGAACTTAGATCTATACCTGGAATTTCCGCCCTGAAGAAACCCCAATGCCCCGCAGTAACGCGAGGATTGTCGTGGTGGCGGGGGCTGGCGCCATGCGCCAGCCCGAGTCCTCCACATAGTCCCACTCCTGACCTCTACCAGCCCAGGTGCTCTGGGACCGCTGGAAGGTTGTGTTCGACGAGGGACGTTGTATCTTCGCCGACAGAGTATACGTCCCCGATCCACACAAGTGGGGGGGTAGCTACAGCAGGACGGAGCATCGGATGGATTGCGAAGAACTGTCCCGCCTCGACTGTCCATTCCCCGAGGTCCCGGTATCCGTCGGGGGAGACGTTTATGAAGGGATCGTCGGCCATGTCCACGCCGACGCTGTGCCCGAGTTGCTGCACATTCAGTCCAGCGGTCGCCCCCAGTTCGATCACTTGCTTCGCGAAATCGCGTAGGACAACTCCCGGTCGAAGCCAATCCGCAATCCGGTCGCGTATCTCGGCGCGGACGCTGAACATGTCCCGATACTGTCCCGTCGGCTCTGTTGGGCTGTATGTCCGAACGATTTGCGACCCGTAGCCGCCGCCACGGACAATTTCAGCGCTGAAAACGATCGGGTCCGTGGCCGTGATGAACTTGTCATCGCGAGGCACCCAGGCTGCACCGTCGTCGTATCGGCTTGTCATCAACCAAAGCCGGTCCTCGACGCCCTCGGCCCTGATCGCATGCTCTACCGGGGCTACGGCTTCTGCCTGCGACATGCCGGGGCGCACGCTCGCGGCGAAGACTTCCTGCGCGAGGCTGCAGACCCGCGTAGCCTCGCGCACGAAGTGCGCCTCTTCTTCGCTCTTGTTCCCGCGCAGGTTCATGAGCATTGCATCGGCATCGATGAACTCGACGCCAGGATTCCTGTTGGTCAGCGTGAGGTAGTCCACTGCTCGCCAACCAATCAAGCCGTTTACGGCGATTCGGTCGCCGGTACCCCAGCGAGCATGAATCTCATCGGCCAGACTCTCATGGATGTGGTTAGGTGACAGCCGAACATCGGAGATCCAGGATAGTCGTGATACCCAGTATTGGTCAGTTGGCTTGTCTACGAACAGGATGGGATCGTCATCGACGGAAATCAGCAAGAGGTTCACCGCCGAGGGAAGAACCATGGTGTTGGTGTAATAGCGTAGTGCTGCCTCACCAAAAATGTGGTGCTGTCCGCTTAATGCAATCGCAGCGAATCCGTTATCCTTGAGCGCTGTCCGCAATTCGGCGAACCGCCTGTCGCGCTCTTTGGAACTAAACTGCAGTGTCTCCGTCGTCATTAGGACCTCCGTTGTCGTCGTTGGCATGGTGGTAGTTCGTGAGACTGATCTCATTTACGATCGAGGGCTGCGCGGCACCGTTCTGCGAAGTTTGATGCAACGCGGTGAGGCACGTATGCAATGTGAGCAGCGGTGCAATCGGTGCGGCCTCGTCCCCCAGAAGTCAGGCTCACCGTCACTCTACGAGGTAGGGTGCAAGGGGCGCTATCCAAATTCTTCAAAGCGGAAAACACGGCGCTCGGGCCGTAGTCCAGCTCTGGATTGCAGGCGAAGGCAGATGCCTCGACCTAACGCGCTGAGAACCGCAGGGCCAGGATGAGCCCGGCCTGTGGTCAGTAAGCGAGCCCAAGGGGTCGCGGCCGGCACCGGGACGTCGCCCAGATCTTCCCAGGACCGACTTGTGGGGCCACCGGTGCACATCGATAGAGAACCATCCGAGCGCACTGCCTGCACTTCCAAGTCCTAAGTCGACGAATCAGTTCGGGCAGATGCCGTCACGACCCAGGATGGGTTTCCGTTTTGCAGAAAAGCACTATGGGCTTGTTGATTGCGGCTATAGGCTCAAGACACCCGCAGCAGACCGGCATCGCATCCGCGATGGACCCCGGTGCGCGGACAGAGTCAATGAAGATTCCAGGAGGCTATCTGTGAGCAAAACCCACCACGGCAGTGCTCGATTCTTGGTCAAGACGGCCCTCGCCGCGACCGCGCTGCTCCTACTATCTGCCTGCGCCGGGGGAGGCGGGGGAGAGGCGGTGTCGTCGGCAGGTACAAAAACCACCCTTGAACTGTCTGTGGGCACGTTGCCTTTCTCGACGCTCGCACCTTTCCACATCGCTGATGAAGAAGGTCGGTTCAAAGACGCCGGACTTACGATCAAAACACACGAAGCAGCCAGCGGTGCGGCACAGGTTGCCGCGCTGATGGCCGGCGATATCGACATCACTTACACGAATTTCGTCACCGCTTTCCAGGCATCCCAGCAGGGCTTGCCGGTGCAGATATTCCTCGTGAACGACCTGGGCAGTACAGGCAAAGATCTAAACAGCGGCCTGATGGTTGAGCCGGGTTCCCCCATCCAGAAGCCGGCCGACCTTAAAGGCAAGAAGATCGCTATCAACTCGCTGGGCGCAGTGATGGAGATGACCACCCGGCGCATTATGGAGGACGCCGGCGTCGGTGAGGGTGACTACGAGCTGGTTGAGATTCCGCCACCGAATATGATTGCGGCACTGGATGGCGGCCAGGTCGACGCCGCCTGGATTGCTGAACCGTTCTTGACAATCGGCATCCAAAGCAGCGGTCTTCGTCAGGTGGCTCCAGCGTTTTACGGTCGCACCGCGGGAATTCCTCAGTCCGGCTGGGTGACCACCAAGCAGTTCGCCGAGAAGAACCAAGAGGCGCTGGCTTCCTTCACAACTGTGATGAAGCAGGTTCTCGAAGAATCTACTGCCGACAAGGCGCAGGCCAAGGTCAAGGAAGCCATTCCGACTTTCACTGACATCTCAGCCGATGTGGCCGGCAAGTTCACGTATCTCGATTTCGACCCCGCCAATGATCTCGATGGCTTGCCGAAGCTACAGGACGAGATGATCCGCTACAAGATCCTGGACGGGCCCGTTGACCTTGAACAGCTCGTTTTCAAACCATAGGCACGGAAAATCGCCGGGGCGGGCCGTTGAACGCATACTCACCGGCGATTTTCGTGAGGAGTGTCTTTCAGTAAGAAAAGGACCCGGCATGTGGTTGCTCATGCCTGTCCGACCGAGGGAGAGTTATGAAGGCGTTAATGCATTCGGCTGATCTGGGTGTCTTACCCAGTAAAGCAGCCAATGACCCAGGCCCAAAGACGACGCCTGAGCCATATAAGAAAGGTCTTTCACACCAAATCGCGTCTCGGGTTCCGTTCCTCGAAACCGCGGGGATTGTCGCGTTCCTGTTGATCTGGCAGTTGCTACCGTCAGTCGGGCTCGTGAGTGAGCAGGTGCTGCCGGCTTTCACCACCGTGGCCGCTACCTTGGTCACGGAGATAGCCACAGCTGCGTTTTGGATGGCGGTCGCCAACACACTTGCGGCATGGCTGCTCGGACTGGCGATCGCGATCGTGAGCGGGGTGGGGCTGGGCTTCTTCGTCGGGTCGTCTCCGTTCCTTCGCAAGGCCACCCACTCGACAATTGAGTTCCTTCGGCCGATCCCATCTGTTGCTCTGATCCCGGTGGCTATTCTTTTGTTCGGCATTGGCATCGAATCCGCGCTGATGCTGGTGGTGATCGCCTCATTCTGGCCCGTCTTTATCCAGATGCTGTACGGGGTAGCCGACGTTGATAGTGTCGCTGACAGCACGGCAAGGAGCTTCGGAATCACGGGCTTTTCCCGCATTCGGTTCGTTGTTTTCCCCACAGCTCTTCCCTACCTCATGACGGGCATTCGCCTGTCCGCCGCCATCGCACTCATTCTTGCCGTCACTGCTGGGCTTGTGATCGGGACGCCGGGACTGGGCAGTGAAGTGGCATCTGCACAAGAGGCCGGAGCGAACGAGCGGTTGTACGCTCTTGCCCTAAGCACGGGCGTTCTCGGTGTCGCTATCAACCTAGTCACACGGCGCGTAGAACGTCTCGTTCTGAGATGGCACGCCTCGGTTCGATCGGAGACTTACGCATGAGCATCGTCCGCCGGGTTGGTTATCTGCTTGCCCTCCCACTAATTCTCATCGCGGTTTGGTGGATAGTGACCGCCCAGAGCCCGAGCCTGTACTTTCCCGGGCCCCGAAGCATCGGCGAGCAGTTCGTCAAGACCTGGATAGGCCCTCGATTCCTCACAGAAGTCCTGCCCAGTCTTGCCCGTTTCCTCCTCGGGGTCATTCTGGCCATCATCATCGGAACGGTATCCGGTGTGGTCATAGGTTCAGTCCGATGGTTGCGCAAGTTCACAGAACCGGGGCTTGAATTCTTCCGGGCGATTCCACCGCCCATTCTGCTCCCCATCCTTATGATCGTTCTTGGGATAAATGACACCATGCGGATCGCTGTCATCGTAACCGGGTGTATTTGGCCGGTCCTTCTAAACACCGTCGAGGGAGTTCGAGCCGTTGACTCCGTGCTTGCCGAGACAGCACGGACCTATGGGATCGGCGGCGCTGCGCGTATCCGATACCTGGTAGTTCCCTCAGCCGCCCCCCAAATCATGGCGGGCATCCGTCAGTGCCTCTCAGTCGGCCTGATCCTGATGATTATCTCGGAGATGTTCGCCGCCTCATCCGGACTCGGTTTCTCGATCGTGAAGTTCCAACGCACGTTCGCCATCCCTCAAATGTGGTCCGGCATCCTGGTCCTTGGTCTCATCGGGGTTGCCGTTGCGTTCCTCTTCCAATTCCTCGAGCGCAGGGTACTGCGCTGGTACAACGGCCTGAAAGATACACAAAATGCTGCCTGAACAAACAGTTACAAATGATCAACTTCAAAGCCACGCGGACGCTCTGCTATCGGTCAGGTCCCTAAAGAAGGTTTATCGAACCGACGCCGGAAGCGTGGAAGCAGTACGCGATCTGACATTCGATCTGAGGCCAGGCGAGCTCGCATGTCTTGTGGGCCCCTCAGGGTCGGGCAAGACCACGTTGCTCAAGTGCATTGCCGGGCTCATGGCACCGACGTCAGGCGAAGTGCTGCTGGACGGAAAGCGAGTGGACGGCCCACCCAAGAAGATGGCTGTCGTCTTTCAGGAGTACGGTCGCTCACTGTTCCCGTGGATGCGAGTGGCGGAAAACGTCGAACTGCCCCTACGCAATCGTGGCATGTCCAAGGCCGAGCGTGGGCCGCTCGTCGCCGCAGCACTCGAAGCAGTCGGCTTGTCGCATGTGCCACGGTCGTATCCATGGCAGCTCTCAGGGGGGATGCAACAACGAGTGGCCATCGCCCGTGCGATCGCCTACCAGCCCGAAGTCCTACTAATGGATGAGCCGTTCGCCGCCGTGGACGCTCAAACGCGGGCAGACCTCGAAGATTTGATCCGTAAGATCTGGCGCGATTTTGGGGTTACGATCCTCTTCGTCACCCACGACATCGACGAGTCGGTCTACCTCGGTCAGCGCGTAATCATCCTTTCGAGTTCGCCCACAGTGGTACAGGAGGACATCCTCATCGATCTCCCCGAACGCCGCGATCAGCTCGAAACAAGAGCCCTCCCACGGTTCACCGAGCTACGTCATCACGTCTACGAACAAATCCAGCTCGCCAAGCAAGGGCACCGCAAAACCACGGTGGACGGGTAACAATCCCTACCAGAAGGAGGAAGGTCTCCATGAGACGCGTAACAACAGGTTATGACCCCAACCGCCAATCCACCATTGTCTCCGACGAACCAATCGAAGCCACACAAGATCCGTCGCGTCCGGGCTTCGCCATGCACCATGTCTGGGGAGCCGATCAAACACTCAGCTACCCGGAGGACGGATCAGTTCCGGCGGCAGTCGAGCAATTCCCATCAGCCGGCGGGGTGAGAGTAACAATAGTCACTTTCCCATCTGGCCACGGAACTTCCCGGGAGCCGGGAGGACTGGGAATGCACGCCACAGACACCACAGACGTCACCCTCGTTCTCGCCGGGAAGGCCATGCTCGAAATGGGCGACGGAAGCGTGGTCGAAGTGAATACCGGCGACACCGTCGTGCAACACGGAACGCTGCACGAATGGCGCAACCCGTACGATGAACCATGCGTACTAGCAGTGACGCTAGTCGGTGCCAAAAGAAACCAGGATCACCACACGCCATGACCCCTGCCGATGGCTACAGAGTAGGTCGTTCACGCAGAGAAGGGCGGTAAACGCTCTGGGAACAAAAGGCTGAGCGGGGCAGAAATGCCTATCGTTCCATCCTCCCGGCGTCCAAGGAGAATCAGGCGAAGGCTTTGTCGTCAACGGGTGTCAGGCACCCGCGGGTGTAAATGCGCAAACAACTGGGCCGCGCGGGCAATGTCAGGTGAGGACCTAGTAAACAAAGTCGCGAACTCCTCCCTATTGGGATTTGTACCCACGGGGTTCGCAATAGCAACGGAGAGCATAATTCATGGGAACTCTTGAGGGAAAAGTCGTTCTTGTCACCGGCGGCGGTGGTGGGATGGGTTCGGTTTCCGCCAGCCTTTTTGCGGCCGAGGGAGCGAAGGTGGTCGTTGTAGACAATTCTGCCGAGCGCGCCAGGCAAACTGCGGACACGATCAAGAGGGACGGCGGACTAGCCGTTGACATTCAAGCCGACACATCGAGTGAGACAGACTGGACCCGAGTCGTCGATGGGACCCTCGGCCGATTCGATCGCATCGACGGTTTGGCAAATTTCGCGGCAGTCCACAGCGCAGCGGGCCTCGAAGCTACTAGTTTGACGGCTTGGCAACTCACGTTGGATGTCAATCTAACGGGCACATGGCTTGGCATGCGCGCGGTCGTCCCAGTGATGCGGCGCCAGAAAAGCGGTTCGATCGTCAACGTGGGGTCAATTGATGCACTGGTTGGTAGCGGAAGTAAGTCTGCATATCATGCGGCAAAGGGCGGCGTAAGGCTGCTGAGCCGATCCGCCGCACGAGAATACGCGCCCCACGGTGTCCGGGTGAACTTGGTGCACCCCGGCCCTATGGAGAACCGGATGCACGAAGCCGCGACTCCGAAAATGGCCGCGAAGGAGCGGGCAGCGTTCGAAGTCCAGGCCCGGGCGGAAATCCCGCTCGGGCAGCTTGGGCGACCCATAGACGTAGCGTACGCGGTTCGATATTTGCTCTCAGACGAGAGTGCCTATATCACCGGGATTGACCTGCCTGTCGACGGCGGCCTCACAGCCTAGGGTTTCCACTCGCCGCCGGAGCGTCCATTTCGGATAAAGCAGACAACCCTAGTCGCCAGAAATCCGTGCCTGAGTGTCGTGCTCTTGCTTGGTTATGGTGGTCTAGCCCATAAGGGTTCTCCGACGTCTCCGAGCCACATCCGCTCCCATTTGCGATTCCAAGTACAACACAACCTCGGAGAGCACTTTGCTCCCCGACCAAAACTATTGACTGCAAGAACAGCGAGAGGGAAATTATGACATTGCACGATCCACTCGGATACGAAGGAAAAAAGATCATTGTGACCGGCGGTGGTGGTCAGGGAATGGGGGCGGCCACCGTCGAGGCTTTAGTTCATGCGGGCGCTGAAGTTCACGTGCTCGACTTTAAAGAACCACCGGTAGTCGTGGCCAGTCACCGCTCTGTGGATTTGAAAGACCCGACGGCAATGTATGAGGCGGTTAACGCGATCGGACCCGGAGTCGACGCGCTTTTCAACTGCGTAGGCGTGCCCGGAACCCGAACGAGCAACCTAGACACCTTCCTAATCAACTTTGCCGGAGTCCGCCATCTCACCGAGTCCGTCGTCGAGAACATGAACGACGGGGGCGCCATTGCAACAATCGCTTCGGTTGCCGGTCGCGGTTGGGAACAGAATGCCGCTCTTTACAACGAGCTATTAGAAACGCCCGATTTTGATTCAGCCGCCGCGTGGTTCGTGGAGCACCCCGAGATCGTGCCCACATCCGGATTTACCGCAACTGCCGGCTACCGCGTTTCCAAGGAGGCTGTAACAGCCTGGGCGGTCCTGCGAGGTCCTTCACTCGGGGCCAGACAGATCCGGCACAACGCCCTAATGCCTGGATTCACGGAGACTCCGATGTCGACGGACTTCCGTGAAACATTCGGTGATCGCTTGGCTGAAACCCACCCTACTCCGCTAGGGTCCTTCCTCCGCCCCGATGAGCCTGCGAAGGCGCTGCTGTTCCTCAACAGTCCCCTCGCTTCAGGTATCACCGGCTCAACCCTGATGGTAGACGGTGGATCCTCCGCGGCACTGCGTGCGGCCGAACTCCTATCATCAAAGGCAAGCTGACAGCGTAAGTTGACGCTGGAGGAGGCGAGTCAACTAAAACTGGTATTGGACCACAGCCAGACCTGCGGAATTAGGTTTGCTCACTTTTCTGCGACATCCATTTACCTGTTTGGCTGGTGAGGGGCCAATTTGCGGTCCCTGTCAATGTGGGGGATGCTGCAGCACTGTCGGTGGTGACCGATTCCGGTCGACACAGGTATTGGGCCCGCTGACCTTCGAGATATCCGGCACTGGGGTGGAAGGCACCCACCACCGGGTGTTGGCGGCGTCCGTCAAGCCGGCCGGCAAGTACTGGAGTTGAAACCCAACCACGTTGCCGAACAGAGACGGGTCCGAAAAGTTGGGCCATCACGACCGACGTGCTGGATTTGGAAGGGCTTACGGTTGCGTACTTGGCCTGCCTAGGCGTCCTGTCCTAATAGGCGAAATTGGCTCTTCACTATTGAGTCGTGGGACCGGTTGGTCTGGCTTCTGGATGGGCGTGGCGGCCTCGGCTTGCTGGACGCAGGATGGTCTGGTGAGGCGGGTCTGACTGTCGGCTCTTCTGACATCACCCCCATGGTGATTGTCCTGACCGCGACGTGTCGGCCGACCTGGCTCATTTTCGAAGTGCAGCCCGGCAGGCCGTCATGTCCTGATAGGAGTCTGGCGAGTCCCCCATAGTGAACTGACTGACGCCACCGAGCTGCGCACCCGACAACGAGGAAGGGCGCAGTTTCCATGGTGAGCGAGAAGCAGATGAAGGTCTACGGCGGGATCGACACGCATGCCGATACGTCGCGGTCATCGACGCAACAGGACAACGGGTGGCGGATGTGCAGGTGCCGGCTACCCGCTGCTGGCTACCAAGCGGCGTTACGGTTCCTGGGAACGTGGCCGGCATTCGTGAGCGTGGGCATCGAGTGCACCGGTTCCTATGGGGCCGCGGTGACCCGTGTCGTCCGCGAGGCCGGTATTGAGGTGTACGAAGTCAACCGGGCGAACCGCTTCGATCGCAGGCTCCGGGGCAAGACTGACGTCTTCGACGCATACTCGGCCGCCGAAGCGGTACTGTTCGGGCGCGCAACGGCTGCACCAAAGGGCTGTGACGGCCTCGTAGAGTCTAGCTACGGGCCACCTGGCGTGGGGTACGCACGACAAGATCCTCAGCATTCACGGCCAGGACCGCCACGATCAACCAAATCAAGGGCATGCTGATTGCAGCATCTGAGCAACTCCGAGCCCGCTACCGTGACCTGTCAAACACCAAACTGATCGCCGTGCCGGCGACGTCGAGACCACCGAAAAAGCCGGTCACAGCGGCCGAGGCCACGGCCTACAGCCTGCGTCTTCTCGCGCGGTGTTGGCTGGCCTCGGCATTGATGAGCTGCATCCGGTCCGCGCACGACTTCCAAGGCTCGGAAACGAAGGCCTGGGCACGGTTCGAACCAAGGATGACACCGATCGCGGACCTGGACACCGGGCAGGTTCTTGGCGTCGTGGATGGGGGCGGGACCACAAGTGTGTCGGGGACTGGCTGCTCGCCCGGCATCTGGAGTGGCAGCTGGCCGAGCAAGTCGTTGCGATCGACGCCTCCGCGGCGTTCCGGACGGCGCTTTCACCCCGGCGTCTTTCGGGACGAGTGTTTTCACGTCCACTGCACCCATTCTCCTGCGGCAGGTTCGGAAGCCACTTCACACAAAGAGCAGTGGTCTGATCCATCGCTGCGCGCGCGTAAGCCGTGCTGATCAGTGGGAACACGAAACTCTCATTACCGCTGAGCGAGAAATGGGCTGTGGGTGAGCAAGCGACCTTCGCATAGTTGTATTCACACAGCTTTTGTAGAAGGGAACCAATTGTGCAGGAATCAAGGATGATTCAGGATAAGCAGTACTTTGACGCGATCGTGGTGGGCGCCGGGTTCGCCGGTATCTATTCCGTTTACAGGCTCCGCGAGCTAGGCCTTTCCGTCCGTGGGTTGGAAGCCGGCGATGGAATTGGGGGCACTTGGTATCACAACCGGTATCCAGGTGCGCGGTGTGATATAGAGTCCCTGGACTATTCATACGCATTTTCTGACGAGTTGCAGCAGGAGTGGCGTTGGACGGAACGCTATGCGTCGCAGCCGGAAATTCTCGAATACATCAATCATGTTGCTGATCGTTTTGATCTGCGTCAGGACATTCAGCTCAACACTCGTGTAAGCGGTGCCACGTTTAGCGAAGCGGAAGATCGATGGACCATTACGACGGAGGCGGGGGAAGTCTTTTCCGCTAAGTATGCCGTCATGGCGACGGGTGTTCTGTCCGTAGCGCAGGTCCCCTCCATGACGGGGCTGGAGTCGTTCGACGGTCCTTGGTATCACTCCGGCGACTGGCCAAAGGGCGGCGTTGAGGTCGCAGGTAAGAGGGTCGGCGTCATTGGAACAGGGTCTTCCGCAACGCAGATGATTCCGTTACTGGCCGAAGAGGCCGAGCACCTTTATGTCTTCCAGCGAACGCCGAACTTCACTATGCCGGCGCAGAACTATGCGATGAAGCCTGAGGTCGAAAGAGAATGGAAGGCTTCGTACGCTGAGCGCCGGAAATTCGCGTGGGCCTCAAACTTTGGTCATAACCAGGTAAGCAATCCTAAATCCGGCAAGGAAGTGACTTCGGAGGAACGGCTCGCGGAATTTGAGAACCGATGGGAACTCGGGGGACTGTACATGATGCGCGCCTTCAAGGACATCCTGACTGATGCCGACGTTAACGATGAAGCAGCGGAGTTCGTGCGCGAAAAGATCCGCGACATCGTTGCGGATCCACAGACTGCTGAGGCCCTTTCTCCGCGCGGACTCTACCTCGGCACGAAACGCCTGTGTTCAGGGACCAACTACTATGAGACCTTCAATCGGTCGAACGTGACTTTGGCCAACGTCAAGGATGCTCCGATTGAGCGGGTCATCCCCTCCGGAATTCGAACGGCTGGTGGCGACTACGAAGTGGACGTTCTGGTCTTCGCCACCGGGTTTGATGCCATGACCGGAGCTATGAGGAGGATTAATCCCGTGGGCCGTAACAGCGTGAATCTTGCGGAGGCTTGGTCGGCGGGACCGCGCACCTACCTTGGGTTGACCGTTGCCGGATTTCCCAACATGTTCATCCTTGCAGGTCCCGGGAGCCCCTCAGTGTTCAGCAACATGGTTACGTCTATTGAGCAACATGTGGACTGGGTTGCCACGTGTGTTGCCCACATGGAATCCGAGGGACGGAGCACAATCGAAGCAACAGTTGAAGCCCAGGACAACTGGACGGAGCACGTAAGTGATCTGGCAAGCAAAACCCTCTACGCGCATTCGCGGAATTCCTGGTTCTACGGTGCCAACACCCCGGGCAAACCGGTGGTCTTCATGCCCTATGTCGGGGGAGTAGGAAACTACCACAAGCGGATAACAGAGGTGGCCGCAGCCGGATTCGAAGGCCTTCGATTCGATGCAGGGCAACTGCAGCCGAACACATCCACGAGAGCCGAGCAAGAGTCAGCCACGGATCCTGAGCCCAGCGTCGTCGCTTGACCACCAGCCGCCAAGGGCATTGCCCCATGCGGGCCACAGTGGAAGTACCGAAAAAGGACACCGTGATCGGGGTTGATCAGGGTTCAAGGCAAGGAGCAGAAATTGAGCAAAACGACGGCTGAGACCGGCCAGCTGGCCCCGACGACTCTACCGGAGCGCCACGTACAAACCGGTGGATTCAAGACCCGCTTCCTTGAAGCAGGAGACCCGCAGGCGGACATCGTCCTGCTACTTCATGACGGAGCCTGGGGCGGGTCCAGCGACGTAAGTTGGTCCCGTTGCCTACCGCTGCTTGCGCAGCGCTACCGGGTACTTGCCCCGGATTTTCTAGGTTTCGGAGGGAGCGACAAGGCCACGTTCTTCGATCGATCCCCTTACCAGCCCCGCATCACGCAACTGGAAGACCTCATGGAGGTTCTTGGCATAAGCGTGCCTGTGCACATCGTCGGAACCTCCTTTGGCGGGTCCGTTGCACTCAGGCTTCTGGTTGAAGGCAACCTGCCGATACGTTCTGTAACGTCGATTGGCGGCTCGGGGGGGCATGGGAAGACAGAGATCATGAAGGAACAACTCGGCAGGTGGGACGGCTCCCGCGCCGACCTCGCCAGGATACTCCGATTCCTGACGGAGGAGGATGACCATTTTGAACGCCAGCTTGCGGCGCGCTTCAAAGCCGCGAGCACTCCCGGACACTACCGTGCGGTCGCCTCCGCGGCCATGTCAATTCCGGCATCCATGCGGAACACGATCGAGCCGGACCGGTGGCCCGATGCGCTTCAGCGAAGTGATGTACCAACCCTGCTTATAGCGGGTTTGCACGATCAACTTTTCGACCCGGAATGGCCCGACCGCATCGCGGACGTCATTGCCCACGCGACCATAAAGCGGATTGACTCCCTTCACTCGCCCAATCTTGACCGCCCCCACGAAATTGCCGAGTTAGTCCTCCAGCATCTCCAGACTGCCGAGCGCGCAAGTACGTTCTTCAACGTAATCCGGAGCGAAAATCGGGTTGAAGAGCCGGAGGTACTTCGGCCGAACCAGTACGCCCAGGCCAAGTCCTGATCCACACGCTGGGCAGGCGGCTCAGTCCCTGACCATTACGCTCGCGGACGACTCATAAAGCCCATGCAAAAGGAACCCTTGACGTACCCCCGGCCTGCCCTCCTAGTGAAGTCATCAACCCGCCCTGACAGGGGCATAACCTAAGGCACGCGAAATTCCGGCAGCTGCAATTTGTACCACCGGGTGTGCCACACGAGGCGTCTTGCCGTCATTGGGCAAGAGGACGGACAGTGCGGCGACGACAGATCCTTCCGCGTCTCTTATGGGAGCGCTCACGGCCGAGACTCCCTCAGCGATCCAGCCATCGATCTGAACGAAGCCTTTGCGGCGAATGTCGGCGAGAATTGCCGGAAACCCTTTGGTATCAGTTGGTGTGAGAGACGTATATCGTTTCGGTGCTTCCGCCAAAAGCCCCTGTTGCACATCGAGCGGCGAAAAGGCCGCTATAACCAAGCCTGGAGCAGAGATAATCGCGGGCAACCGCTCCGCGACTTTCAGGATATTGACTACTGCTCCTTCGCTAGCGGAGAGGCGCTCTAGAAATAGGACGTCCTTGCCTTCAAGCACGCCCAGCTGTGTGTGCTGCTGCATAGCCCTTTGTATATCTTCCATATAGGGAAGGGCGGTGTTGCGGAGGTTCACTGTTTTTGAGCCTCGAGAAGCCAGTTCCCAAAGGCGGACGCCGGTCTGGACTCCACTTGAGGTCTTGTCCAAGATGCCCAGTTTCACCATCTCATTCACCATCCGGTACGTGCTGGCAACGGGGAGGTTGGTCCGTCGAGCTATCTCGGCGGGGGACAGCGTGGAGTGTTCGCTATTGAACACTGCCAAAATTTTCATCGCCCTGCTCAGCCCGGATTCGCCCGGGGTTGGTTTCTTCACGGCCCTATGGTCCCACATGCCTGGCGCCGATCAGGAACCCAGTTGTGGTCTGCAGTTCCAGTGGGCCATGGGCGGGCCGCCAATGATGTGCGGGTTGCTGGGCACGCGTTCGATGTGATTCCAGTCATAACTGTATTCTCGCTCAGCGAGAAGGGTACTTCGTATGTCTCTGTTTCTTCCGGCATGCTGGCTTTAGCTTCAACAATTACTTACCGGCGCGAAGCGTCCCGATGAAGGGGCAAGCAATCCGCCCATATTCATGTAGAAAGACTGTGGAAACAATGACGTTTAAAGCACTCAAAAGGGTGGCAGCACTGGCAGCTGCTTTAGCCGTGTTGGCCGGACTCACAGGCTGCGGGTCAGCGTCGGCACCCGCCGGATCAAGCGGCACAGCCGTGGAGAAATCGACCATAACGGTCGGCACGCAAGCCTTCGCTGAACTGGCACCCTTGCACATCGCTATCAAGCAAGGATTTTTCAAGGATGAAGGTCTGGAAGTCAAGCTGACAGACTCCACCGGAGGTGGAGCCGGCCTAATCACTGGCCTGGTGTCAGGAAACACTGACATCGTCTACAGCAACTACGTTTCACTCATCCAGGGGGCAGCAAAGGGACTTCCTCTGCGTGTCATTCGCGAGAACGACCGCCCCGGAGCCCAAGCCCTCTATGTCAGGTCCGACAGCGGTATCACGAAGCCATCCGATCTCGCCGGTAAAACGATTGCGATCAATGGGTTCGGTAACATCATGGAGCTGACCACTCGCGCTGTTCTGGGCTCGCACGGTGTGAACCAGGACCAACTGAAGTTCGTCGAGATAGCACCGCCACAGATGGAAGCAGCTCTCGAACTGAAGCAGGTGGACGCCGCGTGGCTTGTCGAGCCGTTTGTAACCACAACAACCTCCAAAGGCCAGGTCAAGTCAGTCGTCAGCGCTTTTGAGGGGCCAACCGAGAACCTTCCGGTTGCTGGTTGGTCCGTGACGGATCAGTTTGCCAAGGCAAACCCGAAGACAACGGCAGCGTTTGTCCGTGCCATGGACAAAGCGATGGCCATCGCCGTCAAAGACCAAGCCGCGGTCGTGGATGCCATTACCTCCTACACGAAGATTCCCAAGGAAGTAGCGGACAAGATGAAGCCCATTGCGTTTGCCGAAGAATCCGACCTTTCCACCCTTTCCAAGGTCCAAGACCTCATGATCGAGCGAGGCATCATCAACAAGCCCATCAACATGGAGCAATTCGTTATCAAAGTAGACACCGGCGCCAAAAACTGACCGCAGACAGCGGCCGCGGGTCTCCCGAAACGTTGGACAGGCCCCACGAAAATCTCCGCAGCATCCCGTCCTACGACGGGAGCCATCAAAGGACAAAACATGACACAACTGGCAACCGGGGATGGAAGTAGCAGCCCCAGCCTTCACCCGGTTGGGAGCCTTCCTCCTGACCGTGGCCGACTTCGCAAGCAGCCGAAGAGGCAATACGGTCGGGGCTCGCGCGGTATTGCCGGCATTATTGGGCTCTTGGTGGTGTGGGAGTTCGTGCCGCGCGCGGGCATTGTTGACCCACGGTTTTTGCCTCCGGCGAGTGAGGTGATCGCCACGCTTATCGCGGACTTCGGTCTCGCAACATTCTGGCTTGCCGTCGGGGATACCATGTTGGCCTGGGCGGTAGGACTGCTGACGGCGGCCGCACTTGCTGTAGTGCTCGGTTTCAGTATTGGCTCATCAATGTTCTTGCGGAAGCTAACCCATTTCACCGTAGAATTCCTGCGCCCAATCCCGTCAGTGGCATTGATTCCGCTGGCAGTGCTGCTGTTTGGAGTGAGGGTTGAATCGACATTGCTGCTAGTGGTTTATGCCTCTTTCTGGCAGGTCTTCATCCAAGTTCTCTACGGCGTGGCCGATGTGGACAATGTCGCGATGCAGACCGCTAAGTCCTACGGGCTCGGCACCATGGCACGGATCCGGCACGTGGTGTTCCCGACCACACTCCCGTACCTGATGACCGGTGCCCGTCTGGCTGCCTCCGTGGCCCTCATTCTGGCGATTACCGCCGAGCTGGTAATCGGCGCTCCGGGTTTGGGCCGCGAGATAGCGCTGGCGCAATCGGGAGGCTCGATCTCGGGCATGTACTCCCTCGTTCTTGCCACGGGATTGATCGGGGTGGCGATAAACCTGGCCATGAGGTTCATCGAACGCAAGGCGTTGTCATGGCACTCCTCAATCCGTTCCGAGGTGATCGCATGACCATCCTGAAATCTCTTGGGTATGCGTTGACGCTGCCTGCCCTACTCTTGATCATTTGGTGGGCCTCAACGCTGGGCGAAACAAACTTCTTCTTCCCGACGCCGGCCCTCCTGGCTGAGGCGTTTACTGCGACTTGGTTCGGGGAGCGGATTCTTTCAGACGTGCTGCCCAGTATCGGCCGGCTAATCGTCGGCGTTGCCTCTGCACTGACTATCGGCATCGTGCTGGGTCTGCTGATTGGGTCGTTTAGATGGTTGCGGGATCTCACGGAACCCGCACTCGAGTTCTTCCGGGCTATTCCGCCGCCCGTCCTCGTACCGGTGCTGATGCTGGTGATGGGCATCACAGATTCCATGAAGATCGTGGTGATCATTTCCGGTTGCGTCTGGCCGGTGCTGCTGAACACGATCGAAGGCGTCCGAGCAGTCGATGGAGTGCTCTCTGACTCGTCGCGCACTTATGGCATTCAGGGCTGGGCGCGGGTGAAGTATCTGGTTCTTCCCTCGGCCGGCCCTCAGATCATGGCCGGTATCCGCCAATGCCTGTCCGTCGGTTTGATCCTCATGGTCATTTCCGAAATGTTCGCATCATCGTCCGGACTTGGTTTCACCATTGTGCAGTTCCAGCGGTCCTTCGCGATCCCCGAAATGTGGTCCGGCATTGTCCTCCTGGGCCTTATCGGTGTCGCTTTGTCATTCATCTTCCAGTGGACCGAGCGGCGTGTGCTGCGCTGGTACCACGGCCTGCGAGAGGTAGAAAATGCAGTCTGAAACAACACCAATGACCAACCTTGCCCCGGCTGGCGGCATCGTGCCAGCCAAAGAAGCCATGCTCTCGGTCCGCAACCTCAAGAAGGTGTACAAGACGGACGGCGGCGACATCGAGGCCGTGCGGAATCTGACATTCGACCTCAAGGCCGGGGAGCTTGCCTGCCTGGTGGGCCCGTCAGGCTCCGGCAAGACCACCCTGCTCAAATGCATCTCCGGGCTGATGGCACCAACTGAAGGCGAAGTGCTCCTGGATGGCACCCGCGTCACCGGGCCACCGAAGAAGATGGCAGTTGTCTTCCAGGAATACGGCCGGTCCCTCTTCCCGTGGATGCGGGTACGCGAGAACGTGGAACTGCCGCTGAAAAACCAGGGCATGCCCCGGGCCGAGCGGGACAAGCTTGTTGACGACGCACTGGAGGCCGTGGGTCTGTCCCATGTGCCGCAGTCCTACCCTTGGCAGCTCTCCGGCGGCATGCAGCAACGTGTGGCAATCGCCCGCGCCGTAGCCTACCAACCCGAAGTGCTTCTGATGGACGAGCCCTTCGCCGCCGTGGACGCGCAGACCCGTGCCGATCTGGAAGATTTGATCCGCGCCGTCTGGCGCAAACTCGGCGTGACTGTCCTGTTCGTCACGCACGATATCGACGAGTCCGTCTACCTGGGCGAACGCGTAATCATCCTCTCCTCCTCGCCGACCGTTATCCAGGAGGACCTCACCATAGATCTCCCGGAGGAACGTGACCAACTCAACACCCGCTCGCTTCCCCGTTTCACTGAGCTCCGCCATCATGTATACGAACAGATCCAGCTAGCCAAACAAGGACACCGGCCTGGGGGCGCCAAATAAACTAGTCGTAGTCACCGTACGATCCCCAACCCTGCGGATGAGAGAGTTTTTGAACTTTTCATTGGCGAGGTCCAGGAGCCGAACCGAGCCGGAATCTTGTGATTGTCCAAAGATCTTTTGAGTTAGGCTTCTTCGCAAACATCAAGCCTGTGTCGACAGCACTGCCTGAGGGCTCGGGTTCGACCATATAGGCATGGGCTCCGGACTTAGGACCACCAGGAGTCCAACAGGGACCGAGCCGACGCTGGACGTTTCCGTCGATGCGTTGCTCCGAGCCGTCGTTGTTCTTGGTCTCGAGGATGGCGTGTATGGCCTCCAGCGAGGCGTAGTCCGCGGCGCCTGTGCCCTTTATCCACGCGATCGACGCTGCGTTGGGGACATGACATGTTGTTGTAGTCCTTGAGCGAGGGGGCGACGTGGCCGCGGAACTGCGCCACGTCAAGTACAAGCTGGTGGTGGCGATAGATTGATCGCCGGGAGGGTCAGAAGTCAGGGAGGGTAAGAAAGATTGTCCGGTTTGCATTCCTCTCGGCGGCCAGAAGCGGCTCGGTTAGCCCTTTGAATGCGCTGAAGTAGCCCTCAAGTGCACGCATCCAATGCCCCGAAGCGCCTCGTCGGGGCGAGGACTTGCCATCTGAACTGCGAGAACACCGAAAAGGAAGATGGGCCGGGTTACGTGGCTTGCCAGCGTAGTTGGCGAAATTGACAATGCAGATTTGTGGTCAGGGCAGCGTGGGCCGCGCGGGGGTGCATCAGCTGAGTTGACAGCCATCTTGGCGAGAAGCGGGATTTACGGCGGAAATTCGGCCCCCTTTCGCCTGGGTGTGGCAGAGCAGTTGGGTGCTTCGGCCACGATGACTGCCTCGAGGAACCGCAGCGTGATTGGAGCTGACGGGCCGCTGCCCTTGCCGGTCGGGAACACGTCGGAGACAAGAGGAAATTGTCGGTGCGGTCATTAAGGGACGCCGATCACCACATCGACGAGTTCGTCGATGAGTTTCCATGCCTGAGTAGGGGCGCCGAGCCACACGAGGTCCGGTCGAAGGTGGGCGTAGAGGCGGGCTTGTTCGACGGCGGTGCCAGGTCCTGATCTCGCGTTCGGGGGGCCAGTGTATGGTGAAATAGTCGGCGATGGTTTTGAGGATGCGGACTCGGGAGGTATAGCGGTCGATGCCGAGGTGGGACTTGATGAAGTCCGTTTTCGGCAGGGGTGGCCATGTCACATGTTGCGACTGGGTTGGACGTCGGAGAATAAGTGGGAGCTCCGCCCGCGGGCAACGTCCTCCGATGTCGGGAGGCTCTGACGTCCGTTTCGGGTGTACGCGAACCGGACGGGCACCGCTCCCATCTACACGATTGGGTCTTCTAACGCATAGACCACCGGAGCGCAGAGGCGCTTGCTCAAGGCGACCGCCGTGGCGTTTTCAGGCTTGTATCTCTTAAGTACCCCTGTTGACGTGGGGTGGTCGTCGTTTACGGTGGCCTTGGGAGGGGCCGGGGTGGTTCCGGTTTTCGGCTGGGCGTCATGGCCCGTGAAAGAGATCGTCGCCCCCGGCCTGTCTTCCAAGCAGACCCGATTGAGGGAATTGGTGGCCGGAGGAGAACGGTGCGCAGCACCGGGTTTCATCCGGGCGGGCACCGAATGACTCACAAGCGCGGGAACTGTATCCGACGCTTCCTCAGCAGTCGCGGGCGTGTGAGGGAGGTCGCCGCCGGCGCTCAGAACAGTGCATGACGGTTCTCCCCACGGATGGGGAAGCCCGGTCTGGTGACTCGGCTGGTGGACCGGCAAAGACGGGTTTTCCCACCGCACGTATTTGATGCGAGGAGGAGAACCATCATGCAAAATCAGGATAAACCCGGCGGAGTCGTGCGCGCAGTGGCGGGTATCGACGCGGCCATCACGGCACGCCACCATATCGCGGTGCGGGAGTTTTTCGACGACGGAACAGAACACCTAAGCCGTTTCACGGTCGACCCGACACTGGCCGGGTTGGAGAGACTCTCTGCGCGGCTGGCCGCAGTTCCGGCACCTGTGACAGCGGTCGTGGAACCGACCTCGATGACCTGGCTGGCGCTGGCCCTCGCGGTCGAACGGGCCGGCGGCCAGATGGAAATGATCGGTGCCCGCCACTCCGCACGGCTGCGCGGAGCCATCATGGGCAAGAATAAATCCGATGTCATAGACTCCGAAGTCCTCACCCATGCCGGGGAGATCTTCGACCCTCCACCCCTGGTCCTGGCATCTCCGGGACAGCTGGCGTTGCGGCGGGCCGTGGTCCGCCGGGCCGGCGCCGTGGTCGACGGGAACCGGTATTGGCGGCGGCTGCTGTCGCTGGCGAGGTGGGCGTTTCCCGATGTGTGGACCGCGTTCGCCGGATCCGAATCCACGGCCCTCGCCGTGCTGGGCCGCTGGCCCCACCTCCGTTCCCTGGCATCGGCCCGCGCTGCGACCCTGACGGCTGTGGTCGCCGAGCACACTCGCGATGTCGCCGACACACCCGCCCGCGCGACGGCGATCAAGACCGCAGCCCGGGGATGGGCGGATTTCTGGGACGGTCACCTGGACCTGGACGCGCTGGCCGTCGACGTCACCGAACACCTCACGGACCTGCAGGAATCCAGGGCAAGGGTGGAGCGCTTCACTTCCCACGCACGTCAGTGGTGGGAGCAGCTCTACGGCGATGACCCCCTGATCCTGTCCCTGCCAGGTGTTGGCCCGGCAACCGGTCCCTGCATCCGCGCCTACTTCGGCGACGGATCAGGGTTCGATAGCGCCAAGAAGGCAGCCAACTATGTCGGCATCACTCCTTCGAACTGGTCCTCCGGGACGATGAACCAGTCCCGCCGGGCCATCAGCAAGGAAGGACCTGCACCCCTGCGCCTGGCTTTCTACCAGGCCGGCAGCGTCGCCCGGACCATGGATCCCCAGCTGGCCGCGTTCTATCACCGGCTCATGACCGAACACGGCCATTGCCACACACAGGCCACGATCGCTGTCGCCAGGAAACTGGCCGAAAGAACCTGGAAAACCCTCAGCACCGGGCAAATGTATGAGCTGCGGGACCTCGAGGGACAGCCAGTCTCCAAACGGGCCGCGAAAGAACTCATCGCCTCCCATTACACCGTCACACCCAAGCAACGCAGCCAGTCGCGGTCCCACACGATCGAAGCGAAACGGGCCCGCCTGACACGGTAAGTATTGATCACCACCACCCCGTTTCTGAGGCCGCTGGCGATCTTCCGCCCCACCAGCCCGGGGGTGCAAACCAGCGACCCAACGACCCGGTCCCGTCCCGATGGACGCACTTCCCGTCACCGCGGAGCTCAGGTGACGGTGCACTCACCCTGCCTGCCGTCCAGAGCTAAAAAAACTGTTGACAAGCGTTAGGGAATCTTGTCACGGTTCGTGGTGAACGTTCTGTCGTGAGGGATGTTCATGCCGCTGTTCTGGCGGCACTGCGCAATAGGATACGCGTTTGTAGTTGCGTGCGTTGGTGAATCCCCGGCCTGTGCTCTTTATGTGCTTGATCGCAGTGTTGTTGGCCTCGACTTTCGCGGTTGTTGCACCGGTGACGATGAGGACTTCGATCTTTTCCACCATCGACAGACCGTGCGCCAGAACCGGTTCGTCTCCGACTGCGCGGCTCGCTCGCCCAAGAACCTGCAGCCGGTCTTTCGCTGCGGCCGCGTCGGCAAGAGAACCGGTGGTGAGCAGGGCACGGAGCTGTTCTTTGACCAGCCAGGCGGCCTGCAGTTTCCCGGTGGCATCGTCGGTCTTGAACACGTTGCGGAGCCTGTCCCGTGCCCGGTCCGAGAGGGTCACCGGCGCGCAAGAGTAGTCGCCGATTGGCCCAGACCGGATCAATGGAACGCCCCCGCCAGCCATGGACCTGCTGGGTGAGGCGCTGTCGGACTTCGGTGAGCATGTCGCTACCGAGTTTGACCAGGTGATACGCGTCGACTGAAACAGCGGTGTGTCGATGGCAACGACCTGCTCGCCCAAGCGCCATTGAAGCGGGCGGGCGAACAGCCAGTCCCTTACACCCTCGCTGTCGCGGCCGTCCACGATTCCCAGGACCTGTCCGGTGTCCAGGTCGACGATGGTGGTCATCCATGGTTCATGGCGTTTCCAGGCCTTGGTGGCCGGGTCGCGGAAGAACCGCACGGACCGGTAGCGGTGTTCATCGCGATGCCGAGCATCCGCGGTGCCAGGGCGTCGACATCCGGTAGCGTCAGCGCCGCGGAATCCAAAGCCCGCTGGACCAGCCACCAGGAGACACCGAACGAGGTGGCGGCCCCGGCGGCGGCTCTTCCCGATCCGATGACGGTGGCCACCAAGGCCTCCCGGAGCCGGCGGGGGGGACCGCGCCCAGCGTGGGACCTCGGCGGTCTCCTCGGTGAATGTCTGGCGCGGGCACAAGTACTCATCGCAGAAGAACCTCCGCTTGGCCCACACCACTTCGACTGGCCCGGCGACAGGGATGTCACGCAGACGTTGTGACCGGCGGGAATGAACGCGGGTGCTGATCACCCCGCACGAAGGGCAGCCGGCCTCGGCGGTGGCCGCAACATGAATCCGACGCTGCCCGAAGGCAAGGACGTCAGTATCGGTGACGTGGTAGTAGGGCAAGTTGAAAATCGCGGTGCCAGCATCGGGGCATGGGAAAGTAGGCTCGATCAAGGCTCGTAGCTCCTGACTTGATGAATGCGTAGAGAACATCCATCACAGCAGGGCTACGAGCCCGTCAGCTTTCAAGACACGGAACCTGTTTCACCATCAACCACGAATAACCCGTTTGCATAAGTGCGGCAGCCGACAGATTCCGGCACGACGGCAGTAGCGTTGAGCCGAGCACGAACGCCGGAAGGCCTAGCGGGCCAGACCCAGCACAATTGTGCCCTGACTCGCGATGGGGAGTCAGGGCACAGCTTGGGGGTGGTTCGCCTGCGGTGGTGGGCGCTGCGGTGCGGGCTGCCGCTGTTTCCTGGGGATAGCTAGGTTACTTCCCGGTTACCGCTTTGGACCGGGGTTAAGATTTGGAGCTGGGTCGACCAGGTATATGGCTAAGGATTGACTTGGTGAAGCCGCCGTCAACGCAGATGTCCTGCCCGGTGACGTAGCCTGCCAGGGGGCTTATAAGGAACTCGATCACGTTGGCAATGTCCATGGGCTCTCCAATTCTTGCCAAGGGGATGATGTTTTCCCTTGCCTTTTTGATTTGGGGATCTGCGTACATTTTTTCGGTCATCCGCGTGTGGGTCATGCCCGGGGAGACGACGTTGACGCGGATTCCTTCGGGTGCCCATTCCAGCGCGAGTGTTTGGGCCAGCATCGTCAGCGCTGCTTTGCTGGGGCTGTAGGCACCCGATCCAGCGTGTGGTATCTGACCAGACATGGAAGAGGTGAAGCAGGCGGAACCGCGGCTCTGCCTCAAATGTGGGTGGCTTGCTTTCGCGAGAAGCCACGCGCCGCGAAGGTTCACGGAGAACATCTCGTCCCAGTCTTCAAGGGACACGTCGCAGATGGCGCCTGGGTTTGCGATCCCGGCGTTTGCTACGAGTGCGTCCAACCCGCCAAATTCGGCTACCGCGGCTTCTACCAATTTGCCTGGCACCTCTGGGTCACCAAGGTGGCCCGCCAATGCGATAGCGGTACCGCCCATTGACTGGATGGAACGAACGACTTGTTCCTGGTTGCCGTTCGAATCGTGTCCTGCCACTGCGATCATCGGGTGTACGCCACGGGCCAGAGCGGCCTCTGCGATTCTCAGGCAGGTCGCTGCTCCTATGCCGCTACTTCCGCCACTAACCAAAGCTCTCATCGCACATACTCCTTTATCCGTGGTTCACATGCGAAAAATTTCGGATGCAGTGATCTTAAGAACCGGGACCTACCCAGTTCATGGCATCGACCGATTCGCGATGTGAACTATTTACAACTTTTTTCTGGTCTTCGGCTATCACGTCGTGACCCCACCAATTTGGCTAGTTCGCCAGTTTCCAGCCCTGATCTTTGAGATCCTGCATCGCCTTCTTGAACTCCTGCAAAGGATTCTCTTCGCGAATGATCTCAAGAACTACGTTGTTGACCCCGCACGTTTCCTGGACCGCCTTGCCCAGGCCGCTCCAGTCGATCACTCCGGTGCCGATCGGATCGTGGCCCCAGGTGTCAGTGCCCGTGTCAGAAATGTGTACCAGTCCAATTGATTCATGATGGGAGAGCAAACTGGCCACTGGATCTTCTCCGATGTAGGCAGCGTTGGCGACGTCGTACACGATTTTGACTGAGTCGTCGTTGATTGTGTTTACGACCCCTGCCAGGTCCTGGATGGTGGGGGTGAAGCAATAGGGAGTGTTTTCGAAGAGCAGACGGGTGCCGGCCTGTTTAGCCAGCGGGATGAGATTTTCCAGGCTTTCGTACATCCACCCGTAAACGTTTTCAAGTGACGGTGAAATCATGGGACGTCTTGTGCCCGGGGATATGACCACTTCGGAGACGTCCCAGGCTTCGGCAAGGTCGATCACCTGTTTGATGTGCTCGACACTCTTGCGGCGCATGTTTGCGCCGGGGCTTGCCAGGTTGATGTCATAGCCGCCGGCATTCAGCGACCTGATTTTCGCGCCGTACCCATTGAGCCGCGCAGAAATTGCCGAGCGCTCCGGGCCGGATAGTTCATCGGGCCAGCAGTGCGGGGAGCTGATCGGAACCTCAAAAGTCGCATACCCGTTGTCGACCAATTCAGCAATCGCATCAATTGCGCTGGATGACCATAGATAGGAAAACGTGTTAATGATCATTTGGTTTTGGTTCATTTGGAAACATCCTCTCGGTTCTGCGCCAGTGTAGAAATTGCGTCCTATGCTTGACGCCATAAATGCCGTTCCTGCTTGGAGGACCGCTTCCGAGCCGGGCGGCTCGACGAGACCCGGGCCGGATACGCCCCTTCTTGCCCGGTCCATGGTTCCCTGCGGAGAAGTGTGCCTACCGGGAGCGCGTCGTTTCGTCGGCGGCCTGCGGAGCACCCAGGAGCAGGCGTTCGCCTTCGAGTACCTCAGGATCGACGGGAGCTACGGTTGCCCGGGTGGCGCGGCTGCCGGTCTCGGGCAGGGTGAAGTAGACGATGAGGCTGAGGGCGACGATGGCGATCATGTAGACGGCAACGAGCATTGGCTGTCCGGCGCCGACGAATGCAGCGGCGATCAGCGGTGCGGTGCCACCGAAAACGGCAATCACGATTTGGTGCGCAAAGCCGATGCCCGATACCCGTACCGAAGCTGGGAACAGCTCGGCCTGGATGGTCGGATATACCGACTGCCAGATACCGAGAACAACCCACCCGGAGGCCGACACCAGAACATAGACGCCGAAGCCCGGCTGATTCAGCAGCAGGAGCATGGGGTAGAAGAGCACGATCATGCCGATGGCGCCGATGATGGGGAAGATTTTGCGCCGGCCGAGTCGGTCGGAAAGGTATCCACAGACCGGCACGATGATCACGAGTAAGGCCAGCCCGATGACGCTGCCGGCCAGGGTGGAGGACAGGTCCCGGCCGGTGGTCAGCTTGGCGTAGGTGGGAAGGAAGGTGGCCCAAGTGTAGTAGGCCACGGCCGGTGCGGAGAGTGCTGCCGCCTGCAGCAGGGCCTTCGGGTGTTCGCGAAGCAAATCCATCAGCCGGGCCGCGGATGACTTTTGATCGACGAGGGCCTCTGCCTCAAATTCAGGGGTCTCTTCTGCCCGTGCCCGCAGGATGAGACCGACGATGCCGAGGATGCCTCCTATAACGAACGGGATGCGCCAGCCCCAGGCGGCGAGATCGGCCGGAGCAAAGGCTGAGGTCACCATCGCGGCAGCCCCGGTGGCTGCGAGGGTGGCGAGGCCGCTGGCCATGTTGGTGAATGAGCCGAACAGGCCCCTCCGGTTCGCAGGAGCGTGTTCAACCATGAACGCGATGGCGCTCTGCCCCTCACTGCCGGCGGAGATGCCCTGGATGATGCGGGCAACCAGGAAGAGAACCGGGGCAGCATAACCGATGGTCGCAAATGAGGGCGTGAGGCCGATGATGAGCGAGCCGAGCGCCATCCCGGAGACGGACAGCGTCAAGATGAGCCTTCGGCCGAAGCGATCGGCCAGTGGAGAGATGATGATGCCGCTGAGCGGGCGTACAACGAACCCGACGGCGTAGGTGAGCAGAGCTGCGATAAGGGAGGCAAAAGGGGAATCGCTGGGGAATATCTGGGATGAGAACACAGCTGCCAGGAGCCCGTAGATGTACCAGTCGTACCACTCCACGAAGTGGCCGATCGTGCCTGCAACGATGTTGTGGCGGCTTCGGTCGGGCGCCTTGATCTGATCCGGGCCCGGGGTGCTGAGGGCATCTTGTGAGGTCTTCATTGAGCTCTCCATATGTTTTTCACGTTTGTCGCGGAGGGAAAGATAAGTTGTCCCGACACCTCGGCGTGCGGGTCGCGTCCGACTGTAAGTCGACTCGCGGGGCAATCACTGCCCAGCAGCCGGGGCAACGCCGGGCGCTTGCCTGGCACTTCGGTAATGAGATCGGTTGCTGAGATCGGTTGCAATCAACGATACGAGCGAAATGTGATCCTTGTCAACATCCCGTGGGGCCGCGGAAGGGGCTGATCACAGGCCTTCGCTTCCGGGGGAGGGCACCACATGGCCCCGTGGACCGTCGTGTGCAAGCTGACGCCGCCCGAGACCAGCCCGCATCAATTGACCGGAAGGGGCGCCTCATTGTTGAAGTCCTGGAATTCCACGCCGGACCAGGCGCACTCGAGGCTGCCGTATATGGACCAGTACTCGTCCCAGTGGGCAAGTTTCCACTGGTCCCGCTCCAGTCCGCGCAGCGTGAGCCGTGTGCGTAATACATCCTGGGGTACCCGGACCCGTACCACGGTGATGGCGGGCGAGGGCCACTGGAAGTCCTTTGCTGCACGGGTTAAGTAGTCCGGGTCCCCGAAATAGGCTCCGAAGGGAGCATCGAGGACGACTGACCTGCCGAGGCGCAGGTTGATCCCGGCCACGTCCATGAGTGTCTCGTACTCGAGGGGCAGCAAATTGGCGCGGTAGTAGTCGTTGGACTCGCGGTCAGTGGGATCATGCCCAGTGGCGGTCAGCGCGAATTCGACGAAGCGGCCGCTGACCCGGTCCTTGTCCAGATACGCAGCTTCATGCCGTTGTGCTGTTTGCTGCGCAATCGTTGTTTTCCCTGAGCCTGCCGGTCCAATAACTATGAAGACGCGGGGAGACATTATTTACGGGCCTCTGCCACAGCTGACAGGAACTCCCTGGCGGCCTCGGTGACACGCGAGAAGTCGCCATCGGGTTGCCATGCCTTGGTCACGTAGCTGCCCACGCCGACACCTGCCACGCCTGCCGCAAACCATTCGCCCACGTTGTCCAGCGTCACGCCACCTGCCGGCATGATCGGCAGATGTGCGAGCGGGGCGAGGAGTGATTTGGCGTAGGGGATGCCGCCGGCTTCGGTGGGGAAGAGCTTGAGGATGTCGGCGCCTGCTTCGGCGGAGTTAACGAGCTCGGTGGGTGTGTAAGCGCCGCTGATGGTCGGCACCTGGTACCGGTTCGCGGTACGGATCATCGCGGGGTTCAGCTGAGGACTGACCAGGAACTGGGCGCCGGCCCGGATGCATTCATACGCTGAGTGCTCGTCCAGCACCGTCCCGGCGCCGATGGCCACGCCGGCGGACCCGTGTTTGTCGGCGAGCCGACGGATCACGTCGACAGCGCCGGGGATCGAGAGCGTGATTTCGAGCGCCCGGAACCCTCCTTCGATGGCAGCCTCCGCGACGCGCTCGGCAACCTCCGCGTTCTCCAGTCGCACGATGAGGACGGCCCCGGATTCGTCAATGGTCTGCAGGGTGCGAAGTTTCTTATACATGCTGGCCTTTCTCTGGCCGGGAATCCCTACCTTTCGGAAGGGGCCCCGACCTTGGTTGCTGTTTGGTTCCGTTGACAAACTCTCCCACCATCCATACTGTTATTGCAACCGATCTCAGCAACCGATCTCATACAAGGGGGTATTGCGGTTGAACAACGTACGCACAATCATTCTGGGTGCTTCCCATTGGCATGTTCCGCTTTGTGCGCCGGCCATAGCCGAAGAGCACGAGGTGATCGGCGTCGGTGACGACGACGTATCCCGGGTGCAGGTGCAGAATCTGGCCAAAATATGGGGTGCACCGGTTGAGGCCGACTGGCAGAAACTGGTGGATCTCCCCGACGTCGGACTCGCATACGTTTTTGGTCCCCATGACGGCATGGCCGGAAAGTGTCTTGCCCTGATTGAGCGTGGCATTCCGTTCGTCGTGGAAAAGCCATTGGGCACTTCCCTTAGCGAGCTTTCCACCGTGCGGCAGGCCGCCGAGGCAGCGGGCGTGCCCGCCACTGTCCCACTAGTCCAGCGCGGCGGACCCACGGAGAAATGGCTGGCCAAGGCGGGCCGGCCCACATACCAACGAAGCACCTTCATCGCCGGGCCACCATCCCGGTATCTCGACAATGCCAATCCCTGGATGCTCGATCCCGTCAAGGCGGGCGGGGGTTGCCTGGCAAACCTGGCACCGCATTTTGTCGATCTGTTCCTCCAGGGCAGCAAGGAGTCAGCGGCACATGTGGACTCCCGGCTCTCATCGGTTCTTCACAACCAGGCCGTTGAGGATCATGCCAGCCTCATCATCACGACACCGGAAGGACGCGAAGCCATTGTGGAGGTTGGCTACGCATTCCCCGGCTCCCCGCTTAAGCGCTATTGCAGCTTCACCTCGGTCGGCGAGGCAGGATTCGCCACCGTTGATTCGGACGGCACAGCTACGTTCACGGCAGCGAACGGAACCACGGAGGTCGACAAGATCAATGTGGACAGTGACCCTCTTTATGACCCGTTCGTGCGGAGCGTCGCCCGGACGCTGGAAGATGGATTCCGGGGCCTGACTACGCTGGCCCAGCTCGAAGACGTCATGCGCCCCATTTGGCGGGCCTATGACGACCAGCACGGAGGAAAAGAACATGCCTGACTTGAGTATCGATGTCGTCGCGAAAGCTGCCGGCGTCCACCGGTCCACCGTTTCCCGGGCATTTTCACGCCCGGAAGCGGTGAAGAGCGAAACTCGGGAGCACATCCTCCGGGTCGCCGAGGGACTCGGCTACACGATGAGTCCACTTGCCCAGGCTCTGCGCCGAAAGACCAGCACCTTTGTCCCGCTGATTGTCCCTGACATCACGAATCCGTTCTTCGCTGAACTTGCCAAGACGATGACTCAGGCAGCTGACGAGCGGGGCTACCAGCTGCTGCTCTGCGTCACCAACGGGGACCCGGCCAAAACCGACGGATACTTCACTGCCATGCAGGCCATGTATGCTCCCTTCGGGATCGTCGCCCCATCCACAAAGGTCGATACCGAGGCTTTGAAGAGTTTCGACTTCGGTCACAAGGTTGTGGTGATCGACCGGGTGGAGGGGGACGATTCGGTCCCGACCGTCACCGTCGACAGCCGCCGCGGGATCATGCTGGCCTTGGATCACCTGCATTCTTTGGGGCACACCTCAATCGGTTACGTTTCCGGCATCGCCGGAACCCACACCGCCCAGGACCGGATGGACGCGTATCTGGAGCTGTCCGCCGAGAGCGGTGGCACACCTGTCGTGCTGGACAGCGGGTCGGATCTGGATGCGGGCACGCGGGGTGCGGAGCACTTCCTCGAGATGGACAATCCGCCGACGGCGATCATTGCAGCCAATGACATGGTGGCCTTTGCGGTCATATCGGCACTCGGCCGAGGCGGAGTGCGGGTACCGGAGGACGTGTCGGTCATCGGCTTCGACGGCCTGGCACTGGGGGCCCGCTTCAACCCGGCCTTGACGACCATCCGGCAGCCCATCGCCGACATGGGGCACATTGCCATCGAATTGGCTGAGAAGCAGAACGCAGACGGCTCCGTGGACCACATCGTCCTCGAACCTGAACTTTTGGTCCGCGGCTCCACCTCTGGACCTCGTAAATGAGCGGGGGACAGGAGCCGATGCTCCGGCGTTTGCCGGGGCTCCGGCACACGGACCACGTCGGCCTGACGGTGCCAAACCTTGAAGAGGGCATCCGGTTCTTCGTTGAAGTTCTGGGAGCTGAAGTGCTGTACCGCTCCGAACGCGGCCCTGACGAAAACTTCATGCCCACAAACTTCGAAGTCCCGGCCGATGCCAAGCTCACGCTCGCCATGTTGCGCCTGCCACCGAACCTCAACATCGAGCTTTTCGAGTGGAGCAGTGCTGAGCGGCGCGATACGCCACCGCGGCACTGCGACGCCGGCGGGCACCACCTGTGCTTCGTCGTCGAAGACGTGGATGAAGCGATCGCCGTGCTGCAGGACATCCCTGGGGTGCGGGTGCTCGGTGAGCGCAAGGAAGTCGCCGGCGACAGCCCCCGGGTAGCCGGCAACCGGTGGACCTACTTCGTCACCCCCTGGGGATTGCTGATGGAAATCGTGGATCGATCCCGCGTTGCAGCCCCGCCCCGGTTGGTCGGTCCTGCGGACTGGACAGCCGCTCCAAACACTTCAGAAAGGACATGAACAATGCGGCTAGCGGGTCACACACTAGGCACCCCGGACCACACGGTTCCCCAAGCACTTGATCTCTTCCGGGCCGCTGGGCTCGACGCCGCCGAAGTCATTTACCAGAATGACTACAAGTCAGGATTGCCGTTAGGTGACCGTCGCGCCGCGAGGGAGGCACTGAAAGCAGCCGAAAGCGCAGGCGTACCCATCGTGGGTTTGACGCCGTACACCACCGCCATCAACTCCCTGGACGACGCGGAATGGCGCACAGCAGTCGATGAATTCCGTGGCGCCATAGACACCGCGCACCTGCTCGGCGCTAACCGGGTCCGGGTCTACGCCGGATCCTGGCACCCTGGGGACAACGACCACGCAGCGCATTGGGCAAAACTGCGTGAAGCACTGGAAACTCTCGCCCCTGTTGCGGACCAGGCCGGGGTTCGTCTCTGCGTGGAAAACCACTTCGGCACCATGACCCAGACCGCGGCGGACACCGCTGCCCTGGTCCGCGAGATAGCCCACCCCGCCGTCCGTGTTCTCTACGACCAGGCAAACCTGACATTCACCCACGACGAAAAGTACGAACAGGCCCTCGCTGTTCAAGGTGACCTGATCGGTCACGTCCACGTCAAGGACCTCGTCTTCACCGACCCCGACGCGGCCTTCCGCGCCACGGAAACAGCCCGAGTCAACGCATCCGAGCGGGCCGTCCGCTCCCGCATCGTCGGAAGCGGCGTCGTTCCCTGGCCCCAAATCCTGGCCGGGTTGCTGAAGCATGGCTACGACGACGTACTGAGCATCGAGCTCGAGTACCGCTGGCACCCGCAAGACCTCCCTGCGCCCGAGAACGGATTCCGGGAATCCGCCGCCGTCCTGCGCTCAATGCTCTCTGATCTGGCTGAAGTGAGGAACGCCTGATGAACACCACCCGTCTCCGCGTCGGAGTTGTCGGCGCAGGCAACATCGCCACCATCGCCCAATTACCCACCCTTGTACAACGCGATGACGTTGAGTTGGCCGCCCTGGTGTCCCGGCGTGAGGATCCAAGCAGCCTGGTCCGGCGCTGGGGGTTCAACACCGCCTACAAAACGGTGGAGGACATGCTTGATTCCCAGGAGCTGGATGCAGTCTTCGTGCTGACGCCACGCTCCGAGCACGCCCACGCCGTCCAGCTGTGCCTGAACCGAGACGTCGATGTGTTCTGCGAAAAGCCGCTGGCTCCAGCAACTGATGAAGCAGAGCACCTCGCAGACCTCGCCGACGACCGTGGCCGGATCCTGATGGTGGACTTCAACCGCCGTTACGCGCCCGTCTATACGGCCGGCCGGGAAGTATTCGGCGCCAAAGGGGCCACCTTCTGCGTCGCCCAGAAAAACCGTCCTGGATCGGAATACCGTGCGACGTTCGAGAACGCCATTCACATGGTCGATCTCCTCCGCTGGTACTGCGGCGGTGAACCAGTAGACGTCGCCGCCCACGCCGCCGGTGACGACCCGTGGGAAGAAGACGGCGTCGCAGCAACTATCCGCTTCAGCACAGGGAACACCGGCGTTCTGATGGCAGCCCGTACGGCAGGAGCGTGGAACGAAAAACTGGACGCCTACGGCGACGGAAAGACCGTCGAAGTCAGGGCACCGGAGACGGTTTCGACCACCGTCAAGGGTGTCACCACATCACGTGAACTCAGCGCCGAAGCGTATGGCTGGGCGACGGCGACAGACACTCTGGGGTTTTCGGCCGCCGTTCATCACTTCCTAGACCGGGTTAGTGACAGGGCGCAGCCACTTACCTCAGGCCGGGAAGCGGTCCACACCCAACGCTTGCTCGACCGGATCCTCGCGGCCTCCGGTTTGCCCACAGAAGAGCAAGCCGGCCGGGAATGGGCCAGCCACGCAGTAAACGAAAGCTAACAACAACCGGGCCCACCCATTCTCCACGGCACTCGCCGCCCCTTGAGCACTGTGGAACCGTTACTTGAACAAACCTGCTGAAAAGAGGGAGGTGCAGACATAGCTCTACTTCGCCTCCGTCAGGGTCGACGAGAAATCGGGGGAGTGGGGAGACAACCCTTACGCGGCCGGCTCACCGCGCTAGCCGGCATCCTGCTGGTCGCCTTCAGCGCCAGAGAAGCCGTTTCAGCGGTGTCCCCACTCCTTGGTCCAATCAGCGCGGATCTTCCCCTCGATGCGGTGACAACCGGGATCCTGGGGATGCTTCCGACCGCGGGCTTCGCGATGATGGGCTTCCTGGCTCTGCCGCTCCTCCGGCGAATCCAACTGGAACACCTACTATTGGTTTCGATCCTGCTGACAACACTTGGTCAGGTCGGCCGCGCACTGGGATGGAACATCCCGGCATTTCTGATGTTCACCTGGGTCGCCATGCTCGGAATCGGGCTGGTCAATGTCGTGATTCCGCCTCTG
Source organism: Pseudarthrobacter sp. NPDC058196 (assembly GCF_042882685.1). NCBI lineage: Bacteria > Bacillati > Actinomycetota > Actinomycetes > Micrococcales > Micrococcaceae > Pseudarthrobacter > Pseudarthrobacter sp. NPDC058196. Next base: position 284,797 of record NZ_JBHVVN010000002.1, read on the forward strand.
CTGGTGAAGTACTTTCCGGACAAAACCGGCATCCTCGCAGCGCTCCACGTAACTCTCCTGGGCGTCAGCACGGCAGTGGCTGCCCAATCTGCCATACCCTTTGCACATCTTCATGGCTGGCGGTTCTCCATCGGCATATGGGCGGCCTTCAGTGCAGTCGCAGCGATACCTTGGCTGCTTGTTCTCGCAGGCAAACGGACTGCGGCCCGCTCCAGGACATCACCAGCCAGCAACCGGCCTCCCACTACAAACGCGGTCAAACCCTGGAGATCCTCGATCGGCTGGGGCGTGGCACTGATCTTCGCCGGTTGCTCCAGCAATACATTTGCGGCTCTCACATGGCTTCCGGCTGTTCTGATCGACAGAGGAATGAGTCAGGAAACCGCCGGATCCATGCTGGCGCTCTATTCAATCCTCGCCCTGCCTGTTGCCTTAGTTGTGCCTCTGGTCGTGGTGAGAATGCCTCGCCCGCTACCCGTCGCCATCCTGTTTGTCGTCGCATTCGCCATCGGATATGCGGGCATCATCTGGGCTCCACCGGCCTCTGCAGTGATCTGGGTCATCATCGCAGGACTTGGCCAAGGCGTGTACTCCTTCGCGTTCACGATGATCAACAAGCGAACACGAACGCAATCCGGTTCAGGGGCCCTCTCCGGGTTCGCCCAGGGAGTCGGCTACGCCCTGGCAAGTGTTGGCCCGTTCCTTTTTGGCCTGCTGCATCATCCAGGGGACGGCTGGGTGCCCTCGTTCGGCATGCTCGTAGCCTGGCTCCTGGTGCTTTCGGCAGGAGCGGTGATGGTCAACAAGCCGCGCTTGCTCGAGGACGCCTTCCCCGTTGGGACAGCAAGGCCCTGAAGAACCAAGAAGCTGATGCAGAGCCCGGCTCCAGCGGAGCACATAACCGCAACTGATCTCGAAGGAGAGTCTCATGATCACCTGGTTTACCGCCGGCCTGACCTCCGGTGTAGCCACATGACCGGGACGGCAGCTGCCCCGCGCGTCGCCGTCGTCGGAGCGGCCGGATGGGCCGGAACCCGGCACGCACGGGCATTCGCCGCGGCAGGTGCCAAGGTCAGCGTCCTTGTGGAGAAGGACGGTCGCGGCGTCGCCCTCGCCCAGGATCTGGGCGCACAGTTGGTGCCCAGTACCGCGGAACTCAACCCCGAGGACCTGGACCTTGTAGTCGTTGCGTTGCCAACCACCATGCAGCCGGTCATATGCGCAGATCTGCTGAACAGGGGATTTCATGTGCTGACTGAAAAGCCGGTGTCCGCAGATGCCGAAGGAGCTGCCGTCCTGGCTGCCGCTTCCGGGGTGAACGAGAGACTCATGGTCGGGTATACGCTCCACCACCATCCCGCCGCCGCGCTGGTCGCCCAATGGATCAGGAACAAGGACGTGATCGCTGTGTCTGTTCGTTCCGTGGCCCATAAACAGAACCTCAATTCATGGCGCGCTGACCCGAAGGAGGGCGGCGTCGCTGTAGTGAATGGCATTCACGCCATCGAGCTGGTCTCGTCCTGGTTCGACGGCGCCCCGAAAGTCCTGGCCAGCAGCGCCAGCAGCGGTCTGTATGGGTCGCCGGTGCCGGAGCATATCGTTTCCACCCTCGAGTTTGCTGAGGGCGTCGTACTCACCTTGCAGAGCTACTGGTCACCCTGGCGGGAGCCTGAAGGTCTCAATCAGGGCGATTGGAGCCTCACCATCGATGTCCTGGCAAGTGAAGGCCGGATGTTGTGGTCGAACGATTCGCTTCACATCTGGGAGCGTAAAGGAGGCCAGTACGAAAAGACGTTCGAGCCTTCCGACCTTTTCCTTCGCCAGGCAGAGACGGCGCTGAATTTCTGCGCAGGTGGAATTCCTGCGGTCGCCTTCGCCCAAGCGCTCCGCGCTACAGAAATCGCAGATACAGTCCTGGCAGCGGTGCCGTCCGCGCCGGGGACATCGTCTCCCCGTAGCATCTCCAAAACCTTGAACACCACACCAACCGTCGACTGAACGACACAACGAAGGAACTAGACATGAAGCCAGCAACTTACGCTCCGACCGCAGGAGAACCGCGGTGCAGCCGTCTCCAGAGGGGAGAGAACCGATGAGCCTCAAAGACCAGGTAGTTCTGGTAACCGGATCGAGCGGGGGAATCGGCGATGCTGCTGTCAGCGCGTACAAAGCTGCCGGCGCCGTCGTCATTGGCGCTGATCGTTCCCCCAAAGAGGACCAGGCTCTGGAGGCCTTCTATCCGCTCGACATCACCTCCGAGCAACAATGCGCAACGGTTGTCCAGGACACTAAAACCAGATTCGGCCGCATCGATGTCCTCGTCCATGCAGCAGGAGTGCTCGGCACCACCCCCGACATCATGGAGACAACCACAGAGGAATTCGACTCCATCCTGAGGATCAATGCCTCTGCAACGTTCTCGATGGTACGGGAGACAGCAAAGTCAATGCTTGAGTCCGGCACGACCGGGGCAATCGTGGTCTTATCCTCCGTCGCGGCCAAAGAAGCACGCCTCAACTACCTGCCTTACAACGCGAGCAAACTCGCCGTCCTGCACATCATGTGGTCATTCGCGGAACTGCTGGGTCCTCAAGGCATCTCCGTCAACGCCATCGCACCGGGTCCTGTTAACACCCCTATGTGGGCACAGTTCGCCAAAGATTCGGGCCCGGATGCGGTTGCCAACCGGGCAAAGCGGGCAGCCCAACTGCCGATGCGCCGGTTTGCCGAACCCGACGAAGTGGCCCGCGCCATCCTTTTCCTGACCGATCCCGACAACCGCTACATCACCGGAGTTTCTCTGGATGTGGCCGGCGGAGCGCACCTGGGAATGGGAACCTAAAACCCCTGTACCGTGCCTCGCAGTCGTAGGGGCCCCGTGCCACACCTTTTGCAGAGTGGCAGCACAACATGCCCGTACGCCAGGCAAACCAGCACCGACCCCTCAACGATGTGTGTGACCAAGCGCGGCGAAATTCGCGTCCAAAACTAGGAGGAGAAGCCTATGTCCGTTCTTTTAATCCGGTTCAAGCCTTTGGGAATGTTGGGGTGGGAGAAATGACAACTGCAATCCGTCATCACCACACTGCCCTGCACGTCACGGACTTGGAGCGCAGCGCACGGTTCTACGTGGAAGGGCTTGGGCTTACACGCGTGAAAGCGTGGACGTCGGGCCCGTACGTCGGCGAACTTTACGGCCGTCCCAACGTCAGGGTCCACGCGCTGATGCTTTCAACGGGTGACGGGACCTTCAACTTGGAGCTGGTCCAGGTTGAAGATCCGCCACCGGCCGTAAACCCGTCAGAGGCGCAGCCGGGGACTGCCCATCTTGCCTTCACCGATATTGACCTGCGCCGGGTTTACGCCAGAATGACAGCGCTCGGGTACAGGGCTTTGTCCGAACCGGTCGCACCCACGTCTGGCCCGGTTTCAGGAGGCCTGCTGATCTACCTGCTCGATCCAGACGGTAACCGTGTGGAGCTAATCCAGTCGCCAGACTGGCAGCCACGCGACAACTAAGCTGACCGCATCCTGGAAAAGACGACCCATCACGCCGGCGGAGAGGGTTGGAGGCAGCAACAGGGTCCGAAAGCCCGGGATTACGTTGATCCCGGGCTTTCGCGGCCTGTCAGGGTTTAGAAATTGCAGATCCGGTGAGCTGGTCCAACAGACAAGCCACATGACCGCGGGGAAGCGGTCATGTGGCTTGCCTGTTTAGGTTAGGCGTAGGGGAACTCGTGCTTCGGTTATCCCTTGACACCACCGGACGTCATCCCGGCAACGAACCAGCGCTGGAACGCCAAGAAGATTGAGAGAACGGGGATGAAGGCAACGACGATGAATGCAGCGAAGAGTCCCCAGAAGCTACCAAAACCGGTGGTTATGTAACGCACGATGCCGTTCTGGACGGTTTTCATGTCTTCTGTAGTGGCCAGTACGGTGCCTACGAGGAAGTCGTTCCAAACGAATACGAAGATGAAGATTGCTACTGCGGCGATACCGGGGCGGATGAGCGGCAGAATGATGCGCCACAGGATCTGCAGCCGTGAGCAGCCGTCAATTGCGGCCGCTTCCTCAATCTCCACGGGAATGTTTTCGATGAAGTTGCGCAGAAACAGGATGGTCTGTCCACAGATGATGGCCGTGTAGACAACGATCAGCAGCGGGTAGGTGTTGATCAGGGCGGTTCTGACGAACATGGAGTACAGGGCGATGAAGACCACGATCGCGGGAACCATCGAAAGCACCAGGATCCCGGTCATCAGGGTTTCCATGCGCCGGCTCCGGTACCTGGTGGCAACATATGCCGCAGGAATGGAAATCGCCAACGCGAGAATGATAGAGCCCACGGCGTAGATCAGGGAGTTAATAAAGAACCGGCTGTTCGTTGAGGTCAGCAGGCCGACATAGCCCTCGAATGAGAGCGGGTCCGGAATCCACCGCGGCGGGAACTCGATGGTATCCGAGGCGGTTTTCAGCGACGTGGAGACAATCCATGCGACAGGCGGCAGAACGACCGCGGCCGAGAGGATGACGTAGGCCCAGGCCGGAACCGCCCGAAGGACCGCGCCGAGCCGGCCGCCTTGGCGACGCGAGGTTGTGGTGCTCACAGGCTTTCCTTCCGTCGGAAACGAATCGCGACAAGAGTGAGGACAATGTTTACGGCAAAAAGGAGGATGGCCGTCGCTGATGCCCCGGAAAGATCGAACTTGTCGAACATCTGGTTGTAGACCCGCATTGACAGCGTCTCGGTCGATCCGATGGGACCGCCCCGTGTGGTCACCAGGATGATGGTGACCATCTGCACATAGAGCATGAGTAGAACGACCACTACGGAGACGATCGTGTTGCGTAGGTAAGGCAAGGTGACGTTGAGAAATGCGTGCCGAATGCCCCCGCCGTCCACTTTGAGGCTTTCGTACAGTTCCACTGGAATGGTTTGAAGGGCCCCGAGAAAGAGAAGCATGGCCTGCGGGTAGGACCACCACGCCGTCATCAGAGTAACGGCAACGAGCGCGCTGTTCGGGGAAGAGAAGACATCAGTAGGACCGAACCCCAGGGATTGGGTGATAGCTGAGGCCGGCCCGTAGTTGGGGTTGAGAAACCAAAGCCAGATTGTTCCTGCTGTGGCCTGGGACAAAAGCCACGGCAATAGAAAGAGGCTGCGGATGGAGCGCTTGAACCGATGCAGGTTGTTCAGCACCATCGCAGACAAGAGTCCCGCGGGCAATGCGATGACCAGCGCCCCGATCGAAAATACCAGCGTTGTCCAGATGCGGGCCGGCAGCTCGGAGTCCCCAAACAGCTCCACGAAAGAGTTTAGACCAGAGAATTTTCCAATCTGGTAATACGAAGTCTCATGGAGCGCTGTCCAGGCCGTGTAGATGAGCGGTCCAACGAAGACAAAGAGAAACACGGCAGTGACGGGGACGACGTACAGCCAGACCATGCGGTCTTTACGAGCCCGGCGGAAAGCCTGGGTGCCGGAGGGTGGAGTGGCCGCCTGAGATGAAGTGCGGGTGCGACTGTTTGTTGACATTATCTCTCCCTTCCGGAGGGAACCTGATGTTCAGGCTCCCTCCGGACGTTGGGGGCTATTTCTTGTTGGCCGCGTCCTGGGCGGAACGGATAAACTCGCTCCCCGACAGATTGTTGAGGGTTAGTCTCTGCCCGGCCTGGGAGAGACCGGTGGCCAGCGAGGTCCAGTTATCGGAATAGGTGCGGGGTTCGCTGTTGCTCTTCACGTACTCGGCGATGTCATTCACCGTTTTCGCTTCGGGCGTGGAGAAGAACGGCTGCTCATACGTGGCCGAACGCGTGGGGACCTCACCGCCGGTGGCCATCTTCGCGCCGGCTTCAGGACCGGTCATGTACTCGATGAACTTCCAGGCCGCTTCAGTATTTTTGCTTCCCGAGCCTATTCCCAGAGTCCATCCAATGGTGGTGCCGGTGGTGTCTCCAGTAGTTGCCTTTGGCAGGGAGGTCCACTTGACGTCCGGGTTTTGGGAGGCGAACGAGACGATTCGTTCGGTGCCCATGACCGACATTGCGACAGTGCCGCTGGCCATGCCGTCGGCTACGGTGCCGTACGTGTCGGAAACGACGTTGCTACCCAGTGCCTTTGCGTCCCGGAGCTTGGAAAGGAGGTTGCCGAACTCCTCGGCCTTTTCGGTGGCGAAATCTGCCTGTCTGTCTTGGGCCCATATTTCCTGATCAACCTGGGTCATGAAGCAGTTGAAGAAAGTGCTGATGATGGCCGAGTTGTCAGTGTCCGAGAACCCGGTTCCGAACCCGGTAAATCCAGCTGCCGCAGCTTTCTGCGCCACGTCAACGACTTGCTCGTAGGTGGTTGGAGTTGCCGCACCGATCTGAGAAAGAATTTTCTGGTTGTAGTACAGCGCACAGGTGCGGTATTCATAGGGCACCGCCACCTGCTTGCCGTCAGGACCGGCGAGAGTGTCGGTGGGGCGAAGCCAGTCAGTGACACTGGATGCAGCATCCGGCAGCGGTGAGTAGACGCCGGCAGCGGCCATTTGGGGGACGACCGGGGTGAACATTTTGAACACGTCCGGTGCCTGACCTGCCGCTGCTGACTGCGGCAGCCTGTTCAACATGTCGCCCAGCGAAACCACCGAGAGATTGATCTTGATGTCGGGGTTTGCCGCCTCGAAGTTGGCGATGTTTTCCTTCAACGCCTTTGATCGCGGATTGTCCTGGCTGGGATCGAGGAAGTCCCAGTAACTGAGCGTCACCGGCCCGCCGGGTTCCGAAGTGGAGGGGGAGCAGCCGCTGAGGGCAAGGCTGGCTACGACGGCTGAGACGAGTGCCAGGCCCCATCGCTTTTTGATCATGAGTTTCTCCTGTGGACTGGATTGTTAACGCGGGAGCATGCCGTATCCAAAACGACGCCTGCTAAACGCGGGGCCACCGAAAGTCCGGGAATGAGCGACTTGATCATCGAGTCTCTCCTTTGAGATCGGTTGCATTCACTTAAGACGTGAGATCGGTTGCTGAGATCGGTTGCAACAAACATAGGGCCACCTTAAGGCTCTGTCAAGGATTCCTTTTGCTTGGATCCTTTAGGGTCCCTATGTGTGCTCCGATGCGGTGGGGACTCCACATCAGTTTCTTAATTCCTTAGTGCATGGCTGTAGTATCCGATGACCTTTTTGGCGCTGGTTCGAGGTCCGACGCACCAATACTTGAATCCGTTGCATCAGGTCCTCCAGGCTCTTGACTAGGAGGACATGCAACCGCACAGGTTTGCCTCGAGGGAAGCCTTTGCGCCCCGGGGCCGTTCGACGGCGAACTCCCGAAGTCCTGGCCAGCGGGAGGACGTCGGAGGACTGCCCGAATGCGAGGAGACGCTGGAAGTCCTGGCCGACCCGACTCATCCAGGCCGCGACGAACGTGGGATACGGGAGAAAACGCAAAGGAACGATGCCAGGACCAGCCCTTTTGAGCAGCGCCGCCCCTCAAACACCGATAACCGGCCTGTCGTCAAACTGCTTTTGGGGGCAGCGACAAAGGACCGCGCCGGCGGGGCAGGTCTCTCAACCCGGGCGTCGAACCTCATCCTGTCTGGTTGAGTTCCAAAGGCCTTCCGGAAGGAAGTCATAGGCCTCAGGGGCCCCATGCGTCAGGTTGGGGTGTGCCTCAACTGAACTGCAACTACCAACCCGTGCGGGAGGTGCTCCGGACCTGGCAACTCCAGTTACGCACTCGGCCGTGGCCAAAAGCTCATAGCGCACTAGATGTAATTCCCACTGAGGCTGTGAACGCGGCTGATGGGGGTCTTGCCTCCGATGCCGGTATGGGTTCTGTGGTGATTATAGTGGTGGAGCCAGCCCTCGTAGGTGGCGGCGCGCTCGGCCTCTGAGGTGTATGGCCTGGCATAGGCCCATTCAGTGGTGAGGGTGCGGTTGAAGCGTTCTACCTTGCCGTTGGTTTGTGGCCGGTAGGGGCGGGTCCGCCGGTGCTTGAGGTGGGGGCCCAAGGCGACCGCGAAGGCTCTGGATCGGTAGCAGGAGCCGTTGTCGGTGAGCACCGCCTTGACGGCGATTCCGTGGGCGGCGAAGAACGTGGCAGCGCGGAGCCAGAAAGCGGCAGCGGTTTCCTTCTTCTCGTCGGCCAAAATCTCGGAATAGGCGAGTCTTGAGTGGTCATCGACGGCGTGGTGCAGGTAGGCGTACCCGGTCCCGGCGCGTCGGTTACGGCGTCCCTTGGCACGACCCAGGGCGCGGTGTCCGCCTCCGTCAGGGATGCGGCCGAGTTTCTTGATGTCGACGTGGACCAGGTCCCCGGGGTGCTCGTGTTCATAGCGCTGCGGCGCGGGCTTGCGAACCGGCAGTCCGGTGCCATGGTCCACGCAGGCCAGCCGCGGCATCCGGTACCTGGCCAGGACCTTGCCCACGGTTGAGCGCGCCAGGTGCAGGTGGGCGGATATCCGGTGCGGTCCCCATTGGCGGGTGAAGCGCAGCGCCACGATCCGCCGCTCCGTGCGCGCCGGGGTGCGGTTCGGACTCCGTCGCGGTCGGGACGATGCATCAACCATGCCGTCCTCGCCCACGACCCGGTACCGGTCGACCCATTTCTTGACCGTTGCCGGCGAGCATTGAAACCGCTCAGCTGCCCGGCGGAGCGTCCAGCCCTGCTCAATGACCAGGCGGGCAAGCTTTCCCCTGGCCTTGGGTGTGAGGTCGGCGTTGGCATGGGTAACGTAGGACACGAGGGCCTCCTGGCGTCGAAATGAGTGTGGTAACCCAAATCGATACCGGAGGCCCTCACTCTTTACATCACGCCACGCTGTTCACAACGTCCTTGGGAATTACAACTAGACGAGCATGGTAGAGGCTTCATTAATTGTTCGTAGTGGAGGCGCCACGACGTCGTCTGGCAAAGGAACAACGTAGGGGTTCTCAGCGGTTGCTAGTGCGTGTTCGGCTTTGGCTGCTGCCAGTAGTTCGGGATCGTTGAGAACGGAGATTGCTGTGCCGGCCATGGCTTTGGCAGCGTAAATCATGCCTTTGTGTGCGTAGGGCAGTTTGCCCTGTGCGACTGCTTGCCAACTGTGGAAGGGCGTACCTATTGCGTAGGTGGATGCCATGATTTGCACGGTCGGAACCGACCAGGAGACGTCGCCGACGTCAGTGGAGCCCGTCATTCGTGTGCGGGGCCGATCGAATTCCGTCGGGGGGATAGTGTCATGCAGGTACCGGGGGTCGTGGGCTGCCCAACCGGTGTTTAGCTTCGCGGTCTTTATCTCCCGCATTTCCAGGCTGTCAGCGAAGGCCGCGGCCGCTGCCTGGTCTCCGGCGTCGAACGGTATAGGTCCGAGGCCCAGCACGGTTCGGTATAAGGCTTGTTCGAGAGTGTCGTTGGGGAGAATTTCCGAACACGCACCGTCAAATTCCACCGTGAGTTCCGTCTCCGTCATGTGGGCGGCTCCCTGGGCAACTTTCAGAACCCGCTCATAGAGCTCGCGCATTTGGGCTGTGTCGTCTGCGCGAATGACGTAGAAACCGGTGGACTGCGATTGGACAACGTTCGGTGAGGCCCCGCCCGCGTCGGTGATGGCGTAGTGGATGCGTGCAGTATCTGGGATGTGTTCGCGGAGGAAGTTCACCCCGGTGTTAGCAAGTTCGAGGGCATCGAGCGCGCTCCGGCCCAGGTGCGGTGATACTCCTGCATGGGAAGAGACTCCCTTGAAGTGAAAATAGACCTGTGCGTAGGCGAGTGTCAGCACCTGGCGGAGGATTGTCACGTTGTTGGGGTGCCAGGTTATGGCGGTGTCCACTCCTTCGAATGCGCCGCCTTTGACCATATAGGTTTTGCCTGCCGCAGCCTCCTCTGCCGGGCATCCGTAGTATCGGATCCGCCCTGGAAGGTTATGCTCCTCGAGGTATCGGGCCGCGGCAATCGCAGCCAGCAGAGAACCGGCCCCCAGGAGGTGGTGACCACAGCCGTGACCGATTGCGGAGTCGCTAAGTCCATTAGGGCATCGTTCCGGGTTGCCGTGATCTTGGCTCATGTCGGCGAGTGCGTCGTACTCGCCGAGGAAAGCGATGACCGGTCCCGTGGTTCCTTTCTCAGCGGAGAAAGCTGTCGGGATGCCGGCAACATTGCGGGTGACAATGAACCCGTGTTGGTTCGCTAATGCGATGTGCGTGGCCATGGATCGGTGCTCTTCCCACCGGAGTTCGGGGGTGTCCCAGATGGCATCTGAGAGAGCGGTGAACTGAGGGGCAAGGTTGTCGACAATGTCGCACAAGAGTTTGGATTGGTTCATTGTTTCCTCCAAATTGTTAGTCATCAATGGTGGTTATTTCGGGCATAGGCCCTGGCAGGGCAGGGTCTCATGCAATGCTTCGGGCAAGGAGTTTGCGGCCGACGAACCTTCAGGTACGCAGTACGGGTTCGGGGATCGGCCTCGTTGTGTCTGAGGGTGAAAGCACAGCCTTAGAGACCCAACTCTGCTGATGTCACTGATGCCCCGCAGGAGTGGTCGGCTCAGGCTGATTCCCGCTATTGGGCAATGGTTATGCCTTCGATATCGAGGACGTTGAAAGGGCATTTTCAGCGGGGTCGTCGGATGTTGCGCTATCTGTTGGATTCGACGCCGGGTCTTGGGCCGGAGCGCTCTTCAGCTTGGTGGCGAGCAATGAAACCACAAAACATAGGGCGGCGCAGGTACCCCACACGATCCGGTACGAATCATGTGACGGGACGGCGGAGGCGACTCCACTTGCCGTGGTGGTGGTGACGACTGACGACATGACCAGCACGAATGCTGCGCCGGCTATGGCCCCGCCGACAGAACGGGACGTGTTGTACATTGCAGAAGCGATGCCCACTGAATCGGCGGGTGCACGCTGGACGATGACTGTTGGCAGGACGCCGATCAAAATGCCGGAGGCTACCCCTGATATGAACAGCCAGGCGCTGAAAGTGAGAACTGTGCCGGGCCACATGACCATGAGCACGTAGCCTAACCCGCTGACGAGGCCCCCGCCGATGGTTGTGCCCTTGGCTCCTATGCGTTTAGCGAGATGATCGCTGAAGGTTGCGCCAAGGAAAAGTGCGAAGGCGTAGCTTGCCAGCACCAGGCCTGCCGCAGAGGCGTTGAGCCCGTACCCGTATCCCAGGGCTGGGTCGGCCCGCAGAAACAAGGAACTCGGTGTGTTGGAGGCGAACATCTGCGCTCCGACAAGGAGAGCCATAATAACGGGCAGTCCGATTCCACGGGTCAGCACCTGCAGGTCGATGAGGGGGTGGGCAACCGCCCGTTCTACCAAGACCCAGCCCACCAAGAATGCGGTTCCCACACCGATTCCGCCCACAACAAGAGGGTTACCCCAGCCAAGCGTGTTGCCGTTTGAGACGCCGCCCAAAAGTGCCAGCATTCCGAGTCCCAGCAGCGCTGCGCCAGCCCAGTCAATCGAACCCTTCTTGAGAAGCGTCGTCTCTGGAACCAGGAGTGCAACGACAGGGACACACAAGGCCATGAAGATGCCAGGGACCAGCAGGGTTAGTGTGAGGCTATCCAGGGCATCCATGACCAAGCCGGAGATCAGCCCTCCGGCGACGCCGCCCAGAGTGAGGGCCCCCACGAGTCTGCCGATGCTCCTGCCGGTGTTCTCCGGGTCCTTATGCCGCACGATGGCGAATTCCAGTGGTAAGAACGCTCCCAGGGGTGCCTGCAGCGCCCTGCCCACGAGGAGCCACTCAAAGCTTGGTGCGAAGGCCACCAAAACCGACCCGGCGGCAACGGCCGCCGTGGCGAAGACGAGGAGCCTCTTGTGCCCGAACATGTCACCCAGTTTTGCCAGGACGGGGACGGCAACAACGGTTGCCAGCAAGTAGATGGCCATGATCCAGTTCAGTGACGCCGGAGAGGCGCCATGGGTTGTGGCGATGGCTGGAAGCAGCGGGGCCATCCAGCCCTGCAATAGACCGCTGCCAAATTCCAGGACAATCAGAAATCCGACTGCTGCCGACGCCCCGGACCTGACAGGTCGGGCGAGGCGTTCGGACGTGTTGGGGGTATTCGTCAAGCGCATGGCTGCTCCAAAAGGATGAGGAACGAGATTGATTGGGCCTTCAAGGCAATAAGTTCAATGCCATCAAGGGAACCTCGCGAAGGGTGGCGAGGTGCTGCCGGGTATGGGCCACGTCGTCGGTGGCCCATACCTCACGAATGCCGGAACCGTCGTAGTGCCGGGGGATGCTTAGTCGTTACTGCCCCGCAGTGGTGGTGCAACTACGCCGTCGGGGATGGGCGAGCTAAACGGCATCCGTTCGGTTACCTCGCGGAATTCCTCCTTGGCCCGGGACAACAGCGTTGCGTCCGTGAGGAGTTCCACGACGGTGCTCGCCATGACTTTGGCAGCGTGGGCCATCCCTTTGTGAGCTGCTGGTAGCTTTCCCTGGGCGACCCACTGCCAGGAATGTGCTTGAGTGGCCATGGCCATGCTCGCAGAAAAGATCTGCACGGTAGGAGTAACCCAGCTGACGTCACCAACATCAGTGGAGCCCGTCTCTTGGTGGCGCGGGACCGAAGGAGTCAGGGCCGGCACGGTGCCGTGGAGGGTAGCGTAGTCGTCGCGGGGTATGCCGTAACGCTGCCGCACCGCAGCAACTTCGGATTCGGGATACTGCGACAAGAATTGCTTCGCAATCGCCTCGTCGGCATCGTCGAAGGGCACAGGGCCTACGTGTTCGGTGATGCTGTGGATGGCTCGTTCCAGGACCTCATTTGGCAGAAGCTCCGCAGTTGCTCCCTGTATTTCGACCGTCAGCTCGGTTTCGGTCATCAGGGCGGCGCCGCGGGCTACTTTGAGGACCCGTTCGTAGAGCTCCCGCATTTCGCGGACCGTCTTGGCTCGAACCAAGTAATAGACGGACGCCTGGGACTGGACAACATTGGGGGATTCGCCACCGGCGTCCGTGATGGCGTAGTGGATACGCGAGGTGTCCAGCATGTGCTCACGAAGGAAATTGACGCCCACATTGAGGAGTTCGACTGCATCCAGGGCACTGCGGCCCATGTGTGGGGCGCCGCCGGCATGAGCGGCAACCCCACGGAAATGGAACACCGGGTTGATGTTGGCCAGGCTCAACCACTGGCGAGTTGACGTGTTGGGAACTGGATGCCAGGTCACAGCGGCGTCGACGTCCTCGAAGGCTCCGGCTTTGACAAGGTAGGCCTTGCCGGATCCGGCTTCCTCGGCCGGGCAACCGTAGTATCGCACTCGTCCCTGAAGACCGCGGGCCTGTAGATATTTGGCGACCGAGACTGCAGCAAGGAGAGAACCCGCTCCGAGGAGGTGATGGGCGCATCCGTGACCATTGCCGGTCGTGTTCTCGGGATCCGGGGTTGGCGAAGTAGAACCGGACGCTTGGCTCAACCCTGCAAGGGCGTCGTACTCACCAAGGACGGCGACGACGGGACCGTCATGTCCGAACTCGGCCGAGAAGGCCGTCGGAATGCCGCCGAGCTTCCGATTGACGCGGAAGCCGTGCTGCTCGGCGATGGCGATCTGTCGTTCGACGGCATCAAATTCTTCCCACCGCAGCTGGGGATGGTCCCAAATGGCATCACTCAGATCAGTGAAAACGGGCAAGTGCTCGCTGACGATCGTCGTAACCGCAGAGATCAGCTCGGCACGATCAGATTGCACTACTGCCGAATCCGTGGGCGACATTCCGGGGCTGAATTCTCCATCGGGTGACAGGTCTGTTTCGGTGACGGTCATGGACGTCCTTCCATATGGCAGAGTCGGCCCAGGCAGCGGGCCTATGGGGAACTTCGGTCACTCGAAGTGTTACTCGCCACTGTTTCCGGGTGGTTACTTTGCAGGAAAAGGTGCTGCAATTGGGTTGATGACGAAGAAATACGAGCCTGATGCGGTTGACTTGCGGTTGATCCATGCACTGCAAATTGATCCAAGAGCTTCATGGAGTGACCTTGCCCCAGTGGTAGGGGCGGATGCGGTGACCTTGGCTCGGCGGTGGCACCGCTTGTCGTCAGGCGGCCTTGCGTGGGTTAGCGCCTATCGTCCTGGCCAGAGCCGCTCCACCTTTGCCCTAATTGAGGTGGAATGTAGTCCCGGCAGTGCGGTAGCCACCTTCGAGGCTCTGGCACAGCTTCCGGACGTCATTTCAGTGGACTTCACTGCGGGTAGTCGTGACTTGATCGTCACGCTGGTCGCTAAGACCGAGCAGGACGTTACTACGTTCCTGCTTCATGGTTGGGGGGAGTTCCCGTCAATTCGCGCAGCTCGGACACACCTGGTCACGGACATAATCAAGGAAGGAGGCGCCTGGCGTCTGAGAGACCTGACTGCCGCTGAAGTGCAACGCATCCCATCAGTTCGCCCGCCGCGGGCCCGAGCCCCCAAACAGGTTCCCGACCACCTGAGGCGAGTCATTGAGTCCGAACTTGCCATTGACGGTCGGGCAAGCACGACAGACATAGCCGCCAAGGCTGGAACAACCAGCCAGCGGGTGTCAGATGCAATTGCAACGATGCGGAGCAAGCGGGAGCTTTCATTTCGGACCGACATCGCCAGACCGTACTCGGGGTGGCCCGTTCATGCCTGGTACTTCATGCAGGTCCCTGCCTCTTCGATCGAAAAGCTGCGCGACTCTTTGGCCAGGATTGAAGAGGTCCGTCTGGCTGTTCGCGCCGCCAGCAAATACAACCTGATCATGTCAGTTTGGCTCAGAAACCTCGACGACGTGCAGCGCCTTGAGGTGTTGCTGGAACACTCCATTCACGGCGCTCAAATCGGTGACCGATCCCTGGTGATTCAGACTGGCAAACACCTCGGGAGAATGCTCGACGACGACGGCCGGGCCACAGGAATGTTTACACCAATGGCCTAGCCCAAAAACGAAAAAACTCCCCGCAAGACCAGTTGGACCCCACCGTCCTCGTACACAAGCCAGTTAGCCCCAAACCCGGATCATCCGGTATCCACTCAGTTCCGTGTGCATGCCCTCAGCGGAGTCGAAGAGGACGGCCGGGAGGACAACTGAGGCGAGCATCGGACCGATGCTGAATCGGGTGGCGCAGTTCTTCCCGTCAACCGTCTGCGTGAAGCGCTCCTTCTAGCAGAGATCCGATACACAACCTCTCGTCGCGATCCATGTCGCCGGCAACACAAGTAGTTCTCCGCTTTCAACTGCATATGGGCGGGGTCCATTCGGGTTATCCACGGCTGTAAGCGGGAGCGTTGAGGTAGCTCCTGGGCAGCAACAGCAGTGGATAACGCGTGAGGACTGTCCCCGGATGTGGGCAGCGGCAGGATAATCAGTTCCGCCGCTCCCCGCGGGCAAGGCAAGAGACGTTTGTCAGGTGGGGGCGTGCTCCAGCGACAGGCATTCGTGACTTCGCCGCTGCTGGATCATATGAGGCCGCCGCAGGCAGTAGCCAGAGTAACGCTTACGGTGCGGTCGAGCCGCCGTCGGATTGTTGGAGGTTTGGTTGAGCTGTTGTCTGGCGAATCAGCAGGTGTGGCATTCGGATGACATGTGAAGGGGGCAAGGGTCCTTCGACCCGGTCAACTGCGCGGTCGACTGCCGCGGCGGCAAGGAGTGGAGCATCCTGGCTGATGGACGACAGTTGCACATAGCTAAGCCGGGCGAACTGGCTATCGTCATACCCCAGGACTGATACATCAAAGGGGACTCCTAAACCGGTGGCGCGGAGGCTCTCCATGACGCCCAAAGCGCACCTGTCGTTGAAGGCGATGACCGCCGTAGGCAGATCCTCCTGCAGGATGCGCCCGGCCCTCAAGCCGTCTTCTTCGTACGGTCCGCCCGGCACGACCACGGGCTCCAGGCCGTGGCGAAGCATCTCCTCGCGGAACGCCGACCGCCGCTGGTCCGATGAGACGGCCGTTCCGCCGTCGACGTGGACAATGCGTCGGTGGCCCAGACTGGTGAGGTGGTCCAAGGCGATTCGAATACCGGCATTATCATCACTGCTGACTGAATCAACTGAATCCCCGACGTCATCCCGAAGGAGGCTGACAACGGGTACGTGATGGGCGTATCTGGCGAGGTCGTTGTTGCTTAGCGCGGAGGAGATAAGGATGAGTGCTTCTGCACCCATGTCGAGAAGTGACTCTATGGCCAGGGCTTCGGGGCGGCCGACCGCGACTGCGCTCAGGGCTATCTCATAGCCCCTGGCTGCTGCTTTGGCATAGGCGGCGTCAACAATTTCGATGTGGAACGGCTGTGAACTGGAGAAGACGAGGCCCAGAAGCTTCGTCCGGGTACTTCGCAACAGCCTTGCCCGGGTATCCACCCTGTAACCGAGTTTCCGGGCTGCTTCGAGGACGTTTTCGCGCGTTTCCTCGGCGGCGCCGGGGGCGCCGCGCATCACGATGGAGACCAGTGCCCGTGATACGCCAGCTGCCTTGGCGACATCCATCAGGGTCGGGCGGCGCTGCTGTTCTGTCATATTCCTCCTTGACTAAAGCAGTCTATAGAACGATCTAGACATTTCGCATCCACTCCGAGGCCAGAAGCTCATGGGACAACAACTTGGCATGCCGGGCCGACGAAGTCCGTTCCCACCCCGAGAGGGCTGGGTACGGACTTGGGCCGCCACGAGTGAGCGACGCATGCGAAACCTAGGCATAAATTCCGCCATCCTGAACTCCAGTCCTAGACGCTCATCCTGTCCCTGCCAGGTCGGGACGCAGCCCTGCAGGACCGGCGTGCTGCCCTTGGTATTGGAGACAGCTTTAGTGCGTCAGTGCGCTGGCGTCAGGCATTGGTGTAGCGGATATATCTGTCTGAGTGGTTTTCGAGGGTGTGCCTCTTGATGCCCCGTCATGCATTAGCGAAAGCACTGACCCGTGGCTTCCGCGGACGCCTCCCCTTCGGTGCCCACGGGACTCAAGAGCCAGGACGCTGCAGGGGTTTCCCTCTTCATTTAGAGGGACCGGGCCCCTCTGATACTGCGCTCCTGGTGACGGACGGACGCGTCTGCCCGGTACTTTGTCCTGCTCTCAATGCCTAAAGTAGGAAAGGGACGAAGCTGGTGCCTCGTCCCTTTCTGCCGGCAAGTTGCTGCCAACGTTCTGTTTACAGTCCGCCGGCCAGTTTGTAGTATGCGGCGTTCCAGTTCAGGTCTTTCTTGAACTGGCGGATGGTGGTGGCTTCGTCGATGGTGAGCAGTTCGGTTTTGGCGATTTCGGCGAAGTCTTCGAATACGTCCATGCCCACTTGGGTGGACAGTACCGTGTGGTGCGCAGCGCCTGCGGTGAGCCAGGCGGCGGCGGACGTGGCAAAGTCGGGCTTGGGCTCCCAGAGCGCACGGGCCACCGGCAGGTTGGGCAGCGGCTGGTCCAGCGGGACGACGTCCACGGCGTTAGCCACCAGGCGGAAACGGTCCCGCATGTCGGAGAGGGCGCCGACGACGCCCGGGGAGGCGTCGGCGTCGAAGACGAGCCGTACGGGGTCTTCCTTGCCGCCGATGCCGAGTGGGTGGATTTCTAGGCGCGGCTTCGTGGTGGTGAGGGAGGGGCAGACCTCGAGCATGTGCGCGCCGAGGATCTTCTCGGAGCCGGGTTCCAGGTGGTAGGTGTAGTCCTCCATCAGCGATGCGCCGCCGGGCAAGCCGGCGCCCATGACCTTCGCGGCGCGCACAAGGATGGCGGTCTTCCAGTCGCCCTCGGCGCCGAAGCCGTACCCGGCGGCCATGAGCCGCTGCACGGCCAGGCCCGGGAGCTGGCGGAGTGCACCGAGGTCCTCGAAGGAGGTGGTGAACGCGGCCGATCCGTTGGCTTCAAGGAAGCTCCGGAGGCCCAGTTCGATCCGGGCGCCGTACCGCAGCGAGTCGTGCCGGGCGGCGCCTGCGCGGAGTTCCGGGACCACGTCGTAAAGGTCCTCGTACTCGGCGACCAGGGCGTCGACGTCGGATTCTGCAGCGCCGTGCACGGCATCGGCGAGTTCGTTGACGGACCAGGTGTTGACTGCGACGCCGAAACGCAGCTCGGCCTCCGTCTTGTCGCCTTCGGTGACGGCGACGTTGCGCATGTTGTCGCCGAATCGGGTCAGCTTCAGGGTGCGGACGGCGGCCCAGCCTGCGGCGGCACGCTGCCACGAACCCACCTGGCGCGCCACCTCGGGGTTGGAGACGTGCCCGACGACGGTCTTCCGGGCAATGCCCAGCCGGGACTGGATGTAGCCGAACTCGCGGTCACCGTGCGCGGCCTGGTTCAGGTTCATGAAGTCGAAGTCGATGTCCTCCCAGGGCAGGTCGCGGTTGGCCTGGGTGTGCAGGTGCAGCAGCGGCTTGCGGAGCAGGTCCAGGCCCTGGATCCACATCTTGGCCGGGCTGAACGTGTGCATCCACGCCGTCACGCCGATGACCGAGTCGTCCGAGTTGGCCTCCAATGCGGTGCGGCGGATGGCATCGGAATCGGTCAGGACCGGCTTCCACACGATCCGTACCGGAACCTCGGAGGAGGCGTTGAGCCGGTTGGCGATCTCCTGCGACTGCGCGGCCACCTGCTTGAGGACCTCCTCGCCGTAGAGGTGCTGGCTGCCGGTGAGGAACCAGACCTCATAGGCGTCAAGGGAAGTGTTTGCTGCGGTGCTCATGGGTTCTCCTGGAAAGTTCTTGGTGGCTACGGGCGCAATTGGCCCGGCTTTATTGGCCGTAGACGTTCTGGTAGCGGGCGTAAAGGGAGTCGATGTGGCCCTGGTCGATGGGCAGCGGGTCACCAAGCTGCCGGGTGATGTGCACCGTGCGGGCCACTTCCTCGCACATCACAGCCGCCTTCACCGCAGACTTGGCGTCCTTGCCGATAGTGAACGGGCCGTGGTTTTGCATCAGGACTGCCGGCGAGTTGGAGTTCTTCAGCGTTTCCACGATGCCGTGGCCGATTGAGTCGTCACCGATCAGGGCGAACGGTCCCACCGGGATGGAGCCGCCGAATTCGTCACCCATCATCGTCAACACGCACGGAATGGCCTCACCCCGCGCAGCCCAGGCGGTGGCGTAGGTGGAGTGCGTGTGCACCACGCCGCCCACTTCTGGCATGTGCCGGTACACGTAGGCGTGCGCTGCCGTGTCCGACGACGGCGACAGTTCGGGGTTGCCCCACTCACCTGTCGCGTCTCCCGCCACGGGCTTCCCGTGGAGGTCCGTGACCACCATTTGTTCCGGTGTGAGGTCCTGGTAGGAGACGCCAGAAGGCTTGATCACCATCAGCTCGTGGCCGGGAACCCTTGCCGAGACGTTGCCTGCCGTCCACACCACCAGTTCGTAACGCGTCAGCTCGGCGTGCAGGGCGCAGACCTCCTCCCGGACCCGGGCGATGGTATCCAGGATTCCGGCGCTCACGCGGACACCTCCGCCGCGGCTGCGGAGGCGCTGGCCGCCGATGGCAAAACGGAACCGGCTGCCTTGCGCTGGATCGCCTTGAGCCGGTGCATGACATCGTTGGTGCCGCGGCCGAAGTAGTCGTGCAGCGCCTTGTATTCCTGGAACAGTTCCTCATACGCGGTCACGTTCGCGGGGATGGGGGTGTACACCTCACCGGGCTCGGAGCCCATGGCGGCTGCTGCTTCGCGGATGTTTGCGTACTGGCCGGCCGCGACGGCGGCATGGATGGCAGAGCCAAGGGCCGGGCCCTGGGCCGATCCGATGGTGGACAGCTGCAGGTTGGTTGCGTCCGCGTAGATCTGCATCAGGAGCGGGTTCTTGAGCAGGCCGCCGGCCACGATGAACTCCTTCACCGGGACGCCGGAGTTCCGGAAAGCATCCACGATGGTGCGGGTGCCGAACGCGGTGGCTTCGAGCAGGGCGCGGTAGGTATCTTCGGGGCGGGTGGCCAGGGTCTGCCCCACCACGATGCCGGAGAGTTCGTGGTCCACCAGTACGGAGCGGTTTCCGGAGTGCCAGTCGAGGGCGATCAGTCCGTGCTCGCCGATCGCCTGCTGCGATGCACGTTCGGTGAGGTATTCGTGGATGCCCAGGCCTGCCGCTTCGGCCGCCTGGTGGTATTCCGGCGGCACCCCGTACTTGGTGAACCAGGCGAAGATGTCGCCCACACCGGACTGGCCGGCTTCGTAGCCCCACAGCCCGTCCACGATTCCGCCGTTCACCACCCCGCACATGCCGGGCACTTCCCGCAGTTCAGTACCGTTCATGACGTGGCAGGTGGAGGTGCCCATGATGGCCACCAGTTGGCCCGGGTCCACCGCCCCCGCTGCCGGAGCCGTCACGTGGGCGTCCACGTTGCCCACGGCGACAGCGATTCCCGCCGGCAGCCCGGTCCAGGCGGCAGCCTCCGCGGTCAGGTACCCGGCGGCGTCACCCAGGCGGCCGATGGTGTGCTCCAGCTTTGTGCTGACGAAATCCTTGAACTCCGGATTCAGGGCAGCCAGGAAGTCCTCCGACGGATACCGCCCGTCCTGGTAAATGCCCTTGTACCCGGCGGTGCACGCGTTCCGGACGTACTGGCCGCAGAGCTGCCAGACGATCCAGTCCGCAGCTTCGACCCAGTGGTCCATTTCCGCGTAGGCCTCGGGGTCCTCTTCCAGGAGCTGCAGCCCCTTGGCGAACTCCCATTCCGAGGAGATCAGCCCGCCGTAGCGCGGCAGCCAGTCCACGCCACGCTCCACGGCTAGCTGGTTGATCCGGTCGGCCTGGCCCTGCGCGGCGTGATGGCGCCACAGCTTAACGTAGGCGTGGGGCCGGTTCTCGAACCCGGGCACCTCGTTCAGCGGGGTGCCGTCAGCCTTGACAGGCACCATGGTGCAGGCAGTGAAATCCGTGGCAATTCCGACGACGGCGGCCGGGTCAATCCCTGCCTCGGCCACCGCTGCCGGCACCGCAACCCGCAGGACGTCTCGGTAGTCGTTGGGCACCTGGAGTGCCCATTCCCCGGGAAGCCGGGCGGCGCCGTCGCCCGCTACATCCGTCGGCAGGGCACCCAAAACCACCGCATGGGGGTACTCGTAAACGCCACTGCCCAGTTCCTTGCCGTCTGCAACCCGAACCACTACAGCCCTGCCGGACAAGGTGCCGAAATCCACTCCGATGACATAGCTGGTTGTTGGACCCAACGGTGAGGTCATTTCTATTTCTCCTAGATCAAAATTGGCGCTAACAATGACATGGTGGTTGTTGTGGGGCGGCGTAGATGTCAAGGCCCTGGACCGGGACGTCGCCGTGATTCCCGCCTGCGACCGCACGTTGGCGATGGTTCCCTGAGTAGCTGTCGGACACGGCCCGGTCTGCCCGCGGTGCCGGGTTCGGACCTGGGCGGAATTTTACAAGCCGTGGAGCTGCCTATTTATCTGCTCCGGCGAGAGCGCCTTTGACGAAGTATTTTTGAAGGAAGAGGTAGGCGATGAGGATCGGGAGCAGGCCGATAAGGGCTGCGGCGGCCGCGGCGCCGATGTTGCTGCCCTGGGCGCCGAAGAAGCTGGCCGCGGCGGGTGCAAGGGTACGGACTTCTGCTTTATTCAGAATGTATGAGCTCATGGCGAATTCGTTCCACACGTTTGTTGCGGTGAGGATGACGACGGTTGCTATGACCGGCTTCAGCGAGGGCAGTACGATGCGGACGAATGTCGTTACCAGCCCCGCACCGTCGATCGATGCTGCCTCTTCGAGTGATGGTGGCAGGGTGCGCATAAATTGTGTGAACAGGAAGACCGCTAATGGCAGCTGCAGGGTTGTGAGGACGAGGATCAGACTGATGTAAGTGTTCAGCAGACCGAGCTGGGCGAGCATCGTGTAGAGCGGAACCAGGATGCTCAGAGGGGGGACCATGAGCATCCCGAGGATGGCGAGTGAGACGAAGCGGTTCAGTCTCGTGCTTCGCCGCGCGAGGGGATAGGCGGCCGTGGCGCCAATGATGCATGTCAGTGCAGTGCTGAAGACCGTAACAATCAGGCCGTTCTCCAAGGCCCAGTCGAGGTGCCCGGCATCCCAGGCGGTAGCGAAGTTGTCCAGGGTTCCGCCGCTCACGGGTGGGAGCCACAGGGAAGTGGTGTCGGTGATGGGTTTGAAAGCTGTGGTCACGGCCAGGTAGAAAGGGGTCACCTGCGTGATGACCGCGAGGATAATGAAGACCCAGCGTCCGAGCTTCCGTGCCGGGGAGGTGCGCTTCACTCGCCTGACGGCAGCTCGTTTAGGTGCGATTGTGGTAGCCATCAGAGGTCCTTTCCGGTGCTGTCCATGCGCGCAACGAGGAAGATGGAGACCGCTGCGATCAGGACGAAAAGCGCAACGCCCATGGCGGAGGCATATCCGGCGGCCTGCTGTCCGAAGTAGCTGCGTGCGATCAGGGTTGAAACTGAGTGTGAGGAGTATCCGGGGCCGCCCCCGGTGAGGACCTGGACGACGTCGTAAAGCTTGAGCCCGCCGATGAGGTTGATGATGACACTGGAGATGATGGCCGGACGCAGCAGGGGCAACGTGATGGAGCGGAAGAGTCGGAACCCGCGAGCCCCGTCGACTTCGGCGGCCTCGTTGACTTCCTGACCGATGCCCTGGAGGCCGGCAAGGTAGATGACCATCGAGGTACCTACGAACTGAAGAGTGTTGATGAGGACAACGATGGTGACTGTTCCCGGACCGGTGGAAAGCCAGGAGATCCGGTCAAAGCCAACCGAGACAAGGATGTCGTTCAGTGCGCCCCGGTCGTATTGGAAGAGAAAGTAGTACATCATGCTCATCACGACGGGCGAAACCAGCACGGGAAGGTAGATTAGGGCACGTGCGAACGACTTTGTGCGCCCTGCGCCGTCCAGCGCAACTGCGAGACCGAGGCCGAAGATCTGCTGCAGCAGGGTGCTTCCAATGCCATAAATGAGAGTGTTCACCAGTGCGGTATGGAAGGTCGTGTCGCTGAAGAGCCTCGCGAAATTATCGAGGCCGACGAAGGCTTTGGTCGGGGAGTACCCGTCCCAGTTTGTGAATGCCAGCCCGATGCCCTGCACGAGCGGGTAGATCATGAAGATCGCTACCATCGCAATCGCTGGGAGGTACATCAGATTCATCGTCCCGCCGCGATGCCGTCGCGGCCGAGGTCCTGTTGGTGATTCGACCCCCTTGGTGGCCCGGGGGAGGGCGGTTTGTTGACTCATGTTGATTTTGCTTTCGCGAGGTTTTGAATCGGCGGGCGGAAGGGGGCCTGCCTGAGGTCTACGGGCAGGCCCCCCATCTTTCGGCTGCTACTTCTGGCCGTACAGCGTGTTGAATTGGTTCTTCATCTGAGCGACGGCGCCAACCACATCCGACTGTCCGGAAATTACGGAATCTGTGGTTGCGACCATCGAGTTCCAGGAACCGTTGGGCAGGTAGACCCGGTCGAAATAGGGCTTCACAGGCGTCGAGCCGCTGGTGACGTACTTGTCGAAGCTGGAGGTGAGCTTGCCGAAGTCGACCTTGACGTCCTTCAGGCCTGCTGCTGCACCGTTGGCTTCAGCCAGGGCAGCTGCGTTGTCGGATTGTGCGAGGAAGTCCAGGAATGCCAGGGCGTTGTCTTTGTGGGTGCTGGTCTTGGAGACACCGAACGAATCGACTCCCTCACCGCCGATCAAGTACGGGGTGCTGCCATTGGTGGGAGGCAGCGGTATGAAACCAAGGTTGGCGTTCGGGTTGTAGGTCCGTGCCAAAGCCAGGATGCTGTTGTTGTAGATCTCGAAGCCGGCGGTTCCGTTGGCGAGGGCGCGGGCCATGTCATCTTCTGAGGCTGAGGAGTAATCCTTGTTGAACCAGCCTTTGCTCTGCCAGGACTTCACGCGGTCCAGGACCTTTGTGTAAGCGGCGTCGACGAAGGTACCGTTTTTCATTTGGGTTAGTTCGTCGTCGGTGAAGGAGTCGGCGGCCAGATAGTCAGCCATATGTCCTGCCGGTCCCTGGGACTTGCCGCTGGAGAAGATTGGGGTGTTTCCCGTGGCCGCAATCGCCGTTGCGGCGGCATCGAAGGCGTCCCACGTGGTGATTGTTGCCGGGTCGATGCCCGCCTTGTCGAGGACGTCTTTGCTGTAGGCGATGCCAGCTGTGTCGAAGGCGCCGGGGAAGGCATATATCTTGCCGTCGCTGTCACGCATTGCTGAGTCCAGGGCCGGGTTGACCCTGGACGCCCAGGAGCGGTCGTTGAGGGGTTCGAGGAACTGGCTGTAACGCCCCACTGACCAGCCGTGTGTGGTGAAGATGTCGGGGATGTCGCCCGAGGCGAGCTTGACCTTCATCTGGTCTTCGTAGTCCGACGACGCGGTCGTCATTTTGACGGTGATGCCCTTCTCGGCCTTGAACTTGCCGATGAGGTCGTTCAATGTTTTGTACTGGGGCGTGTCGGTGCCGGCGTTGAGGAAGAACTGGACCTCGTCGGTGGCTGAGGAAGTGGTTCCGCGGTTGCAGCCGGTTGCACTGACAAGAAGGGTAGCGACGCCGAGAGCTGCCATTGCCGCCCGCGCCGTTTTCCGAGAAAGCTTCATTGCTTGTCCTTTTTTGTTGGGTTACTGCAGATGGGTAGGAGGTTAGCCGCGCTGAATGGTGTAGACCCGGGCCGTGGGGCCGTCGATGCCAGGGCGCATCCGAACGGTGTTTCCTGGACCGTCGGTAACGTCCCATGTTGCGAGGGTGCGGGGGTAGATTTCAGCAAGGTGCCCCGCGCGGACCCCGTTACCAAGGGCCAGCGTGATTTCTGAATTTTCATCGCCGCGATTCCAGACGTAGAGGAGATCAGCCTCCGGGCCGGAGAGTGTCAGCGCGATTGTGTCGGCGTACCACTGGGGAAGGCCCGTGGGCCAGCTCGGGGTGGACTCGGCGATGTTGCTACGGATCGCTTTGAACTGCCGGTAGGCATCGTGGACGAGTTCGAGCTGATCCGTGTTCATCCGGTTCAGGTGTCCGGAAGCATAGAGTCGGCCGCTGAGGCCGGTGACCATGGTGTATGAGATTTCCTCCTGAGTCATCCATGACTGCGGATAGGCCCAGTTGCCGGCCTGCTCCGGGAGCATTTGCACTGGCGCCCCGGCGGCGATGGCGGGATAGAGGCGGAAGTCCTCCTGGTCGGAAGTTGATTGGAAGTCGAACAGTTCCAGCATCGCGAAGTCGGACCGCATGGCACCGGAACTGCAGTTTTCAAAGATCACCGTCGGGTAGCGGCGGCGGAGTCCGGCGAACCATTCCAGGTGCGCGCGGTTGTGTCCGAGCAGTCCGGCGCCCGTGGAGAAGGCATCGAAATCCGTGCCAGGGCCGGGCGTTACGTTGTAGTCCAGCTTGAAGAAGTCGATGCCGAAGGTTGTGATGAGCCGGTCGAATGTCGCGTCCAAGTGGGCGCGGGCAGCGGGGTGGCGCAGGTCAAGAAAATATCGCTGGTGTTCGGTGACACGGCGTTCGTGACGCTGGAGGAATGCAGCGTCCGGGAGTTGCTGGGCGACGGGGCTGTCGACGCCGATAACCTCCGGCTCGAGCCAGATTCCTACGCCCATACCCGCCTCACGGATGGCGGCAATGACCCGCTCCAGTCCACCGTCGGGGAAACGGCGGACCGAGGGGAGCCACTCGCCGACAGACGGCCACCAATCTCCAGCAGCTGTATCGTCGTACCAGCCGGCATCAATACAGAAGCATTCCGCGCCGGCGGCTGCTGCCTTTTGGATCAGGGGAAGCAGCTTGTCAGTCGTCGGGTCGCCATTAATGGTGTTCATATAGTCGTTGAATACCAGCACCGAATTGGTGTCGGCGTTCTGCTTGCGGCGGAGCCACCTGCGGTGGCGTGTCAGCTCCGCGATGACGCCTTCGAATCCGGCGCAGCTCACGGCGATCGACACCGGAACGGACGTGAACGCTTCGCCCGGCTCAAGCTGGTCCGCCCAGTGGTGATCGAGGTCTTCGGGGCCGAGAAGCACAAGGGCTACGGAGTTTTCGTCCTCGCGGATGTTATCGACCTCCCAGCGCCATCCCCCATTGTGTTCGATCTGCCAGGCAAAGGAGCGGCCCGTGACCTTGTTTTCGAGTGCTCCCGTAGGAAGTGCCCGAGCTGTTGACCACGTGGACGTGCTGACCTTTTCGACACCGCCGCGGCCGGGCTGGTTCATGTTCGCGGAGTTGAAATCGGCGAGGTTTTCCTGGCTCCACAGTGCTTGGGTGCTCCATCGGAATTCCGCGAGCTGCTCCCCGGTACCTGAGTGCAAGAGCAGGTCCTTCGTCGACTCACCCGGATAGACGAAAGCGCCAGCAGCAAAGGAGCTCACTGCTTCAAGGATTACAGGAGCATCCGAAGTGTTCACCACAGTGGTCCTCACCCGGGCTGCCGCCAACTCAGGGGATGCGGTAAACGATGTCGTGACTTTAAGGCCCGTAAGAGGGTCTAGCTGGACAACATCCAGCTGAGCGACTCCGTCTTCACTACGCTCGGAATGGCTGGTGTAGCGAAGGCGGGATCCCACTCCGGTGTTGGTGAAACGTGTCGTTGTCCGGGCGCGGCCATCGCCTGTTGCCATCAGTTCAACAATCGGCTGCAGAGTTCGCGTCAGGGGAGACTCGTCGTCGCTGATGCTGTTCAGAATCACGGGGCTGTCAGGGCCGGCAAGGAAGGACAGCTTCATTCTGCTGGTCTTCCAGACGAAGCGAATTGAAAGCATGGCCTCGGATTCTTCCGATCCATCCTCCGCCACAGCCGTGTTGGCGGGTGTGGACTGTAGGTTGTACAAACGATGCTCCTTTGCGTCGGACCGCTAAATGATAGCGTTGATCAGAATTGATTAGAAGAAAGCATATGTCCTGACATGGACCCTTGCAAGCGTTGATCATTTAATCTTGAGAAGTTTTTTTGGACCGTTCTCGGCCGCCAATGCCGGTGCGGGCGGTCGAGGACGGCACCGGCTTCAAACGGGGATGGGTCCCGCCACGGCGTAACAGTCGTGGTGGCGCGACCCTGCATGCCTGGCCACCGACGTGCCCCCGGCTACGGTGCACGGGCGCACTCCGTGCCCGAATCCTGCTGTGTGTGAACGAGGCCGATAGCGCGGAGCAAACGCGGGTCCGACGAACAATCAGCTGACCGGTCATGGAGCGCCGAGCACGACTTTTTCCGCGCGTGACTACAAGGTGCCGCTCAAGCCTGGATGCCGAACCGCAACCAGCAAGGGATGGATCATGCACCCGCGCACCGACTCCATGCCTCGCATCAGGGCCAGTCCAGCCGTCTTACGCAGTTACCGGGGAGGGGCCGTGCTTTCTCTGATGATTAGACCCGACAAAGGCTCTCCGGATCTGGTGAGCGGCGCGTCGAGGTCCATTAGCAGTTCCAGGGCCGCCACTCCTGCCCAATCGAAATCGAGCCGGTAGGTAGTCAAAGCCGGCACCCAGACACCTGCCAGTGGCTGGTCGTCGAGGCCGGCGACACTAATGTCCTGGGGGACCCGCTTACCTGCTTCGTGAATACTGCGCATGACAGCGAAGGCCAGTTCGTCGTTGGCGCAGAACACCGCGGTCACTTCGGGGTCGCTGGCTAAGGCGGCGCCGGCCTTGTGGGCGGCGGCAATGGACCAGTCGGTCCGATGGACCTCGGGAATACGCGCACCCGCATCGAGCAGGGCCTGACGCCAGGCGGCTTCGCGGATTTGTGGTTCCCCACCGCGAGCTGGAGCAGCGACGTGATGTACGGTCCGGTGACCGAGTGAAAGTAAGTGATTGGTGACCTCGTACGCCGCTTTTCTGTCATCGACCCGCACATGGGGGACATCGATATCGGTCTGGTCACCGTGGATCACGGTGGAGATGGGAAGGTTTCCCAAGCTGTCTTTCAGGCGGGTGTCATAGGCGGTGTAGTCAAGGACTACCACCCCGACGATCGGCTGCCCGAGAAGCACATCGAGCGCGGATATCGAGTTCTGTAAGTCCGCGGGGTCAAGGGCGACGATGGCGACCAAATAGCCGGCCTGACGTGCGCGGCTTTCGATATTGGCCAGCATCCGGGTGTATCCGTACAGTGTGGTGTCCCGTGTGATGACGCCGACGATCGGCTGCCGCCCCTGCACCAGCGCGCGGGCTGCACCATTAGGTCGATAACCCAACTCCTTCATGGCAGCGCGGACGCGCTCCTTCGTTACCTCGCGCACCGGTATATTGCCGGTGAGTACACGGGAAACCGTCGGCAGCGAAACTCCTGCAATCCGCGCAACATCGGCAATTGTAGGAGGCCGCAGGCGCTCAACCGACAGGGGCACGCGAGACAAAGCGTCTGCCGAGCCCTCAGCCAAAGGTTTATCGCTCTGTGATGCCTTCAGCATCCTCATTACGTCTGCTTCCATGTTGCGCCTCGTCAATGTGTGTTCGTCAAGTGGCGACACAAGTTGAATGAATACGTTGATCATTTAGACTATCAAGAAGTGGGCATCCAAAGCTCACCGTCGCACCTCCCGGCCTTGCAACCACCTTTAAGCTTCTTCCCTCTAGCGAGCGGGTAATGCACTTGGCGGCGCCCGCGAGAGGGAACAAGCTTCCGGCCGATGCACACGACGACAGGCGCGATGGAATTCTTGGCATATCTCTAGAACGATCTAGACAGAGGGTGAGATCGGGCCCTAGTATCCATCTAGAACGATCTAAAACACATTCCCTAGGAGCACCAATGACGTATATCCAGCACCCGGTCGCCGAAGACCGGCCCGTCCGCATCGCTTTGATTGGCGCCGGATGGATCGGCAAATTTCATGCTGAATCCATCTCCCGCCGCATTCCCAACGCGCGGCTTGAGGCAATCACCGATCCTGTCCTTCCCGCGGTCGAAGAACTGGCGACCAATCTTGGAGTCACGAAGATCAGCACCGATGTAGAGGACGTCCTGTCGGATCCGGACGTGGATGCGGTGCTGATCGCGGCTCCGATGCGCTTCCACTCGGACCTCATCATCGCCGCTGCGAAAGCCGGAAAGGACGTTTTCTGCGAAAAGCCCGGCGGACGGACCATCAAGGAACTTGACGGCGCGATCGCCGCCGCGGACGAGGCCGGCGTCGTCCTCCGTTTCGGATTCAACCGCCGCTACTCCACCGACTTCGCCGCAGCCCGCAAGCTCATCGACGACGGTGCCGTGGGTACCCCGCAACTGCTGCGCTCCCTCACACGCGACCCGGGCACCAAGGCGGGGCTCAGCAACCCTGAGCGAATCGCGCCAGGCACCATCTTCCTGGAGACCCTTATCCACGACTTCGACACACTCAACTGGCTCAACCCCGGAGCCTTGCCGGTCAAAGTCCATGCAGTGGCCGATGCCCTGGTGGCGCCTGAGGCGAGGGCAGGAGGCCTGCTGGACACCGCCGTGGTAACCGTCATCTACAGCAACGGCGCCATCGCCGTGGCGGAAGCGAACTTCAACGCACTCTACGGCTACGACGTCCGCGGCGAGGTCTTCGGCTCGGCCGGTATGGTCACCGCCGGCACGCCGCAGGCCACCAATGCGACCAGCTACACGGCGGCCGGCATTGGCTCGGAAACCACGCGTCTGAACATCCATTTGTTCCACGACGCCTACACGGAGGAACTCGCTCACTTTGCTGACGACGTCGCCGCGCGGCGCGGTTATGCTGGTGCTCCTTCGGCGGCTTCAGCCGTGACGGCGCCAGGTGGTGTTGATGCGCGTAATGCTTTGGCCGTGGCCTTGGCTGCCTTCAAGTCAGCGGAGACAGGGCTGCCCGTTGAGGTTTCGCAAATTGCTGACCTGCTCCCTGCCGAGAGTGCTGTGCATCTGCAGGGAGCCGGAAAATGAGCTTCCGCCTAGCCGTTTGCGCCGAGATGGTCTACGGGGAGCTGCCCCTGATCGAGCGCGTGCAGCGGATCCACGAGCAGGGCTTTGAAGTGGAACTGTGGGACACCCGAGGCCGGGACATTCAGGCCCTCGCTGCGACCGGAGCAAAATTTTCCTCCATGAGCGGATACTTCGGCGGCAGTGTCATCGACTCCGCCAATTCTCACGAGGTCCTGGCCTCCGCCGAAAAACTGATCCCCACTGCCTTGGAACTCGGCGTTGAGAGAATGGTGGTCCACCCCGCCGAATTGGGCGAGGGAGGTCGCGCTGTCCGACCAACATACCGTTCGACAGGCGAAATGTGGCTGACGGGACTGCGTACGCTAGAAAAACTCGGCGAACTCGGCGAAAAGCATGGCATTACGTTCGCATTGGAAAACCTCAACACCATTCTCGATCACCCCGGCATCCCCTTGGCCCGCGCCAAGGATACGCATGCTCTCGTACACGCCGTCAATCACCCCAACGTGAAGATGATGTTAGACCTGTACCATGCACAAATCGGCGAGGGAAACCTGATCGAAGCGGTGCGCTCGGCTCAGTCGGAGATCGGGGAAATCCAAGTGGCCGATGTTCCCGGCCGCTTCGAGCCTGGCACTGGCGAGATCAACTACCCGGCCATAGCCAAGGCCCTCCGAGAGGCGGGATACGCAGGAGTAATCGGCATGGAAGCGGGCGCAGTAGGAGGTCATGGCATCGAAGCTGGCGATGCCGCCCTAGCAGCATTCCGCGCATCGTTCACTTGAGCCCCGACCTGAAGGTCGACACCTGTCGCTACACGCACAGATTGCGGCAGGTGCTGACCCATACCTGAATTAGGACATGAAGTGTGCATGCGGGCGGCGGTGATCGCACTCCCACCAATTCCCTGCGACACTGACGAAAGCGAGCCCGCCGAGAAGCTTGCCGACCAGCGCTTGGGCGCGGGCGCTGATGTGGGAGCTGATCGCCGACTTACTCCTCAGATATCAGAGATGAGAAGTTCTGCAGAATGTAATGGCAAAGAAGGGTTCTGTCCAGCGTGGATCGGTGGGAAGCCGCGCCCAGCTGGGTCCCGAATCGCGGTCAATCAGATGGGCGCGGATTCCTTCGGCGAAGTCCGGGAGGGCGAAGCGCGGCACCGAAACGCGAAGCTCTTGGGCGAGGGCTTCTTCCAGTGAAGAGAGACCCCGAGCCCGCCGGAGGGCAGCAAGGGTTAGCTCAAGCGCCATGGGGGAGTTACGCGCAACTCGTGCTCGGGTCTGCTCGGCGGCAAGGTGCCGAGCAGTGAGTTTGTGTTTGAGTTCGTGAAGGCACCCTGGAGCAAGATAATAAAGGAGTCTGGGTATGCCTCAGCGCGAAGCGATTGCAGTATCCAGCGGCCAGCAGGGCGTGCCTTTCGAAGCCTGCTTCACGCGACCGGGCCACCGAAAGGCGGCCGGAAACAGCCCCTTCTACGACAACTCCCCGCCCTGTTTAAGAGGCCGATAAAGGACCTTCCGTCAAGCAGGGCGAGGAGCGGGGGAGCGGGGCGGACTATTCACTCCTCCAAGTCAGGCCGAGCGTCCGGAAGGCGTCCTTGATTGCATCGCTGTCGTGGTGCAGTTCCTCGGGCCTGGCGTGCCTTAGCTTCGGGCTGACGTGAGGATCGCCTGGCCGTTCGAAGATTGCCCAGAGCGTCACGTCGTCGCCATGGCGGGACGCGAAGGTAACACCGTCAAGGTCTGTTGTCTCGTAGATCCAAGCGGCGATTGCCTGAGTCAGCCGGCGCGGCCGGGCATCTTTAGGGCTGCGGCGTCCAGGTCTAAGAGTCCGAGGCTGAGCACCACTCCGATGTAGTGCGGATGGAGGACAGGTATGGACCGGGAGTCCGTCACGGCGCAGTAGGTGCCGGCAAGTTCGTCTTCGTCATCCTCGACGATCTCGTCCAGCTCCATTGCTAGCTGGCGTCATGGCGGAAGGCGGCGAGCACCTCGAGCAGGCATGCCCTTAGGCTGGAGCCGGCGTAGACGGTCCGGAAGTTTCCGTGCAGGTCATCCCATCGGCCGGGGAACCTGCCAGCGGTTGCCCACTCCCAGCCACTCCACGCCCAAGGATCCGGGCGGAAACCAATGCGCCATTATCGGGTGTCAGCAGTGGCTGTTGCCAGTTGTTGTTCGGAACCCACCATAGGGACGACCAGACAAAGCCATAAACACCTGAACAGGAAATGCCGGCACCGCCGCAGGGAATAACTAGGACGTGCAAGCATTCCGTGTGAAAATTGATGATCAGCCATTTGACAAGAATGGGAGCCAAACGTGTCTGATTCTGTTCCACTGCTGATGGACCCCATAGCGGAGGCCCGGCGTCATTGGCAAGATCGCGGGTGGGCGACGGCTGCCGAGGGCATGGCGGCGGTGACATCGATCATGCGGACGCAGCAGATTCTGTTGTCGCGCATAGAAACCGTCTTGAAGCCTCATGGGCTTACTTTCGCGAGGTTTGAACTGCTGGCCTTGCTCAGTTTTACCCGGGATGGAGCCTTGCCGATGGCTAAGGCAAGTGCACGCCTGCAGGTGCATCCAACCAGCGTCACCAACAGTGTGGACCGTCTCGAGAGGGCAGGCCTTGTCCGGCGTGCTGCTCACCCTGAAGATGGCAGGACCAGGCTGGTTGAAATCACCCCGCGGGGACGAGCCGCGGTGGAACAGGCCACCCGGGATCTCAATGACAAGGTGTTCACCGATCCCGGTTTCAGCGCCTCAGAAGTGGATGACCTGAACCAGGTGTTGGGCAGGTTTCGCTATGAAGCGGGCGACTTCGTGGAGACACGTTTCTCTATCTAGCCTTTGGGCGTGGCTCGGTCCATGTGAACACTGGTGTCTCCTTCTGTAAGAAGGCGCGAATGCCGGTTTGCGGTTCATCGCTCGCGGCCATTTGGTCCTGCCAGTAGCCGCTGATCGCCGGAACTGTTGGGCCATTGGCGGCGATTGCGTCGATGATCTGTTTTGTGGCCTGGATGGAAAGTTGAGAGCGGGTGGCGAGCCGGTGAGCGAAGTCCTGGATTTCGTTCTGGAACTGGCTTTCGGGGACGACTTTGGCGAGCATGCCGAGGTTGTGTGCTTCGGGTGCTGTGATGAAGTCGCCTGTGAGCAGCAGGTATTTGGCGGTGGCGGGTCCGGCGAGGCGGACGAGACGTTCGATGCCGGAGAGTGGGTAGATGATGCCGACCTTGGCGGGGGTGATGGCGAACGTGGCAGTGTCGGCTGCGATGCGGATATCGCAGGCTCCGGCGATCTGCCAGGCCCCGCCGATGCAGTAGCCGTCGATGGCTGCGATGGTTGGTTTGGGGAAATTTGCGAGTGCGTTTTCTCCGGCGGTGACGTGGCCGCCGTCGTGCGCTCCGCTTTCCGGATCGTGGAGTATGGCCATGAGGTCGCTGATGTCGGCGCCGGCGGAGAAGTTGCCTCCTACGCCGCGCACGACCAATACTTTGACACCCGGATCAGCGGCCAGTTTGTCGAGCAGTGGTTCGAACTGCTGCCACATGTCTCTGTTCAGTGCGTTACGGAGTCGGGGGTTGTCGATCACGATAGTCGCTACCGCACCGGAGTGTTCGACGCGCAGCGATCCTGTGATAGCCTCCGGCGCTGTCCCGGTCATGCCCCGACCTCTTCGAGGGCGGGTGTTTCCCGGACGATGCCGGAGGCAATGAGCTTCTCGATTTGCCCGGGTGTTAAGGCGAGGTCTTCGAGGATCTTGCGGGTGTCCTCGCCTAGCGCGGGAGGTGCCTTGCGGACCGGGGTGGGGTTGCCGTTGACGGAGAGCGGGCCGCGCAGCAGCGGCAGTTCGCTGCCGTCGTGCCGGTTCACGGTTCGGATCATGTCCACGGCCGCCACCTGAGGGTCGGCGAAGACCTCTGCATAGTTATAGATCGGGCCGCAGGGGATTTTCGCGGCTCGGAAGGCATCGAGCCATTCCAGGCCCGGCCGGGCGGTGAGGAGTTCCTCGAGCCGCCGTGCCAGCGCCTTGCGGTTGATGGATCGGTCCCGTCCGGTCGAGTAGTCCGGGTCCTGGGCCAGGGCCGGATCTCCGACGAGTTCGCAGAGTTGGAGCCATTGTTTATCGTTGCCGACGGAAATGATCACGGGGATGTCTGCGGTTGTGAAGACCCCGTAGGGTGCAAGGACGGGGTGGTCGTTGCCCTGGGGCACCGGGACCTCGCCGTTGCTGAGGTACCGCTGCCCCTGGAATGCGGACAGGGCGAGTGCTGATTCCAGCAGCGAAGTGGAGATGTCCAGTCCTAACCCGGTGTGGGCTCGGCCGGCTAAGGCCGAAGCGATTCCGTAGGCGGCGAAGATCCCGGTGCAGATGTCCACGATCGGCACGCCGAAGCGGACCATGTGGTCCGCGTCCTGGCCTGTCACGGACATGAGTCCGGACATGCCTTGGGCGACTTGGTCCAGGCCTGCGGCCAGGGCCAGCGGTCCGGTGGTGCCGAACCCGGTCACGGAGGCGATGATGAGTCCGGGGTTGGCGGCCCGAAGCTCCTCGGGGTCCAGGCCCATGGTGGTCAGGACTCCGGGGCGGAAGTTTTCGATCAGGACGTCGGCTTCCAGTGCCAGTTTCCGGAGCAGGTCTTTGCCTTCGGGTGTGTAGAAGTCGACGGCGACGGAGGATTTGCCGCGGTTGACCGAGTCGAAGTAGAGGCTGTGCTCGTTCTCGAATGGAGGCCAGGACCGGGACGAGTCGCCGCCCTTAATGGACTCGACCTTAATCACGGTCGCCCCCATGTCGGCAAGCAGCGCCGTGGCGTACGGGCCGGCCAGGGCGCGGCTGAGGTCCAGCACGGTCACTCCGGCCAGCGGCCCCGCCGTCGCCGTCGTTGTCGTGGTCGTTTTCGCCATGATCAGCCCCTCAGCTTGACGTTGATCTGCTTGGTCTGGGTAAACCCGGCCAGCATGCCCTCCAGGGAGACCTCACGGCCGATGCCGCTTTGCTTGTAGCCGCCGTAGGACTGGCCCACGAGCTGGCCGCCGCCCTGGTTGACTTGGACCCAGCCGGCTTCGACGCGGTGCGCGGTGTTCAGGGCGTTGTCCAGGTTGTGGCTCCACACGTAGGCCGCGAGACCGTAGTGGGAATCGTTGGCCATGGCGACCACCTCGTCGATGTCTTTCCAGCGGATGGCTGCCAGGACCGGGCCGAAGATTTCTTCCTGCGCCAGGCGGAAGTCGTTCCGGACCCCGCCGAAGACGGTGGGCAGGTGGTAGTAGCCTTCCGTTAGCGGCCCTTCGGTGGGGACGTTCCCGCCGAGGGCAACGGTCAGGCTTTTGTCGGCCCTGCCCTCGTCCAGGTAGGTGCTGATCTGGCGGTGTTGGCTGGCGTTGATGATGGCGCCCATGTCGGTTGCTTCATCGAGGGGGTCGCCGACTTTGAGTGCGCCGAGCTTGGCGACGAGGCGTTCGAGTACTTCGTCGTAGATGTCTTCGTGCAGGAACAAACGGGATCCGGCGGTGCAGCTCTGGCCCTGGCGGGTGAACCGTGACGCGGCCAAGAGTCCGTCGATCAGCTCGTCATCGACGGCGTCGGGGAACACGATGGAAGGGTTCTTGCCACCGAGTTCGAGTGACACGTGGGCCAGCCGTTCACTGGCTTGGCGCGCGACGCCGCGGCCCACATCGGTGGAGCCGGTGAAGGAGACTTTGTCGACTCCGGGGTGGGTCGACAGTGCCTGGCCGATCACGCTGCCGCGTCCGGTCAGTACGTTCAGGACGCCGGCGGGGAGGTGCCGGTTGCAGATTTCGGCCAGCAGCAGGATGGTCAGCGGCGCGTCGTCGGCGGCCTTGAGGACGACGGTGTTCCCGGCGGCAAGCGCGGCAGGGACCTTGAATCCGGCGATCATCAGAGGTGAGTTCCAGGGCAGGATGCAGGCGACGACGCCGAGGGGTTCGAGCCGGGTGTAGTGCAGCTGGTTGTCCCCGGCCGGGAGCGTGGTGCCCTTGACCTCGCCAGCGACGCCGGCGAAGTAGCGGAACAGCGCCACGAGCGTGGCAACCTCGGGGCGGGCCTGGGTGCGCAGGGCGTTGCCCGTGTCCAGGGCGGTCAACCTGGCGAACTCCTCAGCCTGTTCCTCGATGTCGTCGGCGATTTTCGCCAGTGCCCGGGCGCGTTCGGTGAAGTGGACCGAGCGCCAGCCCGGGAACGCGCGGCGTGCGGCGGAGACGGCGCGGTCGACGTCGTCTGCTCCGCCGGAGGGCACGCGGGCGATCACCTGTTCGCGGAGGGCGGGGTTCTTTACCTCGCGCCACTCGCCGGTGCGCGCCTCCGTTCGTTCGCCGTCGATCCACATCAGTTGTTCGAATCCGTCCAGGATGGCACCGGTTCGGGGGTCAACACTTACTTCGGTCATGGTTTCTCGTCTTTCAGGGTGGTGGG
This sequence comes from Pseudarthrobacter sp. NPDC058196, assembly GCF_042882685.1. Classification (NCBI taxonomy): domain Bacteria; kingdom Bacillati; phylum Actinomycetota; class Actinomycetes; order Micrococcales; family Micrococcaceae; genus Pseudarthrobacter; species Pseudarthrobacter sp. NPDC058196. The sequence goes on from NZ_JBHVVN010000002.1 coordinate 320,988, forward strand.
CCGTCGGCCGGGGCCGGAGTGCGGAGTGTCAGCGGTGGGTGAATTCCGGTGCGCGCTTGTCGATGAAGGCGGCCATACCTTCTTTCTGGTCCTCGGTGGCCCAGCAGGAGTGGTTCAGTCGGCGTTCGAACTGCACGCCGTCGGCCAATGACATCTCCTGGGAGGCGTTGACGGCCTCCTTGGCCAACAGCGCTATCGGCTTGGACATGCCCGCGATCTTTGTTGCGGTTGCAAGTGCGTCGTCCAGGAGCCCGGCGGCGGGGACGACCCGGGCGACCAGACCGGCGCGTTCGGCTTCATCTGCGCCCATGGTCCGGCCCGTGAGCACCATTTCCATGGCCTTGGACTTTCCGATGGCCCGTGTCAGCCGCTGGGAGCCGCCCATGCCCGGGATCACGCCGAGCTTGATTTCGGGCTGCCCGAACTTGGCGTTGTCCGCGGCGATGATGAAGTCGCAAATCATGGCCAGCTCGCAGCCTCCTCCGAGGGCATGGCCGGCGACGGCGGCGATCATTGGTGTCCGGACCCTGGCCAGGTCGTCCCAGCCGGCGAACCAGTTCTGGGTGTACATGTCCATGTAACTACGGCATGCCATTTCCTTGATGTCCGCCCCTGCGGCGAAGGCCCGGTCCGAGCCGGTAATGATAATGGCCCCGATGCTGGGGTCGATATCGAAGGCGAGGGCTGCCACGAGCAAATCGTTGCACAGTTGTGCGTTGAGTGCGTTGAGGGCTTCGGGACGGTTGAGGGTGATGACGCCGACGCGTCCTTCCTGTTTGACCAGGATGGTCTGGTAATCGCTCATGCCATTGTCTCCACGCTTGCGTTGGCCCGGATTTCGGTGATGATGCCGGAGAAGTCACGGTTTGCGCCCTCGCCCTCGGCGAATTGCCGGTAGATTTCCTCCGCGAGGGAGCCGAGCCGGGCCTGGACGCCGGTTGATTCGAGGGCCTGGACAGCCAGGCCGAGGTCCTTGGCCATCAGCGCCCCGGCGAAGCCTGGCTGGTAGTCGCGGTTCGCGGGGCTGGCCGGAACCGGGCCGGGGACAGGGCAGTTGGTGGTCAGGGCCCAGCATTGGCCGGAGGCGGCCGAGGCGACGTCGAACAGTGCCTGGTTGGAGAGACCCAGCTTCTCGCCCAGGACGAAGGCCTCCGACACGGCGATCATGGAGATGCCCAGGATCATGTTGTTGCAGACCTTTGCGGCTTGCCCGGCGCCGGGTCCGCCGCAGTGCACGATCCGGCCGCCCATGGCGGCCAGGATCGGCTCGGCGTCGGCGAAGTCTTCGGCGCTGCCGCCGGCCATGAAGGTCAGGGTGCCGTTCGTCGCCCCGGTCACGCCGCCGGAGACGGGGGCGTCCAGGCTGCGGTGCCCGGCCGCGGCGGCCATTTCGTGGGCGGCCTGTGCATCCTCCACCGCGATTGTGGAGCACTCCAGGAAGAGAGTTCCCGGGCTGGTGACGGCCAAGAGACCGTCCTTGCCCTGGTATGCCCCAAGCACGTGGCGTCCTGCCGGAAGCATGGTGATGACGACGTCGGCTCCCGCCGCGGCTGCCGCGGCGGAGTCGGCCACGTCGATGCCCGACTTCCGGGCGTGGTCCAGAGCATCCGGTGCAAGGTCGAAACCGGACACACTGTGGCCGGCTTTGACCAGGTTCGCGGCCATCGGGCCACCCATGTGTCCCAGTCCAACAAAAGCTATTTTCTTACCCATTGGAATCCTTTTAGTTGTGCGGCCTGAGCTCGGGGTGTGGCTCAGGGTGTCGGGGTGCTTTTGCGCGAAACCGTTACGGGCAGCCGCAATTCACGAGCGCCCAGGTCGGCAAAATAGGCGGCTACGTCAGCGGCCGACACAGCTCCCAGCGTGTCCGGCGACCAGCGCGGGCGCCGGTCCTTGGCGACCACCTGCGCTCTGATCCCCTCGGCGAGGTCCGGGGCGGCAAAACAGCGCAGGGCGACCCGGTATTCCTGCTCCAGGGTCTCCTCCAGGCTGCCCGTCGTTCGGGCGCGCCGCAGTGATTCCAGCGTCACCTTCAGCGCAGTCGGCGACTTTGCCAGGATGGACTCGGCAGCGGCCCGGGCGGCAGGCACTTTCGAGGCCCGAAGTGATGAGAGGATCTCTTCGACTGAGTCAAAGGAGTAGCAGGTATCGATCCAGGACCGCTCTGCGGCCAGTGCTTCCCCTGCGAGGTAGTTCCCCGCAAAGGGCTTGACAGCATCTGCAGCTCCCTCCAGAGCCAACGCCCTGGTCAGGTCGGGAAGTGTGCTGCTGTCCAAGAAATAGTCCGCAAAGCCCATCGCGATGGCATCGGGGCCGGAAAAAGTTCCGGCGGTGAGGGCAGCATGCGTACCCATTTCACCGGGTGCGCGGGAGAGCAGATAGGTTCCGCCGACGTCGGGAACGAACCCGATGCCGGTCTCCGGCATCCCGACCCTCGTCCGCTCGGTCACCACGCGCAGCGAGCCATGGGCCGAGACCCCGACGCCTCCGCCGAGCACCAGGCCGTCCATGACCGCGACATAGGGTTTCGGGTAGTTCGCGATCCGGGCGTTGAGCCGGTACTGATCGGCCCAGAAGCGTTCGCTAGCGGTCCCGTGGTTCATCGCGTCACGGTGGATCGCGACGATGTCACCGCCGGCGCACAGGCCCCGTTCCCCCGCCCCGGTCAGCAGCACCGTTGCGACGCCGTCGTCGTGCTCCCAGTCGTCCAAGGTGGCGGCGATCCGGGTCACCATGTTGTGCGTCAGGGCGTTAAGGGCCTTAGGCCGGTTCAGGATGATGTGTCCCAGGTGGCCGTCGCGGCGCACCAGGATCTCGTCGTTGTCCATGAGTGGTTCCACGGTCAGGACCCCGCCACGATGCGGCCGACCACCATACGCATGATCTCGTTGCTGCCCTCGAGGATCTGGTGGACCCGCAAGTCCCTGGCGATCTTTTCCAGACCGTACTCGGACAGGTAACCGTAACCGCCGTGGAGCTGGATGGCTTTGTCGGCGACACTGAACCCGGCATCTGTAGCGACCTGCTTGGCCATCGCGCAGAGCTTCACCGTATCGGGTGTTCCTCTGTCCAGGGCGTCCGCTGCCCGCCAGAGCAGCGTTCGCGCGGTTACGAGCTCAGTCTCCATGTCAGCGATTTGGAAAAGCAGTGATTGCTGGTTGATCAGCGGGCCGCCGAACGCCTGGCGTTCTTTCAAATAAGCCACGGACTTATCCAAGGCCGTCTGCCCGCCGCCGAGGGAGCAGGCCCCCATGTTAATCCTGCCGCCGTTGAGGCCCTTCATGGCGATGGCGAAGCCGCTGCCTTCCTCGCCGAGGCGGTTGGCAACCGGAACCCTGACGTTTTCGAGAACAACCTGGCGGGTCGGCTGGGCGTTCCAGCCCATCTTTTTCTCGTTCGCGCCGAAAGACAGGCCCGGCGCGTCGGCAGGCACCACGATGGCGGTGATGCCGCGGTTTCCGGTGTCGGCGGTGCGGGCCATCACAATGTAGTAGCTCGAGGCCCCAGCCCCGGAGATGAACTGTTTGACCCCGTTCAGCACGTAGTCCCCGCCGTCGCGCACGGCCTTGGTGCTCAGCGCCGCAGCATCCGAACCGGCGCCCGGTTCGGTCAGGCAGTAGCTGCCCAATGCTTCCATGGACGCAAGCTGCGGCACCCACTGTGCGCGCTGCTCATCGTTGCCGAACGAATCAATCATCCACACCACCATGTTGTGGATGGAGATGTAAGCGGCGATCGTGGGATCGGCCTTGGCCAGTTCCTCAAAGATCAGCACCGCATCGCTACGCGTCAGTGCAGAACCGCCGAACTCCTCCCGGACATAGATCCCGCCCATCCCCAACGCGCCAGCCTCTGCCAGCACGTCCACAGGGAAGTGCTTGGTCTCGTCCCACTTCGCGGCGTTCGGGGCCAGGGCCTCGTTGGCGAAGTCTCGCACCATCGCAACCAGCGCCTGCTGGTCCTCGTTAAGTTCAAACATGGTGTGTCCTGTCGAAGATGTGAATTCTAATTTCAATATAGTAGGAAGTCCTAGTTATTACTAGGACTTCCTACTATGTGTTTTGGGGATCCTGCGCTACGGCCCGCCAGGGCCGGCTGCCTCCCGCGGCTACTTGCTGACTTTGCCGGTCAGTGAGGCGACGGGCCGCAGGAACAGCGGCCGGGCAAGGAACCAGGCGGCGACCATGACGGCAAGGGCGGCGGCGAAGATCCAGAACCCGGTCCACCCAGCACCGTCGTTGGAGGCGTACATGTGGTTCAAGTTGTGCAGTACGCCGGTGGTGAAGACGAGTGTCACGTGCACGAGGACGAAGCCGACGAAGTAAAGCATGACGGGGAAGTGTATGGCCCGGGCCAGCTCGACCGGGTAGATCCGGTTCAGAGTGGTGACATTCTTCGGCCAGGCACCGCTCATCCGCAGGCCGGTAGCCAGCGCCAAGGGCGCGGCAATAAAGACAATGGAGAAGTAAGCCAGCACCTGCAACGAGTTGTAGTTGACCCAGCCGTTTTCGGTGGGCCAGCTCAGAGAGGCGTACTGGATCGCGGTGGACAGGGCGTTGGGTAGGATTTCCCAGCTGGTCGGGACGATCCGCATCCACTGGCCGGTGGCGAACAACAGGATGACGAAGGTGATGCCGTTGAGAACCCACAGCGCGTCCAGGGTCAGATGGAACCACAGGTTCAGGCTGATTTTGACCGGTTTTCCCTTGGTCCGGATCAGTCCGGTGTTGTTCCGGGTCCAATGCTCCTTGGGCTTGGCCGTGGTCCGTACCAGCCAGCCGGAACGGATGATCAGCACGAGGAAGAACGCGTTGAGGAAATGTTGCCAGCCCAGCCAGGCAGGCAGTCCCACGGGTGCCGTCCCGGGCAGTTCGGCCTGTCCCGGGTACGTGCTCAGGAAATCCTGAACGGCCGGGAGCGTCCGCAGCCATTGAGCGCTGAGCACCACCGCCGCCAGCGCGAGCACGGCTATGGTGACCGCGGCGGCCAGTCTTGCCCTCTTGTTCCCGGGCTTGGTTGGCTTTTTGTTGATGGTCGTCGGCATGACGGGTTGCCCCTTCCTGAGTGCTGGTCCCGGTTACTGGTTGGCCCAGGGAAAGGCCGAACAGCGGCGTTAGTTGGTGCGGGCTTCGATGGCTTCGATCAGCTGGGGCACCACGGTGAACACGTCGCCGACGATCCCGAAGTCGGCGACGTCGAAGATGGGGGCGTCCTCGTCCTTGTTGATGGCCACGATGGTTTTGGCGGTCTGCATGCCCGCCCGGTGCTGGATGGCCCCGGAAATCCCCAGCGCCACGTACAGCTGCGGGGACACGGTAATGCCGGTCTGGCCGACCTGGGAGCTTTGTTCGATGTAGCCGGCGTCCACCGCGGCCCGGGAGGCGCCGACTGCTGCGCCGAGCGCGTCGGCGAGCCGCTCGACGAGCACGAAGTTCTCCCTCGAGCCCAGGCCGCGGCCACCGGAAACCACGGTGGCCGCCCCGCGCAGCGCCGGCCGGCCCGAACCGGTTCCCGCGGGGTGCACCGCGTCGATCCTGGCGGCGTTTCCGTCTTCGACGTCCAGTGCCACGGTCGTGACCGAGGGGGTTGCCGAGGCGGCCCGCTCATCCAGGGCGCCCTGGCGCAGGGTGATGACCGCCGGGCCGGACTGCAAGGTTGCCTTAACGGTGTAGGCGCCGCCGAAGACCGAGTGAACGCCGACGGCGGACCCGTCCCCGGCCGCCCTGACGTCCACGACGTCGGCCAGCAGCCCGGCGCCGGTGCGGACCGCGAACCGGGCCGCGGCCTCGCGGCTTTCGACCGAGTTCGCCACGATGACGGCGGACGGTGTTAGCGCCCGGGCCGCGGAGCTGAGCGCTTCGACCTGGGCGGCCGCCAGCAGCCGGCCCACGTGTGCACTTTCCGCGAGATATACCTGCTGCGCGCCGAGGGTCCCGAGCTGCGCGACCAGGGCGGCGCCCTCTCCGGGCTGCGTGGCCACGACGGCCACGGGCGTGCCGAGCTTGGCGGCCGCTGCAATCAGGGCCGGTGCGCTGGTGGCGATGGCGCCCGTGGGGGTGATTTCAATCAGGGCCAGTACGTTGGTCATGTCAATCTCCTCGGGTCAGACCAGGCGGCCGGCGACCAGGAACTCGGCGAGTTCGTGGGCCGCGGTTCCGTCGTCGACGATTTTTTTGCCGGCAGTGCGTGCCGGTCGCTCGGAAAGGGTGAGCACCGTTGAGGCGCCGCCCGCTACGGGGTCCAGACCCAGGTCCGCAAGTGACAGGGTGACCAGGGGCTTGCGCTTGGCTGTCATGATGCCCTTGAAGTTCGGGAACCGGGCCTCGGCGGCCCGCTCGGTCACCGACACGATGGCCGGCAGGGTCGCGCTCACGGCCAGACTGCCGGCCTCCACGCTGACCTCCCCGGCCACCGTGCCCGCGGTAAGCGTCACGGTGTTCAGTGAGGAAAGCAGCGGCAGCCCGAGGTGCTCGGCCACCATGGCCGGCACCACCCCGCCGCGGCCGTCGGTCGATTCGTTGCCGGCGACAACCAGGTCAAAGCCGGTGCGCTGCACGGCAGCGGCCAGGACGGCGGCCGTCATGGCAATGTCGGCACCTTCCAGGCGGTCGTCCACCACGTGCACCGCGGAGTCCGCCCCCATGGACAGCGCCTTGCGCAGAGCTTGCGCCGCGGAGGCCGGACCCACTGTCAGCACCACGACCTCGCTGCCCTTGTTGCCATCCTTATAACGCAGCGCCACCTCGAGGGCACGCTCGTTGATTTCGTCGGCGACGCTCTCGCTGGCGTCGCGGTCCAGCCGCCCCGTCGCGGGGTCGAGCCTGCGCTCCTCCTCGGTGTCGGGCACCTGCTTCACCAGAACAATGATCTTCACGGTACTTTCCTCCTGCTGCGAATACTTCGAATAAATAGGCTAGGACCAATTTACTAGGAGTTCCTAGTAAATACTAGGAGTTCCTAGTATTTGTGTCATGCGAACCTATGAGCTGCGGGCCCGACCTGCTCTTCCGGCCGCTCGCGCCGCTGCGGGCCGTCAGTCGGGGATCAGCTGATCATGGTGCGGAAGGCGGCGTGTTGCCAGGAAGTGCCCGGACTGGTGGAGCTGCGCGGCCGCACCACCAGTGCGCGGGCGGGTATGTCCGCACACGGCGCTTTGGCGGCAAAGCCGACCAAATCAGTCATTGAGAGGCCGCTCCAACCACTCATGCCGGTAATGGAGCAGATATTCGTGTCTGTAGTGCAGTCCAATCCATGCGGATGCAGCAAAGCCGTCAATATCGAAGGAGTGAAGCGGTGCAGGTGCTTCCACTGTATGCTCGTTCCCATTGGATGTGGCTGGTTCGACCACCTTACGGGCCTGCCTGTTAGCCGGTAACGGGTGCCTGTGCATGAACACCTCCGTCTCGTGAGTGTTGTCTGTTAGAAGGAGCGGAGGATGTCTTCGACGCGGGTTTTGGCGTCGCCGAAGAGCATTTGGGAGTTGTCGCGGTAGAAGAGGGGGTTTTGGACGCCGGCGTAGCCGGCGGCCATGGATCGTTTGAACACGATGACGTTTTCGGCTTCCCAGACGCGGAGGACGGGCATGCCGGCGATGGGGCTGCCGGGGTCTTCGGCGGCGGAGGGGTTGACGGTGTCGTTGGCGCCGATGACGAGGACCACGGAGGTGCCGTTCAGGTCGTCGTTGATTTCGTCCATTTCCAGGACGATGTCGTAGGGGACTTTGGCTTCGGCGAGGAGCACGTTCATGTGTCCGGGCAGGCGCCCGGCGACGGGGTGGATGCCGAACCGGACGTTCACGCCCTTCTCGCGGAGCTGGTGGGCGAGTTCGGCGACGGGGTACTGGGCCTGGGCCACGGCCATGCCGTAGCCGGGGGTGATGACCACGGACGAGGCGTTGGTCAGCATCTCGGCGGTGGCCTGCGCGGTGATTTCGCGGTGCTCGCCCTGCTCTCCGGCGTCACTGGTGGTAGGGGCGGCGATGCCGAAGCCGCCGGCGATCACGGAGATGAAGGACCGGTTCATGGCCCTGCACATGATGTAGGACAGGTACGCACCCGAGGAGCCGACCAGGGCGCCGGTGATGATGAGCAGGTCGTTGTTCAGCAGGAAGCCTGCCGCGGCTGCGGCCCAGCCGGAGTAGCTGTTGAGCATGGACACGACCACGGGCATGTCGCCGCCGCCGATGGAGGCGACCAGGTGCCAGCCCAGCCCCAGGGCAAGGAGGGTTACAACGATCAGGAGCCAGAGCTGGGAGTCGTTGACGTACCAGACGGTCAGGGCGACGAACGCGGCCAGCGCCCCGAGGTTGATCGCGTTCTTGCCCGGCAGCATCAGCGGTGAGGATTTCATCCGGGCGGAGAGTTTCAGGAATGCCACGATCGAGCCGGTGAAGGTCACCGCGCCGATGAACACGCCGATGAACACCTCAGCATGATGAACAGCCAGAAGGTCGCCGGACAGGGCGGGGGCTTCGAGGTGGCCGTTCCAACCGACCAGGACCGCGGCGAGGCCCACGAAGCTGTGCAGCAGGGCAATGAGCTCGGGCATGCCGGTCATTTCGACCACCCGGGCGCGCCAGAGCCCGATGGCACCGCCGACGAGGACCGCGGCCAGGAGCAGGACCAGGCCGGTCAGGCCCGCGCCGGTGCCCCAGGCCTCCTGCAGGGTCAGCCAGATTGTCGCGGCGAGGGCGATGATCATCCCGGTGATGCCGTAGATGACCCCGGCGCGGGCTTTCTCGTGTTTGCTCAGGCCGGCGAGGCTGAGGATGAACAGCAGGGCCGCGACGATGTACGCCGCTCCGGCGATGGCGTCGGCGGTCAATGGACCGGAGACGGTGTCAGACACGGTAAGGCTCCTCGATAGAATTCCTGCTGCTTGGGTGGCGGCGTTCATGACCGTGCCTTTCCGGCGGAGAACATGGCGAGCATGCGCCGGGTGACGGCGAAGCCGCCAAAGATGTTGATGCTGGCCAGCAGGACAGCGACGGCAGCGAGGACCTGCATGATGATGTTGTCGGAGGTGACCTGCAGCAGTGCCCCGACGACGATGATCCCCGAGATCGCGTTCGTGACAGACATCAGCGGGGTGTGCAGGGCGTGATGGACCTTCCCGATGACATAGAACCCGACCACGATCGAGAGCATCAGGACCGTGAAGTGCTGCGGCAGCGGCGCCGGCGCCACCGTATTGACGACAAACAGAGCAGCGATGCCCGCGGCAAAAAGACCGGCCTTGCCGGCCGGGCTGAAGCCGTCCTTCTTCTTTGGCGCGGTGCTTTCAGCGGCCGGGGCCTGGGCGGTGGCCGCGGGTGCGGCGGAGACCTGGACCGGTGGCGGGGGCCAGGTCTTCTCACCCTCCCGGACCACCGTCACGGAACGCTGGACGACGTCGTCGAAATCGATCCGCAGGACCCCGTCTTTTTCCGGGGTGAGGAGCTTGAGCAGGTTCACCATGTTTGTCCCGTACAGCTGGGACGCCTGCGCCGGCAAACGGGCCGGCAAATCCGTGTAACCCAGGATCACCACACCGTTGTCCGTGACTATGCGTTCGCCGGCGACAGAGCCTTCGACGTTCCCGCCCTGCCCGGCAGCCATGTCCACGATGACGCTGCCGGACTTCATCGCCGCAACGTCCTCGGCCGTGAGGAGCCTCGGTGCCGGACGGCCGGGGATCAGGGCCGTGGTGATGATGATGTCCACATCCGCTGCCTGCTCGGAGTAGATCTCCGCAGCCCGGGCGTTATACGCATCCGACGTCGCCTTCGCGTACCCGTCGGAAGACTTCATCTCCTCGGCGACCTCTACTTTGAGGTAGGTCCCGCCGATCGACTTCACTTGGTCGGCGACCTCAGGCCGCGGGTCCGTCGCCCGAACAATCGCACCAAGGCTGCTCGCGGCACCGATCGCCGCCAACCCGGCGACACCGGCCCCAGCGACCAGGACCTTCGCCGGCGGAACCTTGCCCGCCGCCGTGACCTGGCCCGTGAAGAACCGGCCGAACTCGTGCGCGGCCTCAATCACAGCCCGGTAGCCCGCGATGTTCGCCATCGAACTGAGCACATCCATCGACTGCGCCCGGGAAATCCGCGGCACCGCATCCAGCGCCAGCGCCGTGATCGGCCGCGCCGCCAACGCCTCCACCAGCTCAGGCCGCAATCCAGGGCTCAACGACCCGATCAGCGTCGCGCCGTCGGTGAGACGGTCGATCTCATCCTCGGTGGGCGGATTGATCCGCAACACCACCTCACTGCCCCACGCCTCATCAGCACCCACAACCAGGGCACCCGCTTCGGCATAAGCATCGTCACGGAAGGATGCGGGCTCCCCGGCGCCTTTTTCGACCACGACCTCGTACCCCAACTCGAGCAGCTGAGTAACGGTGGTGGGCGTTGCCGCCACTCTTGTCTCTTGGCCTAATTCGGCCACGATTCCAATACGTGTCACTTTGCTCTTTCCTTTAGCCAACGTGCTGGTCGCGATATTGCCACCGGCGCGATAAGAGTGGTTCATTTTGGGCAGCCCTTGTGCCATGCCCTGCAGGGTGGTGTGGGGGATCAGCCCACCGTGCGGTCGCGTATTTGGGCGGGCCGGTTGCGGGCTGTGTTGCTTGATTGCAGGTCGAACTAGCTGTGTTTACTCGTCCCGGCCGGTGTGGGAGAGCTGCATGGGTAACCGACCCTATTTTCTGGGCGCATAGCCCTGGCGCTGATGACAAAATCGAGAACGACTGTCCGGTCGTTGGTGTCCATGGCGAGCTTGATGGCGTGGTCAATGTCCTCTGGATTGCTGACTCGGACAGCCATCGCGCCGTACGCCTCGGCTAGTTTGACCAGGTCGGGTTCCGGGCCTGCGGGAGATGTCGTGCCTTGTGTGGACATGCTGGTATTGAAAATTGCCACCTTGATGGGGATGTTGTTAAGGGTGCAGGTGGCGAGTTCCTGGTTGGTCATTTGAAAGTATCTGTCGTTGTCGATGGCCCATACTGCGCGATCGGGTTCGGCGACTTTGGCGCCCATCGCGGCGGGGACGCCATAGCCCGGGGTGCTTGAGTTCAACCAGGAATTCGGGCGGTTGCATTGCAGGCTCTGCGCGGCCATTGTGTGGTGGTAGCCGGCTCCCATGGCAAAGACTGCTTCGGTCCCGGTAAGCGCGCTGATCCTGGCGAAGACGTAGTCTGGGTTCAGCAGGCCGTTGTCCGGGTCGCGGCCACCATCCCGGAGATCGTGGCCGTCAGTGTTTTGAAGCGGCATCTTCCCGAGGCCAGCGGAGGGGGCATGCGCGTCAGTGCCGGAGAATGCCTCCGCAAGGGCGTGCAGGACGTCTTTGGCATCACCGACGATGGATACGTCTGCCTTATGAATCCTGCCAACTTCTGCGGGGTCAATGTCTGCATGTATGAGTTTTGCCGTGTGCGCGAAGCGTTCTGGGCTGCTCGAGGACGTCATTGCATTCAGGCTTGTTCCAATGGCAATGATGAGGTCAGCTTCCTGAAGCATGATCCGTGCCGAGGCATGACCGTAAGGGCCTGTAACACCCAGGTGGCGTTCGTGCGCTTCGGGGAACGCTCCGCGCCCTTTTGGCGTTGTGACCACAGGCAGGTCAATTGATTCCACGAACTGGCGGAGTTCGGCCGTGGCGGCTGCCTTGACTACACCACCCCCAATGAACAACAGGGGCCGCGTTGCCTCACGGATGTGCTGCACTGCCAAGGAGATTTGGCGGCGGCTGGCATGTGTCGTTGATCGGTATCCAGGTAGTTTGGATTGGGCTGGCCACTGGAAGGTGACGGGTGCCTGCTGGGCATCCTTGGTGATGTCGACCAGGACGGGTCCGGGCCTTCCTGTCGACGCGATCAGGTGTGCTTTGGCGATTGTGGGGGCTATGTCTTCCGCTGCAGTTACCAGGAAGGAATGCTTAGTGATGGGCGTCGTCATTCCTAGGATGTCTGCCTCTTGAAACGCGTCGGTACCCATGAGCGCCGAGGACACCTGTCCGGTAATGATGAGCATCGGGACGGAATTGAAGTAGGCGTCCGCGACTGCCGTGATGAGGTTCGTTGCTCCTGGTCCGCTTGTTGCTACCGCAACGCCGACCCGGCCGGAAGCTGCAGCGTAGCCCTCAGCTGCATGGCCGGCCCCCTGCTCATGCCTGGTCAAGATGTTGCGCACGGTGCGCGAATCCATGAGGGCGTCGTAGAGCGGTATGACATTGCCCCCGGGTATGCCGAATATGGCAGAAATGCCCAGCTCCTCGAGGCTCCAGACAATGGCTTTCGCACCGGTTGTGATGGCGCCGTTCCGAATGCTGCAGGCCGAGGAGGGACCTTCTGGGCCTGCCCAAGTATTCAGGGGGACGCCTGCATGCCGTGGCAGGAACGTGGTTACGTCAGCGGCAATCATCGTTGTCATTCCGCGACGTCGAGTGCGGCGCGGATGATGCTGTCGACGTCAATGCCGTGGTAGCGGTACACATCGTCGATGTCCCCGGATTGACCGAACTGGCTTACGCCGAGATTCCTGCTCTTCACCTGGTTGACATTGGCTAAGAAGGCCAGCGTGTGCGGGTGTCCGTCGAGCACGGTGATCATCGGCACGGCGCGCTCGGGCGGCAGGATCTGATCCAGAATCCAGGTCTCTGCGTTTTCCTTCTGACCATTCCTGCTCTGCAGGGCTTCGTAAAGCAGCCCTGGAGATGTCACGCACACCACGTCAACGGGTCTGCCCTGGGCCCCGAGGCGGTCGGCGGCGGCAATCGCATCGGGCACCAGTGCGCCCATGGTGACGATGGTCGCGCTGGGGTTCTTAACGGTCCGCAGCAGGTAGCCGCCGGCCACGACTTGGCGACGTCGACGCTCCCGGGCGGCCGGATCCTCGGGGATTTCGGCCAGTTGCTGATCAACGGGCTTGGTGGAGAGCCTGAGGTAAGCAGACTTGCCGCCGGGGCGGCCCATTTGCGCCATGGCGGCCAGCAGTGTCCACTCGGCTTCGAGGGCGAACGCAGGTTCGTAGCTGATGCAGCCTGGCTGTTCAAGCCCGATGGAGGGCGTTTTGATTGATTGGTGTGCCCCGCCCTCCGGGGCGAGGGTAACCCCTGAGGGGGTCCCCACCAGGATCGATTGCCCGCCTGCGTAAATGCCGTAGGACCAGGGTTCCAGGGCGCGCTCCACGAAGGGGTCATAGAGTACGCCGATCGGGAACAGGGGCTGGCCCCAACGGCTCCAGGTTGCGCCGAGTTCGCTGATCAGTCCTACGAGGTTGACCTCTGCTATGCCGAGCTCGATGTGTTGGCCCGTGGGATTTTCCCGCCAGTGCATGACCGTTTCCGAGTCGTCGCTGAACCAGTTCTGGCGCTCTTCAACGGACCAGACACCCACTTTGTTGACCCACCCGGCGAGGTTAGTGCTTGAGCTTACGTCGGGGCTGACTGTTACCACGCGGCGGGCAACGTCGGGGGCGGCGCGTTTAATGTCGAGCAGAGCACGTCCGAGGGCAGCCTGGGTGGTGGCTGTGCCCGAGGGGGTCCTGCCGAGATCGGTAGGGACCTGTGGCGGTGCGACGGGCACCTCGGCATCTCGCTGGAGTACTTCTGCCGTATTGAAGATCAGCCTTCCCTCCGCAGTCGAGGAGTCGAAGCGGTTCCAGGGAGCGTCGGCGTTTTCACCGAATCGTTCTGCAAGCTCCCGGTACTGGCCGGCCGTGAGCAGGGAGGAGTGGTTTTGCGGATGGCCCTCTGTCGGCAGCCCGTTGCCCTTCACCGTGTAGGCGATGATGACTGTGGGTCTGGAATCATCGATCTGGGCATAGGCATCGCGCAGCGCAGCCAGATCGTGGCCGCCGAGGTTCCTGATGGCGCGGAACAGTGTGTGGTCGTCCACTGTTGAGATCAGATCGGTGATGGCGTCTCGTCCTGCGCCGGCACCTGGAATACGGTCGCGCAGTTCCGGGGCAGAGCAGCGCAGCAGGCGCTGGTATTCGGGGTTTGACATGTTAACGATGCGCTGGCGCAGTGCATCTCCTCCGGGGCGGCCCATGAGGCTTTCCAGCAAGTGCCCGAACCGGACGGTGATCACCTGCCAGCCGGCTGCGGCGAAGAGGCGCTCGATCTTTCCAGCCGCGATATTTGGCACGACCCGGTCCAGCGATTGCCGGTTGAGATCGACGATCCAGACGATTTCGCCGAGCTCCGCCACGCTAGAATCCAGGACGGCCTCCCAGATGGCACCTTCGTCCAGTTCGGCGTCACCGACGAGCGAATACTGCCGCCCGCGATTGGGGGTTCCGCTGACGGTCTCGGTGTAGCGCCGTGAGATGGCACCCCAAATGGGGGCTGTGGCGCCGATGCCGACCGAGCCGGTGGAGTAGTCAACCGGGTCCGGGTCTTTCGAACGGCTGGGGTAGCTTTGCAGCCCCCCGAACTCACGCAGCGTAGTGAGGTACTTTTCGTCCAGGCAGCCCAGGAGGTAATTGATCGAATGCAGCACGGGTGAGGCATGTGGCTTGACGGAAACACGGTCTTCGGGGCGGAGCTGGCCAAACCACAGGGAGGTCATGATTGTGGCAATGGAGGCGCTGGAGGCCTGGTGTCCTCCGACTTTGATGCCTGAAACGTTGGGGCGAACCCGGTTGGCGTGGTGGATCACGGAAGTCGCCAGCCACAGGACACGCTGTTCGATAGCGGCGAGCGTATCGAGATATGGGTCGTCATATCCGGGAGTAGCGGAGGCTGTGCGTTCCTCGCTTGCGGGAATCTGGTTCATGTGTGGCGCCTTAGGAAGTGGAGTGGATGGCTTGACGGGCGTGATTCCCGACGCTGGGATGGTGGCCGTAAGCGGGGCAGAAGGCTCTTGTGAAGCCGGCATCAGCGGCGGGTGGAAGGTGTTTCCTGCGGCACCCTGCGCCATGGTGCTGCGAATCTGTTATTAATTCGAGCATCAATTCTCATAATGCGCAAGCCATGCGATGTATTATGAGCATAATGCGCAAATAGCGTAGCTGGATGATTGAGGAAGGTGTTCATATTGAGCATGCAACGAAGGGCCGATGCCATCGACGCAGCGCTGCTGCGCGCGTTGATTGATGATCCTGATGCCACTAATATCGCCGTGGCAGAGGCCACAGGTCTTGCGCGAAACACCGTGCGTTCGCGTCTTAGCCGGTATGCCGAGGAACAGACGCTGCGGACGTTCGAGCGCCGGATTGACCCGGCGTTTCTGGGATATCCCTTGAGCGCCTATGTGGTTACTAAAGTCACCCAGCGCAAGCTGACCTCTGTCAGCCAGGCGCTCGGCGACATTCCGGAGGTCATCGAGGTCCAGGGGCTCAGCGGTCTCAATGACTTACTGGTCTATGTCGTTGCCCGCGACGCCGACGATCTGTACCGTGTGGCCGGACGTATCCTTGCGACCGACGGGGTAAAGCGCACGAACACCGGACTCGTCATGCGTGAATTGGTGAGCTATCGGATCTCGCAGCTGATAGGTGCACCTGATTCGCGGGGCGAATGACGAGGGAAGGGGGCACGGTATGCCCCTTTAGCAGGCCATGGCCGAGTTGGGGACGCATGCCCGGATCTCGTCGCCGGCACATATGCTGATGAACTCCCGCCTGTCCGACCCGTCAGCAGCCAGCCATAGGCCTGATTCATCGGGCATCACGGCATCTACCAGGCCCCGTCGATGGAGCCGCCCATGCAGCCAGATTTCGACTGCCGTTCCGCGGAGTGTGGGCCACTGATGCGGTTGAACATTGAGTGTCCATTCTTTCGGGGACATGGATGATCCTCCTTCCTTTCAGATGCGGTCGAGCTCGTGACGCGGCTGGCCACGAAGATCGGTGTAGAAGTCGGAGTGTCGAAGCCGATGAGGTGGTAGTTGGGGCCGGCAGGGTAGTCGAGATTGGGTTGATGTCCCTTGCCTCGTCCAAGCCGTTCCGATTTATTCGACTTGGGCCAGAACAGGTCCCGGCAGAAGATGGCACTCGACGATGTCTTCCCGGAGAGTTCTGTAAGCCCGTTCACTGGCACGTATCTAGAGGCGTTAGTCCCTTGAGGTGCTGCACCAATAACTCATGCCTGTAGTGGAGCAAGAACTCATGGCGGTAATGAAGACCAACCCAGGGGGATGCAGAAAACTCGTCGATGTTGATTGGTTGCCGGGGTGCTGGCGTTTCCTCTGCACAGGGATTTCCCTTCAGCACGCCCGAGAGCTTTGCCTTCTGAACCGCGACATTGTGGAGGATATGACGTATGGGCATGGTCTCTTCTCTCGTTAGAAGACGCGGAGGATGTCTTCGACGCGTTGTTTGGCGTCGCCGAAGAGCATTTGGGAGTTGTCGCGGTAGAAGAGGGGGTTTTGGACTCCTGCGTAGCCGGCGGCCATGGAGCGTTTGAACACGATGACGTTTTCGGCTTCCCATACTTTGAGGACTGGCATGCCCGCGATGGGACTGCCTGGGTCTTCGGCGGCGGCGGGGTTGACGGTGTCATTCGCGCCGATGACGAGGACCACGGAGGTGTCGCCGAGGTCGTCGTTGATTTCGTCCATTTCCAGGACGATGTCGTACGGGACTTTGGCTTCGGCGAGGAGGACGTTCATGTGTCCTGGGAGGCGTCCTGCGACCGGGTGGATGCCGAACCTGACGTTCACACCCTTCTCGCGGAGCTGGTGGGCGAGTTCAGCAACGGGGTACTGTGCTTGGGCTACGGCCATGCCGTAGCCGGGGGTGATGACGACGGACGAGGCGTTGGCCAGCAGTTCCGCGGTTGCTTCGGCGGTGATCTCGCGGTGCTCGCCCTGGTCTGCATCTCCGCCGGTGGTGGGCGCGGCGATGCCGAAGCCGCCGGCGATCACGGAGATGAAGGACCGGTTCATGGCCCTGCACATGATGTAGGACAGGTACGCACCCGAGGAGCCGACCAGGGCGCCGGTGATGATGAGCAGGTCGTTGTTCAGCAGGAAGCCTGCCGCGGCTGCGGCCCAGCCGGAGTAGCTGTTGAGCATGGACACGACCACGGGCATGTCGCCGCCGCCGATGGAGGCGACCAGGTGCCAGCCCAGCCCCAGGGCAAGGAGGGTTACAACGATCAGGAGCCAGAGCTGGGAGTCGTTGACGTACCAGACGGTCAGGGCGACGAACGCGGCCAGCGCCCCGAGGTTGATCGCGTTCTTGCCCGGCAGCATCAGCGGTGAGGATTTCATCCGGGCGGAGAGTTTCAGGAATGCCACGATCGAGCCGGTGAAGGTCACCGCGCCGATGAACACGCCGATGAACACCTCAGCATGATGAACAGCCAGAAGGTCGCCGGACAGGGCGGGGGCTTCGAGGTGGCCGTTCCAACCGACCAGGACCGCGGCGAGGCCCACGAAGCTGTGCAGCAGGGCAATGAGCTCGGGCATGCCGGTCATTTCGACCACCCGGGCGCGCCAGAGCCCGATGGCACCGCCGACGAGGACCGCGGCCAGGAGCAGGACCAGGCCGGTCAGGCCCGCGCCGGTGCCCCAGGCCTCCTGCAGGGTCAGCCAGATTGTCGCGGCGAGGGCGATGATCATCCCGGTGATGCCGTAGATGACCCCGGCGCGGGCTTTCTCGTGTTTGCTCAGGCCGGCGAGGCTGAGGATGAACAGCAGGGCCGCGACGATGTACGCCGCTCCGGCGATGGCGTCGGCGGTCAATGGACCGGAGACGGTGTCAGACACGGTAAGGCTCCTCGATAGAATTCCTGCTGCTTGGGTGGCGGCGTTCATGACCGTGCCTTTCCGGCGGAGAACATGGCGAGCATGCGCCGGGTGACGGCGAAGCCGCCAAAGATGTTGATGCTGGCCAGCAGGACAGCGACGGCAGCGAGGACCTGCATGATGATGTTGTCGGAGGTGACCTGCAGCAGTGCCCCGACGACGATGATCCCCGAGATCGCGTTCGTGACAGACATCAGCGGGGTGTGCAGGGCGTGATGGACCTTCCCGATGACATAGAACCCGACCACGATCGAGAGCATCAGGACCGTGAAGTGCTGCGGCAGCGGCGCCGGCGCCACCGTATTGACGACAAACAGAGCAGCGATGCCCGCGGCAAAAAGACCGGCCTTGCCGGCCGGGCTGAAGCCGTCCTTCTTCTTTGGCGCGGTGCTTTCAGCGGCCGGGGCCTGGGCGGTGGCCGCGGGTGCGGCGGAGACCTGGACCGGTGGCGGGGGCCAGGTCTTCTCACCCTCCCGGACCACCGTCACGGAACGCTGGACGACGTCGTCGAAATCGATCCGCAGGACCCCGTCTTTTTCCGGGGTGAGGAGCTTGAGCAGGTTCACCATGTTTGTCCCGTACAGCTGGGACGCCTGCGCCGGCAAACGGGCCGGCAAATCCGTGTAACCCAGGATCACCACACCGTTGTCCGTGACTATGCGTTCGCCGGCGACAGAGCCTTCGACGTTCCCGCCCTGCCCGGCAGCCATGTCCACGATGACGCTGCCGGACTTCATCGCCGCAACGTCCTCGGCCGTGAGGAGCCTCGGTGCCGGACGGCCGGGGATCAGGGCCGTGGTGATGATGATGTCCACATCCGCTGCCTGCTCGGAGTAGATCTCCGCAGCCCGGGCGTTATACGCATCCGACGTCGCCTTCGCGTACCCGTCGGAAGACTTCATCTCCTCGGCGACCTCTACTTTGAGGTAGGTCCCGCCGATCGACTTCACTTGGTCGGCGACCTCAGGCCGCGGGTCCGTCGCCCGAACAATCGCACCAAG
Source organism: Pseudarthrobacter sp. NPDC058196 (assembly GCF_042882685.1). Lineage (NCBI taxonomy): Bacteria > Bacillati > Actinomycetota > Actinomycetes > Micrococcales > Micrococcaceae > Pseudarthrobacter > Pseudarthrobacter sp. NPDC058196. The sequence continues at coordinate 339,722 of NZ_JBHVVN010000002.1, forward strand.
GCTGCTCGCGGCACCGATCGCCGCCAACCCGGCGACACCGGCCCCAGCGACCAGGACCTTCGCCGGCGGAACCTTGCCCGCCGCCGTGACCTGGCCCGTGAAGAACCGGCCGAACTCGTGCGCGGCCTCAATCACAGCCCGGTAGCCCGCGATGTTCGCCATCGAACTGAGCACATCCATCGACTGCGCCCGGGAAATCCGCGGCACCGCATCCAGCGCCAGCGCCGTGATCGGCCGCGCCGCCAACGCCTCCACCAGCTCAGGCCGCAGAGCAGGGCTCAACGAGCCAATGAGGGTCGCTCCCGCGGCAAGCCGGCTAATCTCTTCTTCAGTGGGCGGATTGATCCGCAGCACCACCTCAGACCCCCACGCCTCATCAGCACCCACAACCAGGGCACCAGCGGCAGTGTAGTCCTCATCACGGAAAGACGCCGATTCCCCCGCTCCCTTCTCTACCACAACCTCGTACCCCAACCCCAACAACTGCTTCACAGTCACAGGCGTCGCTGCCACCCTCGTCTCGCGACCTAACTCGGCCACAACGCCAATCCGTGTCACTTTGCTCTTTCCTTTAGCCAACAACCGGCTCTGGCAGATATCCACTGCCCAGTCGCTCGGTACCGATTCATTTCTTCAAAAAACTATTTAGCGGGCGTGGACCAGTCGATGACTCTCTCAGTGTCTTCGGAATGTCATCAGTCTGAGACCCAGAGTAGGGTTCCACTCGGTGCCGGACCGACCTACATGAGTGAGTGGCGGTGAATGGAGCCAGCGTCCAGTGATAGCCGTCCAGCAGCGACGTGGGTCTGTCAGCTAGATGCTCCGGGCACGGTCGAGTTCGTAGATGAGTCCGAACGGAACGTCTGGTGAAAGTGCCACTGAGAAATGGTCAAAATCGTGCCGGGTCACGAGGACTCCGCGGGTCCGGTCTGTGGAGGCATGGCTACGAGCGGCTGCAACGGCGGCATCCAGCTTTTCGTCCACTTCGGCCTTGTACTCGACTCGGATTTCTGCCAAGACTTGCATCTTCCTTTTGTTACCTCTCGAAATCGTTCGAATGTGATTTGGTGGTGATGCGGCGAACTTCTCCGCAATTGCGAAGCCACCTCCGCTCGGACCGCCGGTCACGCAAATCGCCACGTCAGCCCCCGAGCTGGGGCTCTTGCCGCTCTTGCTCTTGCCAACGCAAGGACCCCGAACTGCACCGATTCGAGTTCTTCACTGAAGCGCCGGAAGACCGGGATCGGCCAGCATACGACGCATGCCTGTCGCGGCCCTTTGCTTTTGCATCCAACACGTGTCCAGTTAACGGCGGTCGATCAGTTCACCTACGACGCCGACCTGGAATAGGCCGAGCTGCTCGCCGCTCATCTCAAACGCATCGATAAGCAGGTCATGGCCACGTCACGCTGCAGGTACGCCCCCGTGATCAACGGGTTGATGTGTCTTCGCGGCATCCAGGGTAACCACCGCGTTCGGCCTGGCAGTCGAGATCGGTGACTGGACCCGGTTCACCGGATCCTCCATCGGCTCCTACCTCGGCCTTGTTCCCATCGAACAGTCTTCCGGCCAGTCCCGAGGTCAGGGCCCGATCACTAAAGCCGGCAGCACCATGCCCGTAAACTGCTGATCGAAGCCGCCTGGCATCACCTCCGACCGTTCGCCCGCCCCGGCCTCAGGATGCTGCACCAACCGGATCTGGTCGACCCGGCAACCCGGATCCGCGCGCTCGAAGGGAACCACCGGCTGCACCGTGGGAGCATTTCGATGCCCGGAAGCAGAAGTCCGTCAAAGCCAACACGGCGATTGCCCGCGAACTCGCAGGCTGGTCGCCGGTCGCTGGCCGTCCCGCTCCAACTAGGAGTACCTATGAACGCGGCCTGAACCTCCAAGAAGGTGCCCACCGGCCGACCGTGGCAGCGACGTGGCGAGCACGCGGAGCCAACCGGAGACCGACTATGAGCAGGCGCCCAACACGCTCCGACGCCCTATTTTAGGCGCCCGACCGCTCCGGCCAAATAATCGTCATGCGGTACCCAACCCGCGAATATCAGTCTGACCATGCCAGTCGAAAATGACTCGCCCCGCTGCCGCCGATCAACTGCATCGGGCACATAAAGTGAGCGGCCCCGGAACCGAACACCCGGGGGCCGCTCACCTACGACTCCTGAGAGCCAAACCTACATATCAGGCGGGCGGCGCCTCACACGGTCTTCTCGACACCCGAGAACTATTATTAACCGAAGTCAACTTCGTTCGTGAAGTGCATGAGCTCTACTCGATTGCCATCCGGGTCGAGGCAGAAGAGGACGACGGCCGAGGACTCGGGCCACTTGATGTCGAGCCTGGTCTGTTCGAGATAGGTTCCCCCGTGGGTGGTCAAGGTCTCGATCGCTGTGTCAATGTCATTGACATGGAGCGAGAGATGAGTCATGCCGCGGTGGTGCATGGGGCGCACCGCGTGGGCGGAAGCAGGAATGCTCTCCGGAGATTCCAGCTCGATGAGCTCAAGCAGTAGTCCATCCAACCGTAGATACTGGGTGCTGCCCCGCAGATCCACTCCATCGTCCACCCCGATAAGGTCCCGGTGGTCGTTGGTTATCGGCCTCGCGATGCCCTCAGTGAAGCCAAGCCCGTCCCGGTAAAAGGTCACTGCCCGCTTGATGTCCGACACACACAACCCGATATGCGAGAAGCGGAATCCAGCACCCCGCTCGTCGTTAATATTCGCAGTCATAAAGTCCCTTTCGATGATCGGAAGCCGCGACACTCGTCAGAAGTCGCTGTGAAGATACGCTAGAACCGCGTTGCGTCCCGGTCAGCGACTTTTGTCGCACGAGCCCCGACGGGGTTGTGTCAAGAACCTGGGTTCCACAAGTTGATGCTGTTTCAATCGTCGACAGTGTGATCGGTGCTGTTCACAGGTTTTCGGTCTCGTGTCCGGGGCAGCGCTAGCCGATGGGTAGATTCGGTGTGTGAGCCCCCACGTGCGGAAGGTCAAGACGACGTCAGGGGCTACGGTCGTGCAAGTGGCGGCGAAGTTCCAGGACTGGTGCCGGTGATGGAACTTGCGGCCGAAGCCGGCCTGCATGAACTGGCCGGGCAGCGGTTGAGCGTGCCGACAGACAAGGGCGCCAACGCCGGGGCGAAGGTCGCCGCTCTGGTCGCCGGGATGTGCGCCGGCGCTGACAGCATCGACGACATGGCCATCCTCCGCCAGGGGGCGATGAAGCGGCTGTTCAGCGCCTGCTACGCGCCCACGACACTGGGCTCGTTCCTGCGCTCCTTAACCTTCGGGCATGTCTGCCAGATCGAAGCACCATGGCCCCGGACGTTGATCGCGGTGCCGATCAACGTCCGGGTACACCGCAAGCACGACGAGACCACCACCACCACCCTCGCTATCGCTATCGCTATCGCGCACCGACGCAGGATGGCTACCCGAGCGATACTTCCACTTGTGAACCGATGACGCCTACGCCAACTACAGGGCGGGAACGCTGCACCCTGGCACCTCCTTCCCTGGGAAGTCGGGGCTCCTGTGACAAAAGTTGCTGACCGGGGCGCAGCCCGCCTCTAGTCTCTCTTCCCAGAGACCCATGAAGGGCACGGAGAGCACCACGGTGGATAGGCAGATAATAGTTTGATTCATACAGGCATTGGTGCGATAGGTGTCATGTGTGACGTTCTCCAATGCGTTATGTCGAAAGGATGTTGTTCATGAGTGATGGACTGCTCACCGGAAAGTCAGTAATCATCACGGGCGCAGGTCAGGGGCTGGGCGAGGCCTACGCCCGCGCTGCGGCTGTGGAGGGTGCAAACGTGGCGGTGGTTGACCTCGATGGGGTCAAGGCTAGAGCGGTTGCTGAGTCGATCGGAGAAAATGGTGGGTCAGCGATTGCGATCGAGGCGGACATCTCCAGTTGGGACAGTACCGACAGTGTCGTTCGGGCAACGGTAGATGCATTCGGCAAGCTCGATGGCCTGATCAACAACGCTGCCTTCTACGGGCCGGCGAAGGCCGGTGAAGAGACCGAGGCAGAGATCCGGCGTTCCTTCGAGGTGAACGTCTTCGGCGCTCACTTCCTGTCTATTCACGCGCTGCGCGCAATGGGCGAGGAAGGCTCGATTATCAACGTCGTGTCTGGTGCGCAATCGGGCCTGGTGTACACGAGCAGCTATGGGGCGAGTAAGGGTGCCATCGCGTCGCTCACCTACTGCTGGGCGGCAGACATGCAGGCCTCGGGGAACAAAATCCGAGTCAACGCCATCTCTCCGTACGCCAAGACGGTGATGCTGGACCGCACTGTGGAGTTCTATGCCGAGCGCGCAGGAGGTCCTGGAAGCGGTCCCCTCGAGAAGGCCGACTTCCTGGATACCGCACCGGACCCGTCCACCGTCGCACCGATCGCGGTGTTCCTGCTCTCGGACCTAAGCACGGACATCAACGGACAGATTGTGCGTATGGAGGACGGCGACAAACTCTCGCTGGTCACGAAACCTCACGTTCTCGCGCAACCGCTGTACCGGCCGGGCGGATGGACGCCTCGCGATGTCGCGGCTGCCTTTGATGCCGATCTTCGCGGCCGGCTTCAGCCGGTCGGGATCCACTACCTTGACGCGAAGGTCGTTCCCGCTCCTGACGTACTTGAGCCGTTTGTGCTCCCCTCAGCCTAAATGAGTGAGTCCAAGTGGCTGGGTCAGCGTGGGAGCCTTTTTCGAGGAGGTCCGCGTGGACGCCGATCTGAACACCCTTGCCACCTCACTGCATGGAACCATCGATGATCTGATGTTTGTCCATTCATAGCGTGTCCCTGTCCGGTCACGGGTCGAGACCGCACCTAAGATCAGCGACGTGGAGATCGTGACCCTGGCCGTGATCCAGGCCCTGCTGTCTACACCAGCGAGATGCGCTACGCCCGCAAGCACCTGCGAGCACTGTTTCTATATCTGATACGAACAGAGTCGCCGGCGATTCGGAGCGAGTCGGTCACGGGCGAACCTCAACGAAAGGAAAAGAGATGCCGGATTATGACGTGATTATCGTGGGAGGCGGCCTCGCCGGTCTCGTGGCGGCGCGCGAGCTCCGGATGCTCGATCAGCGCGTGTTGCTCTTGGAGGCCAAGGATCACCTCGGTGGGCGGGCGTGGACGGCGGACTGGAATGGCTCTCCCATCGAGATGGGTGCCATGAACGTGCACTGGCTGAACCCACACCTGTGGGCCGAGATCATGCGCTATCGCCTCGAGGTTGTTGAGGTCGGCTCCTTTTCCACGTTCGCGCTCGCGAACGACGACGGTTTGACGCGCCTCGCTGCCCACGAGGCGCTCACTCATCTGGGCAAGGGGCTCGAGGCGTTCTTCCGCGGACTCGGCGAGTCTATCCCTCGTCCATTCGACCCCTGGTTCGACAAGGACGCCCTGGTCGCTATGGACGAGCTCTCCGTCAGCAGTCGCGTGGAGCAGCTGGACCTCACCCGTGAGGAGGCGGCGTGGCTCCAGGCCTGGATGACCGTTCGCACCAGCGGGTTGAGAGATCAAGCCGGGGTATCGTCTCTCGTGAAGCACTACGCGATGGCCGGCCACAGCTTGAATAGGATGCTTGAGATGTCAAGCCGTTTCCGTCTGGCGGGAGGCATGAAAGCGCTGGTGGACAGCATCGCGGCCGATTCCGGCGCCCATATACGGCTGGCATCTCCGGTCGCCCGGATCGTTCACGACGAGACCTCAGTGGCGGTGCACACGGAGGCTGGCGAGACCTACACGGCGTTAGCGTGCATCGTTGCCACGCCGCCGACGATCTGGCCTACCCTCGACGTCGATCCAAAGCTTCCCTCCCAGCGGACCGACGTGGACGAGGTCTATGCGACGCCTCACCTAACCAAAATCTGGGCGCTGGTCGAGGGCGATGTCGAGGATCTGTTCGTGTTGCGCGCAGACCGGACCGATGCCCCGCTGGTGCATGCACGAAAGGACATCGTCCGACCAGACGGTCTCACTACGATCCTAGGCTTCAGTCTCAGCGACGATATCGACACTTGGGACAAGGACAGGCTCGCTAAGGAGTTCGAGACGATCTTCCCGCTTCCGCGTGGGAAGATCGTAGACGTCTTCTCACACAATTGGGGCAGCGACCTGTATGCGCGAGGCGGGCAGCATCACCTCCGGCCCCGCCAACTGTCTCGGGCTGTGCCTTACCTTCAAACCGCGGAGAGTCGTATGGTGTTCGCGAGCGCGGAGCTCGCGAATGCGTTGGTCGGAGTCGACGGCGCACTGCAATCGGGAACCCACGCGGCGCGGCGCGTCGTTGAGCTCCTAACGTTGCATCGCCCGTGAACGATACCCTGCCGCATGGCAACGCCTGTCCCTTGGTCGTGGCAGCCGATGTTGCGCGTGGATCCCGCGTCGCCCTCAGCGACGGGGCGTGGAGGACCGAGATCCGGGGGCGAGCCGGATCGCTAGAGCCCCTAACACAAGCTGGACCTGGACATTGGAGAGGAATTGGACATAGCGGAAAGGATGCTGCACGTGACGCTCGCCCCAGCAGAGGACCAGCTTCATAGTCTTGGCAGGGAGATCGCCCGGTGAGTCCGAGAGCTGGGTCGGCCGTTGACGAATCGGCTGCGTATGCTGAAGAGCGCCAAATGGTGACCGCGTTGATCGCCAAGCAAGCGCTTTACGAGAACATGGTCCGCTATTGCCGCGGGATAGATCGCAAAGACCTTGAGCTTGTAAAGTCGACTTTCTGGCCGGAGTCCACTGACGACCATGGCAGTTTCGTCGGACTCTCCCATGACTTCTGCACTAAGGCATTTGAAGCTCAGAAGGTGTCCTCACACAAGGCCAGTCACTACATTTCTAACATGTTGGTGGAACTCGACGGTGATCAGGCCAAGCGTGAGACCGCGTTTATCTACACCAAGGTGCCGACTGATGGCACCGCGGTCGATCTGCTGTGCGGCCGATATCGAGACTTTTGTGAGCGGCGCGACGGCGAGTGGAAGGTCCTGTCGAGGACGTGTATATGGGATCTCGCGCAGCGGCTGAACCCAGAGTCGGACTACGGCGAGCTGTTCGGTATCCCTCCTAGTTCGAACTTTGGTGCGCTCTACCCGCACGACCCGATCTACGCCGAGCGTTGGTGAGTCGGAACTACGAGGCCAGCGGGAAACGGTGAATGCGAGAAGGCGCGAAGGCAGAATGAACGCCAACCTGCGTACGTGAGCAGAATGGCCCACGTGGAACGTGATGGAACATTGCACCATCGACATATAAACAGGAAGGAGATGCATGCAGAGACTCGGAATAATCGGGAGCGGGAGGATCGGGTCGGCGGTCGCCCGCCTCGCAGTAGCGGCAGAAATACATGTCGTTGTGGCCAACTCCCGGGGCCCAGAGAGCCTGGCCGATTTTATTGCCGAACTGGGGCTTCTGGCATCTGCAGGTTCTGTCCGCGATGCGGCCGAGGCTGGTGATCTCGTACTGCTCTCCGTGCCTCTCACGGCCTACGCGGCGATTCCCACCGAGGGCCTGCAAGGCAAGACGATGTTGGACACCAGTAACTACTACCCGTTCCGGGACGGGCGAGTACCCCAACTGGACAGTCATGGAGTAACCACGAGTGAACTCGTTCAGGCACACTTCGACGGGGTTCCTCTGGTCAAGGCCTTCAACAACATCATGTCGCACCACATCCCTCAGCTGGCCCGCCCAGTCGGTGCTGCTGACCGGAGCGCTCTGCCCATCGCCAGTGATGATGAGGTTGCCAAGGCAGAGGCAGCTGCTCTCATCGACAGGATCGGTTTCGACACCGTCGACGTAGGCCTCTTGGTGGACAGCTGGAAGTTCGAGCCTGAGTCGGATGCCTACACACAGCTCTATCTCGCCGATCCGGATACTCCCATGGAACGGATGCCTGAAGCCCCGTCTGCGCCGGTGCCCGCTACCAAGCTGCAAGCCGCACTCGCTCGGGCCGGGCGTGTCCGGGTGGCGGACCGTAAGTTCTGATGTGTCATCTCCCGAATGGACGTTCGGCGTGCTGACGCAGACACGTCCACGACGAAGGGGCCTGCGGCATTCCCCGAAAGGCGCCGATGACACGAAGTACTGCGATCCGGTCTCACCTCTTCTGTGACGCCGGATCTCAGTACGCCGATCGTCAGAAGAGTGCTTTTCAAAAGGCGTTCATAACAACTGGGGTGACTATATCCCTAATAGCCAGCCAGGCAGACCGCGCAAGATGACATCAGGAGGGCGGTACTGCGCCGGGTTGAAGCTCTCGGCCCCGAGCGGCGTGGTAGCTCTGCTCGAACTCGACGGGTGGGACGTACCCGAGGCTCGAGTGGAACCGTTCATTGCCCGAACCACTCGACCCATGCGGCGGTGGCGTACTCGACGTCCGAGACCGTCTTGTACAGTCCGTCGTGGAAGATCGACGACCGGATGCACTCGTACTTGTACAACCTGTTGATCGTCTCCATCAGCGCGTTGATGCTCCAATAGTTGTCAAGTCCTAATTCTTGCGGGTGGGGTCGATTTTGACGAGGTGGTAGACCTCACGGATGACGTAGCGATTGAGGCACCGGATGATCTCGCGTTTGTTCTTGCCTCTTGTAGTGTCCAGGGTGTCAGCCGGCACAGATCCGCAAGCGTCTTACCGCCGGTACGGATCCAGGTTGGCTCTTTGATAGCGCGCCACGCCGCTGACCACTTGACTTCACGAAGAAATCACCTAGGACTGTCTAAATTCCTTGACACAGCCCAGTTGGGGCTCGTGCGACAAAAGTCGCTGACCGTGATGCAACGCGGCTCTAGCGTATCTTCATATCAACTCGTGATGAGTGTTTCGCTTCCGCGATGAAGGGGAGGGTGAATTGGAACGGTCAAGATCTATGCCGATCTCGGCTCCGGGGTCGCCGGGATCCGTGTCTGCGATGCGGTGCTCGTTGGCGGATTCGACGGCCGCGACTGGCTCGGCGGCCTACTTTCCGAGGACGACATCGTCATCTGGTTATTCGTCCACCCTGTCGCCGCGCCCGCACGCTCGTCGCGAGGGTTGAGGGATCGGACCCGATACAGGCATTGAGCAGCACCGGGCGATCTTCGCAGAACTGCTTTGTGACACGCGGATTGGAGCCTCCAGTCCCGTCGTCCTCGACGATGTGTCGCGCACACAGCGGCTCAAGTTAAACCCCACATCATGAGACACCCCAACCGTGTGTGACTCGCGTCGCGCCGGCCAGGCACTCACCATCAATCAGGTCATAAAGTAGAAGGGCAAGATCGAATGACGACGACACCCAAAGTCGAAGGGCAAGATCGAATGACGACGACACCCAAAGTCGAAGGGCAAGATCGAATGACGACGACACCAAAAGTCAGCGAGTCGGGCCGTTATGGTTTCGCTACCCCGCCATCCGTGCGGACGGCGTCACAATGGTCGCTATCGCGCGTGGCCGGGCCTTCGGCGCTGATCGGCGCAAACGGCATTAGCTTCGGCCCTGACAACCAACTCTATGTTGCCGAGGCGTACGGAAGCGAGATCAGCGCCGTCACGCCAGAGAGTGGAGTGGTCCGAACGGTATGCCGCACGGACGATCCCATCACTTGTCCCGATGACATCGCATTCGGTGCAGACGGTACGATGTACATCGCCGAAATGGAGTTGGGTCGTGTGTCCGCACGTGACAGCCTCGGTGGGCTCAAAGTGATCGACTCGAACGTGCCGGATGCGAACGGTATTACCACTAGCGGAGATCGACTGTTCGTCGGCCAATTCCGGCCCGACGGATGCATTTTTGAACTCTTTCCAGATGGACGAGAACGACGGCTTGTAGCAGAGGGTCTTCAGTGGCCTAATGGGATGAGCGTCGGTACGGATGGTCGACTGTATTTCCCGTCGGTCCTAGCCGGCGAGATTTGGAGTGTGGATCCCGACGACGGGGGGGACCCACATCTGGTCGTGAGCGGGCTCAGCGTGCCCGTGGCGGTCAAAGCGACGCCCGATGGGAACATCGTTACGACTGAGGCCGGGGGTTCGGTCCTCACCATCGATCCGCGAACGGGAGCGACGACAACATTAGCCAGACTCGCTCCTGGCCTAGACAACTGTGCCTTCGGCCCGGATGGGTCGCTGTTCGTTTCGAATATGATTGATGGCCGAATCACGCAAATCACGACTCAAGGCGCGCTCCGAGACGTCGTGCAGCCCGGCTTTATAGGCCCGATGGGGCTTGATGTGTCAGACGACGGCACCCTGTACATAGCCGATGCTTGGAGCTACGCAGCGGTTCAAGCAAACGGCCCTGTGGAGCGCTTGGGAACCTTTATGGACGCTGGGTTTCCCGGCGTTCTCCGATCAGTGGCCTTCGCGGAGGATGGGTCGCTTCTGATGGCAACGACCGCGGGCACTGTCGTCAAGACCGACCCGGGAGGTGGGCACCGGACGCTTGCGACTGGCCTCGGTGACGTCGTGGGTTTGGCGGCCACGGCTGACGGAGCGGTTTATGTCGCTGAATCCTCCGAGGGCAGGCTAGTGCGGATCGATCGCGATGGCGTCATAACAACCGTGGCTTCGGGTCTAGCGCGCCCCATGGGGGTCGCTGTTGCTGCTGATGGGTCGCTCTTCGTGGTCCAAGGGGATGCAGGAATCGTCTCGCGTGTCGACGGTCGCGGAGTGTCGATGGTCATCGACGGACTAGATGACCCGCACGGCCTGGCGGTGAATGGGTCCGACCTGTATGTCTTGGCGCGTGGCAGCCGTAGCCTGCACCACCTTTCGCTCGAATCGGGGGCATCAACAGTCATTGCCGACAATCTGCCCATCGGTGGCGGCGCTGGGGTAACCCCGAAGGTAGTGGGCGGTCTCCCGCCGAATGCACCCGGTCCGTGGACGCCATTCAACGACTTGGCAGCCAGTCCTGACGGCAGTGTATTCGTCGGTTGCGACGGAGATGGCAGTGTACTTCGCTTGGTGCGACGGGACGACGTGTGGGCCTCCCCGAGGGGAAATTGAAGCAACTCAATCAGACAGCTTCGTCGGACGAAACAAAGAAGCCACAATGAATGCTTCCGAAAATCTTCTAGCCGTCGCGAACTCCCAAGTCGACTGCTACAACAGCGACGACCTCGACACTAGGCGCACTCTGATGAGCGAGGACGTCGAAGTGACACACCACAACCGCGGTATCCACCGAGTTGGACCCCCGAAAGGAACCTGATGAATAGCAGCGAGTTTAGAATGCCGGGCCTAGAGGGAAAGGTCGTGGTCTTTGCCGGGGCAGGAGGGATTGCCACTGCGGCAGCCACCTATCTGGGAGCTAGCGGAGCGAAGCTTGTAGTCGGTGATTTACTTCAGGAATCCGCAGAGCGGACCGCGCAAGCCGCGCGGGATGCGGGCGGCGACGCGATCGCTGTGAAGGCGGACCTGTCTGTCGAAAGCGACATCAGGCACCTAGTGGCTGCCGCAATCGAGAAGTTCGGCAAGCTTGATGGCCTCTTTAACGTCGCCGCGGAACTCGCACCCGAGGTCTTTGGTCGGGACACTAAGGTGGCCGACATGCCGTTGGAGGTTTGGCAGCGGACCTTCGACGTGAACTTGACTGGTTTCATGCTGGCTACCAAGTATGCGATGCCACACCTTGTCGAGTCGGGGTACGGCTCGATCGTTAACCTCATGTCTGATGCCGCGTACTTAGTAGGCGTTTCACAACTGGCCTACGCGAGTTCGAAAGCTGGGATCGGGGGCCTGATGCGGCACGTTGCTTCCGTTTATGGGTCCGACAATGTCCGGAGCAACTCCATTGCGCCTGGCATGGTGCTCACTCCTAACGCGATGGCGGTTATTTCTGAGGAGATGCGGGAGGAGCTTCAGCGTGCGACTCCGCTTCCAAGGTTAGGGCGCCCGGAGGATATCGGCGCCATGGCAGCATTCTTCCTTTCCGATCTCTCGGGATGGATTACCGGTCAAGTGATCTCAGTTAGTGGGGGCCAGGTCATGAGAGCCTGACCGGCTCTGTCCTCCGCGCCTGACTTGCGAGGGGTGCGTTGGCACAATCGTGGACGACGAGGAGCCGAACTACTGGGGTTCGGTGAACTGGTGCTCGCGGGCGGAACGCTGGTCGACGGCACCGCTCTCGTTGACAGGTCCTGGGTAACCGATGCGACGCGGCCTCCGGTGAGGACGCCCGCAATGTTCGATGGTTCACGAGTGTTCCCCAGGTTCGCTTATGGTTACGCTTTCTGGGTCTGCGAAGACGGGGTCTACTACTGTGACGGCACCGATGGCCAGTATCTGATCGTCGTACCCGCATCCGAACTTGTGATCGTCACAACGGGTTCCCATCCTGACATGAAGGCGATCACGAGGTACATGCTCGCGAAGGTGGCCGATGCCGCTAAAGCCGTCGAAATCGGGGAAGACGCCCATCTCGATCACCCGGCTTTCACGGTGACGTGGAGGTGGTCGTAGTGACCTCCGGTCACGTCGCTAGGGTCGTGGAGGTGGTCGTAGTGACCTCCGGTCACGTCGCTAGGGTCGTGGATGCCGTGCGCCGTTGTAGGGCCGCCAGCCGTCGCCGTCGCGCCTGACGGACCAGATTTGGCCTTGCCAGATGAGGTATTCAACGCCGAGGATGTCGGCGTTGTCTTTCATCCAGTTCGTGACGGCCCACCCGGCGTCAAGTTGCGCGGCGTTGGGGCGTTGGCCGATCTGGTTTCCGAACGTGATGTCGCAGGCCCTTCCGAGGGGGTGCTCGGACTTGGTGCCGGGGCGGGGCGAATAGCAGCCCCATCCAGTCTCCGGGTAGGCGGCGAGGGTCTGCTGGTAGAGGTGCAGCAGGCGCGAGGTGATCTGACCCGAGCTGGTGGGATCGTCGACAAGCCGGTCAGGGTCACCGTCAACACCCGCGGGCGTGCCCGCGGCACCCGCCGTGCGGCAGGCGGCGGGTGATCCGCTTGTCGCTTCGGGAAGGTTCGCGGCGCCGTCGTGGTTGAGCCAGGCTGCGGCGTCGATGGCTTCGCCGTCGGTGCCGCCAGGGCGGACCTCGAAATGCAGATGCGCGCCGGTGGAGTCCCCCGAGCTGCCGACGTCGCCGATGTGCTGCCCAGCCCGCACCTGATCGCCGGGTGTGACTTGGATGCCGTGCTGCCGCATGTGCGCGTAGGCGGTCGCCACCGTTTGTCCGTCGATGGTCTGCTCGATCAGGATGAGCCCGCCGTATCCGCCGGAGAATTCTGCGGTGGAGACGGTGCCGTCGGCGGCGGCGAGGATCTGGGTGCCGTCGGGTGCTGCGAAGTCGGTGCCGGTGTGTATCTTGCATTCACCGGTGACCGGGTGCATGCGCATCCCGAACGGCGAGGTCAGCACCCAGGTTCCTTCGGGTAACGGGAACACTACGCGTGACGACGATGACGTCGCGCCGACGATGCCCGCAGGTGTGACGGTGCTACTAGTGGTGAGGATGGTCTCGGCGACGGGTTCGTTGTTGTGGTAGCGATCGGGGTCGGCGGAGACTTCGACGGCTTGGGCGGCTTCGCCGGGGTCCATCTGCTGCCAGTCGAGGATGTCGAGCAGACCGCGCGGCGACGGGTAGTTCGGTCCGGTAGTCGATGCGCCCGGCCCTGGACCCGGTCCTGGCCGCCAGGAATGTGATGAGCATCCGCCACGTATCCCGGTAAGCGCAGATGGTGTGTTCGGACAGGTCTCGTCGCGAATCAGTCTTCCAGTGATCTTGGAGCCAGCCGCAGAACTGACGCAGCAGATACGCAACCGTCGTGAGCCGAAACCCCAGGGCCCGGCGCCGGGCCAGGTAGACGTCCAGGTCGTCGTAAAGGCTCATCGCGGCACCTGCCCGAACGGCACCGTCAGCGTCCGCAACGACGCAACATCGACCCTGGCGGAGACCCGCGTGCTGACAGCGCTGCGATGGCCCAAGAGCTCCTGCGCCTGGACCAAAGTCCCGCCGGTCGCGATGACGTTCATCGCCGCTTGTGCCGCAGCCGGTGAGTGTGCACCATCCCCAGCCCGGCCTCCTGCGGCCCCGGCAGAGGCAGCGTTAGCGGGTTGCCGGTCTTCTGCTGCACGAGTCCGACCGTCCCGGCGCGCCAGTCGATGTCTGGCAATCGCAGGGCAATGATGTCACAGGCCCGCAGACCCGTCATCAGCGCCAGCAGGGTGACCGCGGCGTCCCGGCTGCTGACCGGCCCCGGCGACGCGCACGCGTTGCCAACCCGTCGCACGACCTCGTCAGCACAACGGGCAGGATCAGGTGGCTGCGGCGCATTCCCAGCAGATTCACCGCCTCAAGAAGGTCCAGGCGTCCGGTGAACTTCAGGAACGGGCGGAAGTTCGACACCACCCAGAACAAGGACGATGCCGCCCACCTCTCCAACAAGGACGCGAAGAACCCTGTGACAGTGCCCGGACCGGCCTCGTCCAGGCACCGAATCCCTTGGTCCTCCAAATACACAAGATAGCCGCGCGCGACCCGCCCGTAGGCTTCCCGGGTCGCCGGAGCCAGCTCCCGAACAGCCAGGTCCTCTTCCCACCTGGTCGCGAGCCTGATCAACTCCCTGGATCCCGGATGACGTTCGCCACCGCCACGGGTGCGCGGAGTCAACACCACCTCCCCGGAGCGCAGGTAGGAATCGAACACACCCACCAGGCGATTGTAATCGAAGCGCCGCTGGGCGCTGAAGCGACCGGTCCGCGGGCTCGTCGTCATCGCCGCGAACTCGGAGCCCAGCTCCGGTGTTTATACCCCGCCGCGATCGGCGGCGACCCGGTCAGCGCCCTGATGCTCGTCCGGTACTGACCAATTGTTGATTCCTGGTAGCCAGCTGCGTGCAGCGCCGCTGTGACGACCGCGCCGCGATGTTCCACTGTTGTCGTATCCATGACCTTTGCCTTTCCGATAGACGCATGGATGCGGCGGACGCTAGCGCCACACACCCGGAACGTTAAGCCGCGAATTCTCAGCCAACCGCGCCGGCACAGGCCAAGCCCGGATTCCCCGGCTTAACGCAAACCTCGGCATAATCGGAGTGGTGGATCAAGCCGTCATTGACCGGTTGGTCGGCGTTCTTGCGGGACCAGATAGCCATGTCGAGGCAGGTTTGGACCAACGGGGTGGTCTTCTCCGATGCGACGTTGAAGGCGACGGTCTTCTGGGAGAACACATCGAATACGAAGGCCGTGTATACGAATCCGGACCAGGTCCTGACATAGATGAAGTACGTGATCCAGGCCCTGTTCGGCGCCGGCGCTGTGAAGTTTCGGTTGAGCACGTCTCCGGCGCGGACAGCATCCTTTGGAGGCCTGGTCGTGCGAACACGTTTCAGCCTTACGGCCCCGCGCATGCCTTCCTGGCGCATGAGCCGCTCCACGGTGCAACGTGCTACCGCCTTGTGACCGTTGCGGCGCAGCCAGTGCCACATCTTCTTGTGTCCATGGATACTCTCCGGAGCCGCTTTCTCTTCGTTGCGGCCATGCCGTGTCCGCAGGACATCAACGATGCAGGCGTCGGTCACAGAGCGTCCGGAGGCACCGCGGTTGAGTGCGGCGTAGTAGGTGGACGGGGCGATCTGCGCGCCGATCTCACTTAGCGCCATGCAGATCCGCTCGACCCCGTATTCCTTCTGATGCTTGGAAATGAAGCTCGCAAGCTGCGGTGTCCCGGGTCGAGCTCCCGGGCGAAGAACGACGCTGCAGATTTCAGGATTTCGTTCGTGCGCTTGAGTTCGCGGACTTCCCGCTCAAGAGCCTTGATGCGCTCCTGTTCGGCTGTGGTTGTCCCGGGATGCGCTCCGGGATCCGCCCCGGCCTGGACCACCCACCTGCGCAGAGAGATTCGCGACCGATATTCAGCCGTCCGGCAATAACGCGGATCGCTTCCGCAGTGGACTCATAGTCATCTGGGTGATCAAGCACCAGCCGGACCGCACGGTCCTTGAGTTCTTTGGGGTACTGCTTGGGCATACTGTCATCCTCCTCGGAAAACAGTCCCTACAAAACTCGGGCCGGTTCACCCCCGTTGGCTGCCGGGGAGTGTGACTTCAGTAGTCGCCGACGAACTCGTGGCCAACTACTGTATCGACCTCGGGGTCGAGAGATGACCCGACGACGCCCCGCCCACGAAAGGACTAGAAAGTGAAACTGGCACGGTACATGTCCGACCACGGACCGCGCATCGGAATAGTGGTGGACGAGAGACTGGTCGATGCCCAGCAACTCGGTTATCGGCTAGAGGTCGAAGACATCCTAGGGGGTGGGTCCGACCTGTGGTCGCGGATGAGCGCCGATGCACGAGCCGACGGCCGACCCTCGGTGCCAATCGATTCGCTTGAACTGCTGGCGCCGGTCTCCCGGCCCGGCAAATACTTCGCCGCTGGTATGAACACCCGCGACCATGTGGCAGAGGTGTCCGGAGGAACGACGGCACGTGCGCAATCGGCACATCGACGCAATCAACTGGTCGCGCAAGCCTATCCCGATCCTCGCTTCGCGATGATCTTCAACAAACAGGTCTCCTGCATCAGCGGGCCCCATTCCCCGATCTGGCTCCCGCGGAAGTCGACTCTTCTGGACTACGAGGGCGAAGTAGCTGTGGTCATAGGCCGACGTCTCAGAGATGGCGACGAATCTGCGGCCCGGGCAGCGATCGCCGGCTACGTCGTCGCCAACGATGTGTCCGTGCGCGATTGGCAGACGACGACGTCTCAGGCGTGGCTCGGCAAGAGCTTCGATACACATGGGCCCATCGGCCCGTGGATCGTGACCGCCGACGAGTTTGATCCTGCTTCCGCCGAGATCAGGACATGGGTGAACGGAGAGCTCCGCCAATCGGGCGCTCTGGCGGACCAGATCCTCAGCCCGTGGGCGATCGTCAGCCAAATATCACAAGTGTGCACGCTCGAACCCGGTGATCTTATCGCCACTGGTACGCCTGCAGGTGTCGGTGCAGTGCAGGAGAAATGGCTGACGTTGGGCGACCGTGTCCGAGTGCAAGTCACTGGAATAGGCGTCATTGAGAACGAAGTCGTCGCCGAACCGTCTGTAGAAGGACGATGAGTACCTGAGTCTTGCTAGTGGGCATTTTCGTTAGTTCGTCGGGGGTTAGGTTGCGAGGTCGTGTTTGTGTTCACTCAGGCGCTGTAGGTTGTCGCGGAGGTCGTGGCGGGTGTATTTCCAGTCGAAGGGTTCGGCGGTGGTGTTGTCGCGGTCCTGGAAGGCGAGCACGCGTTGGGCGAACTGGTCGAGGTCGGTGAAGTCCCTGCCGGTGATGGCCTTGCGCTGCAGGATGGAGAAGTAGTTCTCGACCTGGTTCAGCCAGGAGGCGTGAACGGGCAGGTCAACCAGGTCGCGGTCGGCCAGGCGGTGTGCATCCGGTCGATGGAGCGCATGCCGTTGTGTGAGGACCCGTTGTCCACGACCCAACACCCGCCGGGCCGAGGCGTAGGGCTCGGTGGTCATCACCTTGGCCACGAGCTGCGTGAAGGGCTCGACCGGTCTTCTCCAGGGCCTGATCGCATCGGCAGCCAGCCAGCGACCCAAGGTGGCCGGGCTGCCCGAGGTGACCAGTCCTTCCTCGAGGGCCGTCCGCACCAGCTCGGCGGCCGACCACCGGGTCAGTGGAACGCTCTTATCCGACGGCGGGGTGCAGGCGCGCCTGACGCCGTCGACCTAGACCGGGGTGAAGACCGGTGGACGCCCGGACCACGGCGCATCGTCCAGCCCGGCCAGCCTGGCGATTGGGTGACGCTGGGCGGGGAGAAGGACATTCGGGGCCCGTGGGTCGGTACCGGCGGCGTGGGCGCGAAGTTCTGAATGAGCGTGCTCACCGACATCAAGAACTGCGGGGTCAAGGACAGCTTCTTCTTGGTCTGCGAAGGGCTCAAGGGCCTGCCGGAAGTCGTCTCCAATGTGTGGGCGCTGACCATCGTGCACACCTTATCTGTCCACAATGGTGTGGACAGAACCGCTCGGTCGGCCACCTGCACCGTGGCGGGCAGAACCTGTGGAGACGCGTCACCTTCGAGCTCCCCATGCAGACCCGTTCGACCGCCGCGGGGCAGAATCGTAAATCAGCCAGTGGGAGTTGCAACGTACCCAGGACGATTGCCGAGATAAGGTTCTGACGCGAGGCTGCCGCGCGTACCGATGACAGGTGGAATCTATCCGGAGAGGACACCTATGGCGCAGCCACATCATCATTCCGAATCCTCCGACCTGTTTGCCGGTTTGATTGGGGCGCGGAAGTCCATCAGTTATGCCTGGTCAATGCCGAGGGCAAGATCATGCTGCAGAAGCGCTTCGCCCGGCACCTGCGCGACTACGACATAGGGATTGACCAGCTGCTGGCTCAGCACCCGGACACCAGGATCTTCACCAGCTTTCCCGGCCTCGCACCGGTCACCGCCGCGACGTTGCTCGCCGGAGTAGGTGAGGACCGCTCCCGGTACCCGACCGCCGGTGCACCACTGGCTGAGACCGGACTCGCCTCGGTCACTCGCGCCTCCGGCCGGAGCCGGCAGGTGCGGTTCCGCTACGAAGCGAACAAACGCATGCGCCACTCGATCGACTGGTGGACCTTCGTCGCCGTCCGTGAAGACCCGCACTGCTCCGGCCACCTCTGCCAGGAGGCCAGGGCAGCCGGTCGGTGCCATCACCGTGCCCCGCGCGGCATCGGAACCCGCTGGTCCGTGTTCTCTGGCGCTGCTGGCAGGACCACGTGGAATACGACCCCACGCTCCACTCGCACCGCGACGAGGCCCTCCGCGCCGCCGGGAACAACGGCGCCGCCACCACGCACACCAACACCGGGGCAAATACCCTGAGCAACGCCGGCTGACTCTCCCGGCACCCAAACGGACGGGCAACACCGGCCCGCCCGCCACTCCACCCTGCCCACCGCAAGATCACCCAATCCGGCAGCAGGTTGACAGCGGGAGTCTGCATCGTCCACCTGGTCCGCAACACGTTCCGGTAGGCCGCCCGCCAGTCCTGGGACGAAATGCCCCGTGATCTCCGCCCGGTCTACACGGCACCGTCGGAGGCCGCGGCGAAGGAACGTTTTGTCGACTTCCCGGCCAAATGGGGCCGGCAGTATCCGGCCGTCACCCGGCTGTGGAAAAACGCGTGGAGCGAATTCATGCCGTTCCTGGACTATGGCGCTTGGCCCCAATCGCGAACCCGACCCCGCACTGCACGCAGGCTGCGGCCAGGTGTTCGGCGAAGTAGCCGGCATCCCACCGGCACCGACCGTCTCCACCCGGACGGCAGGGCCGCGATGGACCGGTCCAGCAGCTCGACGCAGTTGCTGCGGGGGTCCACGATGCCGCCTATCAACTAGTTGGCCAACGGGATGCCTGCCTCGGCCCCGAACCCGATGTGCGGGCGCAGGGTCAGCGCCTCGGTTTAGGCATGGGCGGCCTTGTCCTTGGGCCGGTCGTAGACCTCGACGTCGGTGCCATCCCCCGTCGGTCGTGGCAACCCTTGGCCAGCGAGGCGCGCCGCAGCGGCGGCACCAGGTCCAGCATGGCGGTGTTGACCTGGCCGATGCCGGCCTCGAATCCGGACAGTTGCCCGGGGCCGAAGCGCCGGGCGATCCCGGCCGCGGTCGTGGACGCCGGGGTCGGGACCGGTTCGAGCTGCTGGCCGGCGACATCGGCCCTACGCCGGGTCCAGCCCGACCAGAAAGTCTTGCCCGGCCAGCTGGGCCGAGGCCACCGCCACCAGCAGCTGCCCTCCGGGCAGGCCCCGGTCCCGTTCATTCACCGCCCCGATCCCGGCATCAAGCGCCGAGGCCAGGCCCAGGACCCGGTCGGCCTCCCGGATCGCCTCGACCCCGGCCGCCGGGGACAGCGCAGGGTCCGGGGCCCCGATCCGTACCCGACAGGCCCGCGCCTTCTTCGCGTCCAACTTCGTGCGGCGCTTTTCGCCCCGTGGAGGTGCCACCGAACAGGTGTCCTTTCCGGGCTGGGTCCTGGTTGCTTCGCAACTCCCATTGTCCCAAGCCAGAGGGTTATTCATTTGAAGCGCGCCCGCCGGCGGGCACGACTCGCGGATCCGGGTCAGATGCAGATCCATGCCCGGCGCAGTTCCGGTGGCGGGACACATCGCCGAACAGGCCTGCGGGTCATGCGTTCTTCTCGCTCGTTTTCGAGGTTACGCAGCCGCGAGCTGACCTCGCTCATCTGCAAAGATGTTTAGTTCGTCACCGGATGTGTGACCAAAGTGGCTGCAACGTCAGCTCCCAGAATCTACTTTGCTAGTCAATAGAGGAACAGGAGTGAGTAGTGATCAACAAGGTGAGATCCGACGTGCTCGATGCCTTGAGCGGCATCAAAGACGGCGCGACGACATTCATCGCCGGGTTCGGCGGGGCAGGGTCACCTGTAGCGCTCATCGAGGGTCTATGTGAGCTAGGACTGACCGGTCTTACGGTCGTCTCGAACAACGCCGGGATCGGATCGGACGGGCTTGCTCGGCTAATCGAGACCGGGGCAGTTGCGAAGATCATCTGCTCGTACCCACGCTCGGCTGACTCGGCGGCATTCGATCGGCGTTACAATGCTGGATCGATTGACCTCGAACTCGTTCCGCAGGGAACGCTGGTAGAACGCATTCGGGCAGGGGGTGCGGGCATCGGCGGATTCTTCACTCCAACGACGGTCGGTACAGTTCTCGCTGAGGGAAAAGAGCATCGCGAAATTGCCGGTGTCACCCAAGTGCTCGAATACGGGCTCCGAGCCGATGTCGCGCTCATCAGCGCCCGGCTAGGGGACCGGTGGGGCAACCTCACCTACCAGTACGTGGCGCGGAACTTCGCGCCCGCGATGGCTTCGGCCGCGACGCTGACTGTTGCCCAGGTCGAGGAAATCGTGCCTTTGGGGTCGATTGACCCACATCATGTCATGACCCCGGCACCGTTCGTCGATCGAGTCGTCCGGGTCGGCCGATGAGCGCGCTGCGTCCGGCGTCGTCGGAAGGTCGATTCCCCGGACTTAAACCAGTCGGAGTCGCGCGGGAGGTGGCGATCGATCTTCCTGACGGTTCCGTGGTGAACCTCGGGATAGGGATGCCGCAACTCGTGGGAGAAATGATCCCTCACGGTCGAGAAGTGATCCTGCAAGCCGAGAATGGCGTCATCGGTATCGGTGCGAACGCCACCGGTGATCAGCAGGACATGAACCTCATAGACGCGGGCAAACGTCCGATCACGCTCGTTAAAGGAGCGTCGATTGTCGATCACGCGGAGTCCTTCGCGTTGATCCGAGGCGGACATCTCGACGCGTGCGTAATGGGCGCCTACGAGGTGTCCGTCGCCGGTGATCTGGCAAATTGGTCCACCGGGGGCGTCAAGGCTCCTGCTGTCGGGGGCGCCATGGACTTAGCCCTAGGAGCGCGTGAGGTCATCGTTCTGATGAAACACCTGGGACGCCACGGTGAGCCGAAGATCGTCACCCGCTGTTCGCTGCCACTCACCGCGCCCGGTGTGGTCACCCGCATCTACACCGAGCTCGGCATCTTCCAGCCTGCAGGCGACAGGTTGATCGCACTGGGATTGGCAACAGATCTCGACGAAGTCCGACGGCTAACGCCGGGGATCACGATCGACATCCACGAAGAGCACGTCACGCTCCCGCGGGTCGACGAGGAAGAGCAACTTCCAGGCCACCACAGACACCTAACCCAAATGGAGGAGAACTGATATGAGAGTGCCCGTGTTGATCGTCGGGGGAGGCGGGTGCGGACTCGCCTTATCGACGTTTCTTTCCGACCGAAACGTCGAGCATCTCCTGGTGGAAAAGCATCCCGGGACTGCGACCCTGCCCAAAGCAGGTTCCTACACACAGAGAACCATGGAGATCTTCCGCAGACACGGTCTGGCGCAGGAGATCTACAGTCTCGGTCCTCATCCCGACAGCGTATCCAAAGTGGCTTTTTACACCTCCCTAGCGGGAGATGATGCCATCGACCGGCAGCGCCTGCACATAGCTCCGTTCCTCGGATTCGCCGACCCCGACCGAGCCATACATGAGCGGGACAGTCCGGAACGGTGCGCGATCTTGCCGCAATGGGATCTCGAACCGATCCTCCGTCGCGCAGCTGAAGAGCGGAATCCGAACCGCGTCCGTTTCTCGCACCAACTGACCGACTTCGATGAGGCAGCCGACGGAGTCACCGCTACCATCCTCAACAAGGAGACGGGCGAGCGCACCACTGTCCATGCGGACTATCTGGTGGCTGCGGACGGAGGGCGCACGATCGGTCCGGAGATCGGAGTAATCCCCCAAGGCCAGAGCGGCCTCGCGGACATGGTTAGTCTCATCTTCGAATCAGACCTGGGGCCACATCTGCCCGAGAACGACGTGATCATCTGGTTCTTCGTCAATCCGGACGGAGGGCCGTACAGCAGCGGCGTTCTCGTACCCCAGGGATCCGGCGAAGCCGGCTGGGGCCGTGGCCCGCAAGACGTCCGACGCTGGCGTCTGAACATCCGGTTTGCGGCTGGCGACCCGGCAGCCGATATCGATGATGAGGGGGCCGTCGAATTGATCCGGCGCCTGCTGAAGATCGACGACCTCGAAGTGTCGATGATGGGTATCAGTCATTGGTCCCTGGAGGCTGTGGTCGCCGAGACATTTCGTGCGGGGCGCGTGCTCATCGTCGGCGATGCGGCGCACCGCCAGCCACCGACCACCGGACTAGGGTTGAACTCAGCCTTCCAGGACGCAGACAATCTCGCGTGGAAACTCGCCGCGGTCACCTCCGGCGTCGCACCGGATTCCTTGCTCGATTCATACTCGACCGAGCGGAGGGCAATCGACGCACTGCAGGTCGAGTGGGCAATGTTCACCTTCCAGAACCTTGGGAGGACTCTCGTGGCCGGATTGGGCATAGGTCCCGAGATGTCGCGTGAACAGCGCCGCGACGTGTTCACGGAGCTGGTGGCCGACACCCCGATGGGCGCGGCTCGCAGAGCCATTCTGGACGAGGTTTGGCAGACGCAACGGATCGAGTTTAACCCCCACGATCTCGACCTTGGGTACGTGTATTCGGATCGAGGCGCGGCGGTGGTCCCGGACGGATCGGCGCCGCCGCCTCGCGATCCGATGGGTTCGGTTTACACACCGGAGGCCAGGCCCGGGCATCGCCTGCCGCATGTTTGGCTGCAGTCGCCCGACGGAGAGCGGGTATCCACCCACGACCTGGCTCCGCTTAACGGGTTCACGGTGATCACCTCCGCAGACGGTCCTGGGTGGTCGAGCGCTGCGGCGGAGATCTCGAACGAGATCGGTCTGCCTATCACGGTTTCCGTCATCGGCGACGAAGGTCACCGCCTCGTCTCCGGGGATTGGCACTCGGTACGCGGCGAGATCGATGACAGCGGGGCAATCCTCGTCCGGCCCGACAACTTCGTCGGCTGGCGCGTTGCTGAGGCTCCAGACGATCTCGCCGGAGCGCTCCGGGACGCTGTTCTCGGCGTACTCGGGAAGAGCCCAATCCAGCAGAGAGAGACGAGAGACGTGGTGGTCGCACGATGATCGAAGAACGTCATTACACAGTCCGCGGGGTGCGCACGCGAGTGCTGGTCGCAGGGGATTCCGAGGCACCGCCGATCCTGCTACTTCACGATGGCGGGTGGGGGGCATCGGCCGACATGTCATGGGAGAGCATGATCCCTATCCTCGCGCAGGATCGCCGGGTCATCGCACCGGACCTGATCGGTTACGGGGGCACGGACAAGATCTACAACTTCGCCGCGTCGACCGTAACTGTGCAGATCGAGCATGTGCTCGCCCTGCTCGATGAGCTGGGAATCATCTCACTTCCATTCGTGGGCAGTTCCTTCGGCGGAACGATGACTATCCGGGCGCTGACCGATCCGAACTACCGGCGCCGGATCTCGGCTGCCGTGACCCTGGGCGGCACAGGCGGCCCTTGGAAGACCCCCAAAGCGCCGGCAGAGTTAACCCGATTCGACGGAACACGTGAGGACATGCGGAGGCTGGTCCGCTTACTCGGGATCGATGACCAGGACAGCGACTACGTCGATCGGCGGTTGGCGTGGTCCCATGTGCCAGGCCACTACGAGACGATGTCCGCCCCGCGCCTGACCGTCCCCGACGCCATCCGACGCAGTGTACCGGTGAACGACTTCCCCAAATCCTTGCGCGGCGTCAACGTCCCGACTCTCATCATTCACGGCGTGGAGGACGATCTCCTCGAACCGGATTGGGGCGAGCACCTGGCCTCAGAGCTCACAGACGCACGCATAGAGATCTTGCCGGCCGGGCACTGTCCGAACGTAACGATGCCCGAGAGGACGGCGGAGATTATCCACACCTTCCTCACCGACTGCGCCCTGCAGAGACTAGCCAGCGCGCGAATGACCCACCAACCCAACAAAGATTGACGAGGAAATCCATGTCGCTTCATCTCGCCCACGTAGTCCTCCAGACGACTCAGGTCGCCGCCATGCGTGATTGGTACTGCACCGTGCTCGACGCTCACGTCGTCTTCGAGAACGGTCCACTGTGCTTCATCACCTTCGACGACGAGCATCACCGGATCGCCTTCAAGCAGATCGCCGAACGCGGTCCGCGGACCGCGACGACCCCCGGCCTTCACCACACGGCTTTCGGTCTGCCGACCCTACAAGCTCTCTCGAACCGCTACACCTCCCTGGAGTCGCGAGGCATCCTTCCCGCACGCCCAATCCAACATGGGGTGACCACATCGCTTTACTACGAGGACCCGGACGGGAATGTGGTCGAACTTGAGGTCGACAACTTCTCGACGCCGGAAGCTTCAACCGACTATATGGAGAGCGCAGAGTACGCGGACGATCCCCTCGGGCCATTTTATGATCCACGAGCAATGGTGCGGGCGCTGTCCGATGGTGTCGCCGAGTCGGAGATCATGACCAGGAAGTGGGCGCTTGCAAACCCGCTGTCGGCGCCGCAAGGTGGGTCATGACAGGCGCACGCGAGCATGACCTGCCGCCGGACGTCGATACGCCGGTGGTGATCGCGGGTGCGGGACCCGTCGGCATGGCGCTCGCTTTGGAATTGGCGATGCACCGAGTGAAGTCAGTGCTCGTGGAGCGCAACCCCGAGACCACGACATTTCCGAAGATGGATCTCACAAATGTTCGGAGCATGGAGCTCATGCGTCGGTGGGGAACACTCGACGACATCCGACGCGCCGGCGTAGGCGAGCAGTATTCCTTTGACGTCATCTTCACCTCGGGCCTCGATGGGTACGAGTACGGACGCTGGGAATTGCCGAGCCAGAAGGAAATGCGCGACACCATCACGGCGGCGAACGACGGGTCGCAGCCGCGCGAACCCTGGCAGCGGATTTCGCAGGAGCGGATGGAAGCGGTTCTGATGAAGCGGTGCCTCGACTCACCGTTCATCGATGTCCGTCGGCCCTGGGCGGTTGTTGCGGTGCGGCAGGAGGCAGACGGTGCGGTGACCACGATCCGGTCCGCCAACGGTGACGAGCACCAGTTGCGAAGTACATTCGTAGCGGGGTGTGACGGGGCGCACTCGGTTGTGCGACGATCGACGAACATCCACCTCGAGGGCGAACGCAGTGCCCTAGGTACCTCCTGTCAGGTCCATTTCCGCTCGCGCGATGTCCGCACGCTGCATCGTTTCGGCCAGTTCTGGCACATATTCATGGCGCGTCCGATCGGGCGGGTGGTCATTGTCGCCCAGGACGAAGAAGACACGTGGACCATGCAGGCGAGCGTGCCGGCCGGTACTACCGTGGACGAGATCGATCCCGTGGAGTTCCTACGCCTACACACCAACAGTGCCATCGAGGTCGACGAGATCCTGAAACACTCTGTGTGGCAGCCGCAGGCACTTGTTGCCTCGAGCTACCGGGACCGGCAAATCTTCGTGGCGGGTGATGCCGCCCATCAGTACATCCCCACGGGAGGCTATGGGATGAACACCGGAGTTGGGGACGCAGTGGATCTCGGATGGAAACTCGCGGCAGTGATCAACGGGTGGGGTGGCGAACGGCTGCTGGACAGTTACGACGCAGAGCGCCGGCCGGTGGGCGTGGCGAATCGCGATCGTGCCGTCCACAACGCCAGGGTTCACTCCGATGCCGCACAGATCGTCGGTGCCGATGCCCATCTGTTGGCCCAGGACAACGACGCCGGAGAGAAACTGCGAGCCCGACTCACCGCCCACTATGCGGATCGGCGTGGTGAGAACGAGAGCTTCGGAACGGAGCTCGGCTATGGCTACCCGGATTCACCTGTCATCACGACCGCCGCGGATGAGGACGAGATCGGCACCATCACTGCCGCGGATCCACTCGTCTACACCCCAACCGCCTGTCCCGGCGCGCGGGCACCACACGTGTTCCTGTCCCCGGACAACTCGATAATCGATAACTTCACAGACCAATTCACTCTCGTGAACTTCGGTGGCGATCCACGTGCGGTTAAGGACATTCTCGCTGCCGCGGGAGATCTCGGAGTTCCGATGAAGCACGTCGCCATCGACCATCAGTCGGCGCGCGAGTTGTACCGTCGCGATTTCGCAATCGTCCGGCCCGACGGACATGTCGCTTGGCGTTCATCCCACCGACCCGACTCCCCGGCAGACCTGGTAGCCACGGTCGCTGGGCGTTGACCGCCAGACACTCGGAGACTCCTGGCGGGTTCTAACGGTCCTCGAAGCACCTGATGGTTTAGACCGTGAGAGTCGCGGGCATGTCCGCTCGCTCTCGCCCCCGCCAGTGGGCATTTTCGTTAGTTCGTCGGGGGTTAGGTTGCGAGGTCGTGTTTGTGTTCACTCAGGCGCTGTAGGTTGTCGCCGAGGTCGTGGCGGGTGTATTTCCAGTCGAAGGGTTCGGCGGTGGTGTTGTCGCGGTCCTGGAAGGCGAGCACGCGTTGGGCGAACTGGTCGAGGTCGGTGAAGTCCCTGCCGGTGATGGCCTTGCGCTGCAGGATGGAGAAGTAGTTCTCGACCTGGTTCAGCCAGGAGGCGTGAACGGGCAGGTCAACCAGGTCGCGGTCGGCCAGGCGGTGTGCATCCGGTCGATGGAGCGCATGCCGTTGTGTGAGGACCCGTTGTCCACGACCCAACACCCGCCGGGCCGAGGCGTAGCCGAGTAGTGCCCCATAGAGTGGTGCAACGCGCGGGTGGCCTGGCACGTTGTTCCAGACGTGGGCGCGGCACCAGTGTGATCCTTCGAGTGAACCTTCCACAGAATCCTCGAAAGGATTCACCACGGTGACCGCTCCTTACATTGTCGACCCTGCAGGCCTGCTCGGCGAAGCCCTGTCCGAGGCCTCCCCGGACCTGATGCGCGACCTATTGCAGACCGTCATCAACTCCCTGCTCTCCGCCGACGCCGACGCGGTGGTCGGGGCCGAGTGGGGCAAACCCGCCACGACCCGTACGGTCCAGCGCATCTGCTCCCGTGGCCGCGAGCTGGATACCCCGGTGGCACCGTGGACGTTGCCATCCCGAAGCTGCGCTCCTGGATGTACTTCCCTGAGTCGCTGCTGCAGCGCCGCAAGAGAGCGGAGTTCGCGTTGATCACCGTGGTCGCTGAGTGCTACCTGGCAGCCGGGGTGTCCACCCGCCGGATGGACAAGCTGGTGAAGACCCTGGGCATCAACGCCCTGTCGAAGTCCCAGGTCTCGCGGATGGCCGCGGATCTGGACGAGCAAGTCGAGGCCTTTCGGCATCGGCCCTTGGGCGAGGCGGGCGCGTTCATGTTCGTGGCCGCCGACGCCCTGACGATGAAGGTCGGCGAGCACGGCCGGGTAATCAACGTGGTGGTGCTGCTGGCCACCGGCATCAACGCCGACGGCCACCGTGAGGTCCTGGGCCTGCGGGTGGCCACAGCCGAGACGGGGGGCGTGGAACCAGTTCTTTGCGGACCTGGTGGCCCGTTGGTCGGGTGAAGCTGGTGACCTGGGACGCCCCGGGCTCAAGGACGCGATTCTTAAGCGAATCTGCCTGGGGCCGCCCGGCATCGGTGCCGAACTCACCATACGGCGAACCTGATGGTCATAACTCCCAAGTCGATGTGGCCGGCGGTCAAGGCCATGCTGCACAGCGTGTACGATCAGCCCGACACCGCCAGCGTCAACGCCCAGTTCGACCGGCTGCTGGACTATGTGGGTGAGAAGCTGCCCGCGGTGGTCGAACACCTCGACGCCGCCCGGCGGACATTCTGGCCTTCACGACGTTCCCGAAGGACGTGTGGACCCAGATCTGGTCCAACAACCCCCCCAGCGCGGCTCAACAGCGAGATCCGGCGCCGCACCGACTCGTTGGGGATCTTCCCAACCGGGCAGCCATCGTGAGGCTGGTCGGGGCCGTGCTGGCCGAGCAGACCGACGAATGGACCGAAGGCCGACGCCACCTCGGCCGGAGGTCTTGGCCCGCTGCCAGCTCGCACCCCTGGATGAACGGTCGACGCCGAACATGGGCTCCCGAGCTGGAGGCAGCGGCATGAGCAGCCACCTGAACGAGGACGATCTGCTCGCCGAGGTGCTGGACTTGCTCGGCGTCCAGACGATGCTGCACACCGCGAGTCTCAACGAGCAGATCGCGATCGAGCAGGCCGCCAGGCCATCTGCGGACCAAACGAAGGGGACCACTACAACCAGCTCACCAGCCACGTCGCCGACCTCCGCGACCGTCTCCACAACCACCTCGACAACTAACCCCCAGAGACCTGAAGGATCACGAAGCGTGTACACCACTCAAACCCGACTTGGCTCATTCCTAGTGCCCTACTTTTTGGGGCAGTGATCTGAGGATTTCCTTGGCTTCGGGGTGAGGGCTGCGGGGATGGTGGCGATGGTCCCGTTGATCTCGGCCACGCCCTCACGCAGGGGCTAGGGGGTCCTGATGATCAGGCGCAGGCTCAGCCCGGTGGCCATCTGGAGGTGCCGGGACACGGACAGAGCGCAGAACACGGATGGTCAGATTTAGCCATCGAAGAACGAGGCCTCGACCTCGAACAGTGAGTGATCGGCAGCTACCACTCCGGTCCCGGAAAGCGCCTTCATGCTGGTGTTCGTCACATAGCCCCTGAGCCCGAAGAGATGCTCATCGGTATCGGCAGCCTCGTAGTCCCGCTCAGGGACCTCCACTGGCCAGTCGTCGGGAATCGGGCCTTGCGTTGGGTCTACGCCCGGCGGCGTTGTGCTCGGCCCGTTGAACCTGCAGCTTGTGTCTCCGCCGATCGCGGTGTTCGCGGGCCAACAGGTACGGCCATACCGCGCGCCGTCGTGAGGACTCGGTGCCCCTCTTCAGCTCGGTGGTGGTCTCGATGGCCTGGCCGTCGGCGAAGTGGCCACGTTCAGTTCGGCCAGGACCCGTAGGGAGTCCAGCTTCGAGGTAGGCTCGATCACCCTCTCCAGCACTAGTTGCTTTAGGACCACGTCATCGACGGCACCGGGAAAGCCGATCCTCTCGTAGGCCTGTTCCAGCACCTCCCACCCGGGGCCGAGTCCGTGCAGCGCCAACCCGGCCCCGGCGTCCATGCCCGTTGCAGGGGACAGTGGTGGTTTCGTCGGTGTCTAGATCGAGGTCGAAGGCCATTTGGCCAGCTTGGATCTCCTCCCTGGCCACCTGATCCAGGGCGGCCAGGGTCACCTCATCATGAGCCGATTTCGAGGTGCTCGAGGATCTGGCGTTTGCCGTGGCGCTTCTGCACGATATGCACCGCGGTCCTACAACCAGCGCACCAGCCACGTCGCCGACCTCAGCGACAGTCTCCACAACCACCTCGACAACTAAGCCCCAGAGACCCGAAGGATCACGAAGCGGGTAGACCACTCAACAGGACTTGACCCCTCGAGCTCGGCGAACCTCCCCGCCAGCACTTTGACCTGCTCTGCCTGCCCCTGCAGGACAGCGATCTGTTTGGCCTGTCCCTCGATGACCCGCCGGGCCCGAGCCAGCAGAGCATTACTCTGGGCGAGGAGCTCAACCAGCTCCTCACGACTCGCATCGGAAAACTTCAACGACGGATCGGCCATACCAACCACCTGCGGTGGAAAGACACAGAAAAACGAACAGCTTCAGTATTTCGACGATGAGATCCGGATCAAGCCACCACGTCGAAGGGGACCTGAATGGTTACGAGTGATGAGCCAAACTTCCGTCGGTAACTGATTTCGGCGACGAAGGAGTGGATGCCTTTGCTCCGTCGAAAAGAAATCCCTCGAACCCGCTCATCCGCGACTTGTTCAGATATTCCACGTAGTTATTTAGGCCGCCCATGTACAACATGAACGGCACTGGCTTCTTACCCGGAACATTCGCGCCCCGCTGCCAGTTGTTGGCGCTGCCTAAGGCCGTTCCGTGCGCGCTCTCCGCGACGATAGCTGTCCATGCCT
Organism: Pseudarthrobacter sp. NPDC058196; assembly: GCF_042882685.1. Classification (NCBI taxonomy): domain Bacteria; kingdom Bacillati; phylum Actinomycetota; class Actinomycetes; order Micrococcales; family Micrococcaceae; genus Pseudarthrobacter; species Pseudarthrobacter sp. NPDC058196. The sequence continues at coordinate 370,116 of NZ_JBHVVN010000002.1, forward strand.
TAGCATCCTCCGTGGTCGTTTCGACGACCGATGCGTCGCGCTTGAGTGACTCGACGATAAGGTCGGTTATGAGGTCGGAACCGGGTTCGGCACACCTGGGCACGTTCCCCCCTGGGACTTGCGGCCCGTTGACGAAAAACATGTTTGGGAATCCGGGTGTTTGGATGCCCAAGTACGTCTGTGGCCCGTCTGCCCACTTGTTGTTGAGTTTCTGTCCGTGCGCCTCGATATCGATAGTCTCGTACTCCCCGGTGATGGCATGGAATCCGGTTGCGAACACGATGACGTCGAGGTCGAAATGCTCCTTCGTCGTTTCAATACCCGACTCCGTAATCCGGACGATCGGCGTCTCGGGGGTACACACGAGTTTGACGTGCGGAAGGTTGAATATCTCGTAATAGCCGGAACCGCTATCGAACGGTGGCCTCTTCGAAATGAAGGGGTGATCCGGAATCAGCTTCTCGGCAAGAATTGGGTCCTTGACCCGTTCCCTGATCTTTTCGGCCAAGAAGGCGCAGAAGGCTTCGTTCGCCTCACCGGCCGCGAACACCTCGGGATAGTTTGCCAAGACCTTGAGAAAGCCGTGCATGTTATACACAGCCTCGAAAATTTCGCGTCGCTGTTGCGACGTATGAGTGGCAAAATCTCCGGGCGCCGCGAGGTAGGTCTCCACGAAACCCATGAACGAACTCATGGCCTGCTCGTGATACTCGTCGTAGGAATCCTGGATCTGAGCGAACTCGTCTTCGCTGATATCCTCGTTGTGTAGTGGCGTCACCCATTGCGGCGACTTCTGGAATACCACGAGTTCATCGACCTCGCTCGCAATCTCCGTGGCAATCTGAACGCCGGACGCCCCGACCCCCACCACGGCCACGCGCTTACCGGACAGGTCGACCGGCTCCTTGGGCCACCTTGCAGTGTGATGCACCCGTCCGGCGAACTTCTCTACGCCAGTAATCTCGGGTACCAGCGGGCGGGACAACACGCCGAGCGCCGGCACCACGAACCGCGTTTCCACCTTTTCACCAGTGTTAGTCCGAACGGTCCACACGGCTCGCTCGGAGTCAAAGCGCATGGATTCGACTCTTGTATTCAACGTGATGAGATCGACGAGACCGAACTCACGTACCGCATTGTTGAGGTACGCCTCGATTTCTGGCTGTCCTGCATAGCGCTCGCTCCAGCGCCACTCCCGATAAAGCTTGCTCGACGCGAAGAAGCCGTACAGATAGGACGGGGAGTCGAACCGAGCTCCCGGGTAGCGGTTCCACCACCAGGTGCCGCCGATGCCCTCAGCGGCGTCCACCGCGCGGACGTCGAGGCCGGCTTGGTTTAGTTTGTGCAACTGGTAGATCCCGGCGATGCCGCACCCGATCACCAGAGCATCAAGGATCCTTGGGGCTTCATTTGGGGAAGCGGCCTGTTTGGGTGTCGTCGTCATTCGATCTTTTCCTTCGTCTTTATGACCTGATTGATGGTGAGTGCCTGGCCGGCGCGACGCGAGTCACACACGGTTGGGGTGTCTCATGATGTGGGGTTTAACTTGAGCCGCTGTGTGCGCGACACATCGTCGAGGACGACGGGACTGGAGGCTCCAATCCGCGTGTCACAAAGCAGTTCTGCGAAGATCGCCCGGTGCTGCTCAATGCCTGTATCGGGTCCGATCCCTCAACCCTCGCGACGAGCGTGCGGGCGCGGCGACAGGGTGGACGAATAACCAGATGACGATGTCGTCCTCGGAAAGTAGGCCGCCGAGCCAGTCGCGGCCGTCGAATCCGCCAACGAGCACCGCATCGCAGACACGGATCCCGGCGACCCCGGAGCCGAGATCGGCATAGATCTTGACCGTTCCAATTCACCCTCCCCTTCATCGCGGAAGCGAAACACTCATCACGAGTTGATATGAAGATACGCTAGAGCCGCGTTGCATCCCGGTCAGCGACTTTTGTCGCACGAGCCCGCCCTCTCGGGCAGAGGTGCGGCGTGCATGCCCTATATATGCACTGATCATTGCAGTCCGGGGCGCTTGTGACCGCAGGTGCTGAGGGTTCTTGGACGGTCGCTCAGAGCTCTGGTGCTGGGGAATCGCTGTGAGTCTTGTGGTGGCTGTTCTGGGACCGGCAGGCGAGGATAGGAGTTGGTCGCGTCACTCCAGTCGTGACTCATGAATCGCCGGGCCCCCTCGGGTGCCCTGCTAGAGGCCATGATCCCGCGATCGCGTGCCTGACCGGCCAGCTCAGCGTGCGACCAGCGTGACAGGGGAAGGCCCGAGTTGGCCGGCGGCTCACAGGCCAGGGCCTTGACCTCGGCAACCTGCAACGGGGTGTAGACCGGCGGCCGGCCCGACCGGGGCCGATCGGCCATGCCCTGGAGCCGGTCGGTGCAGAACCGGGCCCGCCACTTGCGAACCGTATCGACGTGCACGCCCTTCTCGGCGGCGATGGCCGCGTTGGCCATACCGGCCGCGGCCCGGGCCCCGACACCCGCGCCGGCCGTGGGCAATCGGTGACGATAGGGGCATGGCACCGCCAATCCCGGCCTCGACGAAGACCTCCCTGCAGCAGCGCCTTACCGCCCGGGCCCGCCAGCGCTGGCCCCAACTGACCCGCATCCAGGTGCGCTTCCGCGGCGGATTCGCCTACATCGACGCCCTCACCGCCGAGCACGACCAGCCGCTGCGGCTGTGCCGGCTGCGCTACGCCGGATACGCCAACCGGCGGGGCTTCGCGATCTACCGGGCCAGCCACGACGACTACCAGGACGCCACCCTGCCCAACGGGCTCGGCGGCGCCGCCGAGGAAGCCCTCGACACCGCCTGCGGACTCTACCTCAACGACCCCACCGCCTGGACCGACCCCGACGAACTAACGGAGATGCCCACTAGTGTTCTGTAAGGCAGTTCCGGCGACTATTTTCGCGAAAAAAGCGGCGCACGTCTTGAGGATCTCGTTGGCCCGTTCCAGCGCGGTCAGCCCGTTTCTCAGCGCTTGGATCTCATCGAGGTGCGCGCCGCGACTACATCCGCATTTGGCCCCTTCAGCGGTGTGGCGGTCCTCGATCCAGTAGCGGAGGGTGGCCTGATTCAGGTCCAGCAGCCAGCCCATATGTCTGCGGGCCGCGGGCTTGGAGCACTGCATGTCCAACAGGTGCTCGTGGTACATCCGCACGGCCCGCTCCCAGGTCTCCGCATCGAACTTCCTTGGTGCTGACATCAATTCCAGTCTCCCTTGCTAGATCGGAACCCTCCGAAGTCATCACACGTAGGCGCCCAGCCGAAATAAGGACATGAATGACTGCGGACAATGGCCCGCCAGATCCGGCGTCACTGTGACCAATGTCGCTGAGACCTCCTGGTGAATCCCGTAACGTCCCTCAGGAAAGCCAAATGGCACGGAAGGCCGAGGTTGCCCAGCGGCGAGCGTTTCGGAACCACACGTGCCGATACAGAGAGGACGCTGCACATGGTGATGCGCGCGCACAAGAATGGGCCGGTCTATGACCCCCACTCAGGGCAGGGGGGAAACACTCACTGGGAGGTCATGCTGTGAAGCTTTTCGAGCCGTTCGAACTCGGTCCGGTGGTCCTGAAGAATCGGGTCGCGGTCACATCCCACAAGTTCTCGTACCGTCACTGGGAAAACGACCACGAGAGGTCGACGGACAAGTACCTCGGGTATGTGCGACGACGCATGGAGGGCGGCGTCGGGTTCTTCGGTCTGAGCGCCCTTCCCGTCTGGGGTGTGGACGCTCAGCATCCGTTTCAGCTCGAGCACGTCGGATCCAAGCTACGTCGCTTCGCGGATGTGGCGCGGGAACATGGGTGTGCCACGTTCGTGCAGCTGCATAACGCAGGAGTGCAGGGTAATTCGTCACTCCCGGGTGTCAACTACGATGAGTCGGTTCCCTCGGACGGGGCGGGCCTCGTCGCCTTCTCGGCTGCGCCGTCCACGTCCGGCACCGAAGTTGCGCACGAAATGAGCCCGGATGAGATCGAGGCGATCATCGAAGGTTATGGCAGACTAGCCGAGCTTGCTGTCGCGAGCGGCATTGACGGCGTCGAGCTGCACGCTGGACACGGTTACCTGTTGCAGCAGTCCTTCACCCCGTGGCGCAACCAACGCACTGATGAGTGGGGACCGTCGACGCGCTTCCTCAGGGCTGTAACGGCACGCGTTCGGGCCGGGATCGGACCGAAAGGCGTGCTGGGCGTGCGCATCGCGACCAAGGACTTCCGGCCCCCAGAGGCCGGGGGACTAACCGAGCAGCGACTCCTGGAGATCGCCCTCGAGCTCGCTGACACGGGAATGGTCGACTACTTCAACCCTACGCACGGGTCCCAGGCGTCGGACTACGGGCGAGTCGTGGGAACATACCGGCGCCCACTCGGGGAGTTCCTCCCATCAGCGGCAAGACTGCGGCAGGAGCTCGACGGTAAAGCAGCAGTGTTGGGCGTCGGCAGGGTGACGACTGTGCAGGCGGCCGAGGACGCACTTCAGCGCGGCGACTGCGACTTCGTCGGGCTCACAAGAGCGCACATCGCCGACCCCGACATCCTGAAAAAGTCCAAGCGCGGCGAAGCAGACAGCGTACGCCTCTGCGTGAGCGCCAATCAAGGATGCATCGATCGGTTGGGTGCAGGGGGTGATGTCTATTGCTTCCACAACCCCGACGTGGGTCGCGAGTACCGTCGTAATGACCCGCAGCCGGTCGCCTCGCCGAGGTCTGTGGTGGTGGTCGGGGCAGGACCTGCCGGGCTTAAGGCGGCCGAGATCGCAGCGCGTCGGGGTAACGATGTGGTGGTCTTGGAGGCAAGCAGCCAAGCTGGGGGACGGCTCGGCAGCATCACGAACGTCACGAGTGCGCACGAGCTGGTGGCCTCCACCGCGTGGCTCGAGGCCGAGCTGGCCCGCATGGGGGTGCAGGTGCGGCTGAACGTGCACGTCGACGAGGAGGTGCTCGCCTCGGCCGGGGTCGACGTCGTCGTCCTTGCTACCGGGTCCATCGCCCCGCCGCCGTCGTTCTCGACGGATGGCTCGGTCGCCGTGCACTCTCCGGAGCTCGCCCTCAAGAAGCTCGTCGGGACACCGAAGAAAACCCTCGTCGTCCACGACTCTCTCGGCACCGAGGAGGCGATGGTCACCTACGAGCAGCTGGCCGCGAGCGGACACCAGGTCATCATCACGACACCGCTGCCGACGATCAGCCAATCAACCGGCTTCACGCATCGCACGGACCTTCTGGACCGACTTAAGAGCTGGGGCTGCACCCTACTAGAGCGCACCGATCTCGTCTCGGCCACAGACGGCCGAGTCCGCGCGCAGCATATGCTCACGGGCGAGATCATTGAGCTCGGACCAGTCGCAGCTGTGGTGCTCGCGCAGAGTCGGCTACCCGAGACTTCGTTGCTGGATGCCGCGCGCAGGCACAGCACGGAGGTCCTGGTCGTCGGCGATGCGTACTCGCCCCGGGACGCGATGATGGCGTTCACACATGGCGACATCGTAGCGCGGCAGATCTGAGCGGCGTGAGACGGGCAGGGTTGATTGATGATGATCGCCAAGCTGTGGTCAAAAATAAAAAAGCTCCCCAAAGAGGGATGAAAAGATGGAGAGTACGATGATAAATGCGGCGCGCCAGTGGCGACTGAAATCTCACCCTCATGGGTTGCCCGTCGCGGAAAATTTCGAACTCGTCACAGAAGCAGTTAGAGAACCTCGCGACGGTGAGGTAGTAATGCGTCTACATTATGTTTCCATCGATCCCGGCCTGCGCCTGTTCATGAACCCCACCAGTCACTCCGAGTGGGAGGATCGCAACGAGGAAGGGGGAAGAGCTGTGCTCGTAGGCGAGGGCGAACCCATCAAAGCTTGGGGGGTCGGAGAGGTGATCGCGAGCAGGAGCCAGCGCTTTCCGATTGGCACGTTTGTGCGCGATATTGCCGCGACAGCGAGCGTTCAAGAATATGCGTGCCTGCACGAGGACGAATTGCTGGCGGTGCAGGCTGACGTTGCGCCGCTTCCTGCTCACCTGGGCATTCTGGGCATGACAGGCCTGACGGCCTATTTTGGCATGATCAAGGTCGCCAAGCCTCGCGCGGGAGATACGGTCGTCGTTTCCGGGGCGGCCGGCGCGGTTGGATCGATCGCAGTCCAAATTGCCAAGATGATGGGCTGTCGTGTTGTCGGCATTGCGGGTGGCCCCCTGAAATGCACTTGGCTACGCGACGAGTTGGGGGTCGATGTCGCAATCGATTACAAGGCCAGGAACTTGGGCGCCGCACTACGCGAAGCTTGCCCGGATGGCATGGATATTTACTTCGATAATGTTGGCGGGGAGATGCTGGACACCTGCCTTGCGAATCTGGCCCAGCGAGCGCGGATCGTCTCATGCGGCGCGATCGCGGAATATAACCGCACTGGCGCGCCGTACGCGCTGGCGAATTGGTTTGCGATCATGAGCAAGCTGGCGACATGGACCGCCTTCAATTACTTCGACTATTTGCCCCAGTCTTCCGAAGGCATCGCCGCGCTGACCGAATGGCTTCAGCAGGGCCTGATCAAGGCACCCGAGCGAATCGTCGAGGGCATCGAAAATTTTCCCGCTGCGATGGTCATGCCGTTTTCCGGCGATCATGTCGGCAAGCTTATGCTCAAGGTGGTCTAACTTCGAGCGGATCGACATCAATGGCGTGACCGTCCCCAACCGGATCGTCCGCATCCGTGCACGGAACCTATCTCGGAAAGGGCAGGCTGACCGAAGAGCTGGAAGCCTATCACTATGACCGCGCACGCGCCGGCGTCGGGCTTAGCTTCCTCGAGCTTGCTTCGATTCACCCATCCAGCTTCACCTTCGGGCTGCATCTGTGGGATGACGAAATAATCCGGGAATATCAACGTTCATGCCCCGGATTCAGCGGACTGGCATGAAAGTATTCCAGCAGATCTGGCATGGCGGGGCGCATTGGCCACCTGCTGAGGACGCGCTGCCTGGTCAGCATCCACCGTGCAAAGCCCCTGGGGTGCCGGCCGCCCTCGGGCAATGACGATCGATGATATCGACGTGCTCGTCACATCCTTTGGCAACGCAGCTCGCCGATGCGCCGAGGGGGCCCCGGGGAATTATGTCAAGATGCCCGCGTAGCTCTTATCGAAGAATCATTTGATTGTGCCCGGATGGGTGGTTGGCTTTTAGGGCCTTGCTTGGCGGTGGTCAGGGTGAGCAGTTCGGCGCAGAGCGCTTGAACTTGACGTTGGATTGTCGCGGGATTCAGGGGATTGTTTTCCCGTTTCAACTTCGCCTTCTCGCTGGGCCGGACCGCACCTTCGTCGGCCAGGACCCGTTGGTATGGGTCGACGGCCGGTCGTACTTCTTGCTGATTTTTGCGCTGGTCCGGATCTTCTGGAGTTTCTGCTGGGGTCCGAAGTGATTGGTCAGCCGCCCTTGCAACGCCCAGATCCGGTTCAGCAGCTCCAGTTCCGCCGCCGTGTCGTAACGGTGGTATCCGACGGTTTGGCGCACTACATGCCAGTTCTTCTGTTCCACATGGGCGCCGTCGTTCTTGCTCCCGGACCGGGACCTGGTGAAGGTCAGTTGCTCTTGTTCACATCACCGCAGCAGCCCCCAATTGATGAACTCGCTCCCGTTGTCCGAATCGATCCCCCGGATCGGGAACGGGAACGCCGCGGTGGCGACCTTGATCGCGGCGAACACCCATTTCTGGGCCTTGTTCCTCACAGATCTGGTCTCGGTCCACCCCGTGGAAATGTCAGTGATCGTCAGGGTGAAGCAGAACTCACCCCTGGAATTTCCGCCCTCGTGCCCGACCAGATCAATCTCCACAAACCCCGGCACTGCATCGTCCCATTCGGCCCAGGTCCGCATCGGGATGGAGTCCTTGAGCAGTGTTCGGGGCTTGGTGTGGGAGCGGCCCCTCGGGTCGAGTTTGCCCCGGTCTGCCTTGAGTCGGCGGTCGATGGTGGCCGGGGCGATTTTTAGCAACAACGCCGCCGTCCCGTCCTCGATATCTAGCTCCTTGCACCTGCGCAGCCGTGGAACCAAGTCCGGCAGCGCCGCTGCCAGCAGACGCCCGTACGGGGTGCCCTGGACGGCCCAGCAGAACCGCAGCGCCTCGATCACGTCCTCCCCGTAGAGCTGGGGCCTGGGCGGCCGGGGCTTGGCCTGTTTGAGCACCAGCGCCCGCCGCAGTGCCTTCCGCGCGTGGTCACGGTTCCGAAGCGTCAGGGCACACAGCTCGTCAAGAATTGTCTTCTTGGCGGCCCGGTCCGACCGGGCATATCGGAGGGCGGTGATTTTCGTGACGGCCTTGCGTTCGCTCATCGAAAGCTCCATGGCTCACAGTGCCGGGCCGGCGGATACCACCCCGGCAGACGCGCCGCTACGCGGGCATTACCAAATGATTCTTCGATAGCAGTTACGCGGGCATCTTTGATGAGTCAACGCGGGCGCCCTGTTGCCTCATTGCAATACCTCCGGGAAGGGTAATTCGTTGCCTCATCTGAAAACCTCCGGTTGACGGCTTCGTTGCCTCATTGGAAAACCTCCGGATTTCTTAGTTGTTCCAGGCCCTGTTGACGGGTTTGGCTGCCGCGGGTTGTTTGGCCCGTGAGAGTGTTTCCAGCTGTGCGGTGAGTGCCAGGATCTGGCGTGAGAGAGCGCCGGGCTTGATCTGCTTGAAGGCCGCGTTCATCCGAATGATCGGGCGTTTACGCATCCTCTCGTGCCGGATCGCGCGCTGGTGCGGTGTGGCAGGGGCGTCGTGTTTCTTGGTCACTTTCGCGCCGTGCCGCTGCTTGGAGAGCAGTTTCTGCTGGGGCAGCAGATAGTTGGTGAAGACCCGGTCCAGCTCCCAGATCGCGTTGAGCTTCTCCAGCTCCGCGGCGGTGTCATAGCGGAGGTAGCCGACCAGTTCCCGAACCCTGGCCCAGTTCTTCTGCTCCACGTGCGCGCCGTCGTTCTTGTTCCCCGGCCGGGAACGGGTGAACGTGATCTGGTGCTCCTGGCAGTAGGCCAGCAGATGGTCATTGATGAACTCGGAGCCGTTGTCAGAATCGATCCCGATGACCGGGAAGGGGAACACCGAGGTCACGTGTTCGAGGGCTTCGAAGACCCATTTGGCCGCCTTGTTCCGCACGGACCGGTTCACCGTCCAGCCGGTGGAAATGTCAGTCACTGTCAGGGTGAAACAGAACTCCCCGAAGCTGTTGCCGCCCTCGTGCCCAACCAAATCGATCTCCACGAATCCCGGGACGGCGTCGTCCCACTCGGCCCAGGTCCGGACCGGGATCTGGGATTTTAGCAACGTGCCGGGCTTGGTATGGGACCGTCCCCGCAGGACTAGTCTTGACCGTTCGCCGGCGAGTTTGCGGTCGATTGTCGCCGCGCTCATCCGTATCAGGAGTGCGGCTTGCTCGTCGGTCAGATCAAGCTCACCGTCGCGGCGCAGCAGCGGCACCAGAACCGGCAGCATCGGGGCCAGTAACCGGCCTGCCGGGGCACGCAACACGGCCCAGCACCGGATCAGTGCCGGCAGCAGGTCAGTGCCATAGACCGGCGCCCTGCCCGGCCGTGGCCGGACGATCTTCAAGACCAGGGCGTCCCTTAGGGCGGCCCTGGCATAGTCGCGGTTCCACCCGGTCAGCTCGACCAGCTCGTCCAGGATCCGGGACTTCCCGGCACGACCAGCGCCTTGATAAGCGAGGGCTTTGTTCTTAGTCACAGCCTGCCGCTGGGCCATCGTTAGCTCCATAGAAAACGGGCATAACCTGCACCCGCCCCCAACACCCTCAACCACGCCACACGCGGAGGTTTTCAAATGAGGCAACGTATCCGGCTACGCGGAGGTTTTCAATGAGTCAACGCGCCCGCTTGACACACGCTCGATCTGCCATTAGAGTTCAGGATTGTGAGCCCCGTCACGTCGTCCAGCGTCAGCAAGACCTCGTGGTCAGCGGCATTACCTCCAGCGCGTCAAACCGGTGCCGGAGTGACTTTGAGGAGTTCGACAATGACAGTGATGTCGCCAAGTATGCGAGGCACAGAAAAGCGGGCCCCGTGGCAGGCGGCATCGGCTCGGACGGCCGATCTGGAGGCTGCCTGGCAGGGCAGCAGGTTGAGTGAGCTTCCCGATTCCTTTCGCCGCGAGCTGCTCGCAGGCGCATCTTTAATCAGGCTGCAGCGTGACGAGACCGTACGCTGGGACCGTCCGAGTGTGCTCGTGGTGTGCTCGGGCCGGGTGATCATCTACGTCAGCTCGATCGAGCGCATGGCGGCGATGCGTTTCCTCGGCCCCGGCGACATGACCGGACTCGCCCCCGCATTTCTCCCGCAGCTGGGTCCCACGGAGCTGCCAATCGTCATTAGGGCTTCAACGACGTCCAGTGTGATGTGCCTCTCCCGTGAACGGCTCTCGACACTCGCGCAGCGGGAGGGCGCTGTCGCCTGGCGCATCGGACAATGGCTCGCCGAGGACATGGTCTCGGGTCATACGCTGCTGACGGACGGGATCTTCTTCACAGTGCGCCAGCGGCTCGCTCAAGCCTTGCTCAATCTGGCTGTGCAGGAAAGTGGCCGACTTATCGTTCACCAGACCCAACAGCATCTCGCGGAGATCATCGGGTCGGTGCGCACGGTAGTCGGCAGAGAGTTGTCCGACTTCCAGGAACGCGGCCTCCTCGTACGCCAAGGCCGCACTCTCGCGATCATCGATCCCGATAACCTGCGTCGTCTTTGCTGACGTCCACCACTGTGCTGCGACACGGACGCACGCATCCATTATTCAATCTCATGCACGTGACGCGGACGCTTGACTCTGCGGTCGGATTGTAGGGACATATTGGCGCTCGGTCGGGGAGTTTCTCCCATCAACGGTAAGACTGCGTCTGGAGTTCGACGGTAAGGCAACGGTGTTGGGTGTGGGCACGCGGACGGTGGTGCAGGCGGCCGGGGACGCATTACAGCGCGGCGACCGCTCGACGCGAACTCGCAGACGCCCGACCCTCTCGCAGCCCGGGCACACCGGGTCGAACACCACCTGAGAGCAGAACAGATGCGTCTGCCCCTAGGAGGGTGGTGAACAACGGTGGTTTGGGCGGGCGGAACGCCACCAATGGGCCGTCTAGCGGCGTGTTCTGGTCAGCACTCTGGGTGCGACAACGGGGTCGTTCTGCCGCTTGGTTTCATTGTGCCCCTGATATGGGGCGTCTTCCAGTGGTTTTCTTGGGCCGGGGTCCGGGCGGTTGGTTCATCCCAACGCCCAGGATCCCTCGTTCCTGGTCAGTCCGAGGGTGAGCAGGCGTCGCAGGTTCAGTCCCGCGATCCGCAGCTGGAGCCAGGCGTTGTTCCGGCTGACGCCGCGGTGCCGAACACGGCGATTGCCGCGGGTGAGCCAGGCGATGGACCGCTCGACCATAGGCCGGTGGGTTCGGTACTCGTGCTGAAAGGCCGGGTCCGTGGCGCGCCGGCGGTGTTCGCGTTGTAAGGCGTCGTGTTCGTGGAGTTCGAGCTCGCGTCCCAGTGGTGAGGCGGTGCACCGGGCCCGGAGCGGACAACCGGTGCAGGCGGCGCCGAACGTAACCCGCCGTTTGACGGTGATGGTTCGGGTGATGCCGTGCGGGCAGGTCGCGGTCCCGGCAGCTTCATCGATGGTGAAGTCATCGAGGGTGAATCCGCCCTCGATGGCGGGGCGCAGCGGCCAGGGTTTGATCACCGGGGTATGGCCGGTGCGGGCGAGGACGGCGAGCATGTCTCCGGAACCGTAGGCCGAATCGGCCAAGACGGTCACGCTGGTGGTGTCGGTGATTGTGGGGTCCATGCCGATCAGCCGGGCACCGACGGCCCCGTCGCTGTTCTCCGGCCCGGAGGCCTTGGTCAGCTCACCGGCGGTGATCAGCCCGGTGTCAGGCTCGATCACGATGTGGGCCTTGTATCCGTCCTGCTGACGGGACTGGGTTTTGTGCTCCTGCCGGGCGTCCGGGTCCACCGTAGAAATCATTCGGTCCGGGGCGACCCTGCGGGCGATCCGCCACCTCCCGTCGGTCCCGTCCGAGTCCTCAGCCGGTTCCACGTCCTGCCCGGCAACCAAGGCCAGCAGCGCGTACGCGTCCGCGGCCTTGTCCTCCAGGGTTTCGGGATCGACCGCGGCGAGCAAGGCGAGGGCGGCGTCGGTGACAAGCGCGGAGATCAGCCCGTCTTTGGCGTCCTGGTCATCCCATGCGATGTCCGGTTTACCGGTCCGGGTGTAGTCATACCCGGTAGCGTGCGCCGCGAGAAGTTCCTGCCCGTCAGGGATGTCGCGGCCGAAGCGGCGGATGCCGGCGATCAGCTGCGTGATCGTGTCCTGCCGGGCGACTGCGTCATCCAGGACCGTGGAGTCCACCGCTCGGCGGCGCTTGCCCTGCAGGACCCCGGTCTCGGCGATAACCTCGGCGATCGCTTCCATCATCCGGTGCGGGTTCTTCGATGCCGCCAGCCGCCGTCGCCAGTACGTCAGCGTGGACGGGTGGAACGCCGTATCGGTCAGCCCGTATCCACACGCAGCCTTCCACCGCAGATCAAACATCAAAGCCTCCGCCGTTTCCCGGTCCGAGAGCCCCCTGCAACGCCTGCAGCACCAGCACCGAACCGATCACCGGCGCCGGAACCGACGGCCGGCCCCGCCGCGACGGGAACAGATCCTCCATCATCGAATCCGGAAACATTCCTGGTCAGAAAAGCGAAGACACTGCCCGGAGCCAACAACTCCCCGGCCAGTGCCTCCACATCCAAATACCCGCGTTGCGCATCCTCGCGTCCCTGCATAAGACCAGTCTTAACCAACAGCCCCACCAACCCAGCCGACGCGCCTAACCCAGCCGATATTTCAGCAGGCTCCTAGGGCACGGCCGCGTTGGTGATGGTCACTCCGAGTTTGAATCGCACTGGCTCTGTCGGAGGGGTTTGCTGATTCTGGCGGCCTGAGGTTCGACGTCTGGTTCTAACGGTACAACTGCTCGTATTCGACTGGCGGTCGGTAGTCGATCGGGGAGTGCAGTCGCTCCTCGTTGAACCACCGGATCCAGTACGCGGTCTCGCGCTCAACCTGTTGCGCCCCGTCTAGCGGCGAGCGCGTCCGGATACAGGATCGGATAAATCGGATCCAACGGCCGCCGCTGCCAGATGAGGACTTCTTCGAGGACCTTCATCGGTGATCTTCGAGATCGTCTCGCGGGAGGGCTCTGTGCCGATGGCGGATTCCAGATGGTGCTGGATATCGCGGATCGTCATTCCGCTTGCATAAAGGCTGACGATCATGTCGTCCAGGCCCCCGGTGCGGCGTGATCCCTTGGGTACCAGTTGCGGATTGAAGGACCCGTTGCGATCGCGCGGGACGGCCAACTCAACATCCCCGACCTGGCTGGCCAACGTCTTGGGAAAAGAGCCGTTGCGCGCGTTCGGCAGCAACCGGGCCGCCCGGTCGCCCTTCTCGTAACCCAGATGTTCGGAGAGCTCTGTATGGAGTCCGCGCTCCATAACCGCTTTTTTCATTTGGCTCAGAAAGCCGTCCTTCCCATCGATCTGCAGTTCACCGGAATCAATCTGCTGCATCAGCTCATCGAAGACCCCGCTGTCTCTGGGTCTTTCCATGTCCCCGGCGGCAGCCACTTTCGCAGCGAACTCATCATCAAGCCCATCATTCGAATTTGTCATGGTCAGAGTGTTCTCTCATGCACGCCGACGCCGGAACACCTACACAGACCATCTGACACCTCCTGGTGCGCCGGAGGCGTGGTGGTCGATGACACCGGGTTCCCCAACGTGGGCACGCCCTCGTCCGGGGTGGCCCGGCAGTACACCGGCACGCTGGGCAAGATCGGCAACTGCCAGATCTCGGTGAGTGTGTACGCGGTCACCGATCAGGCCTCCTGCCCGCTGGACTGGCGTCTGTTTGTGCCCGCCTCCTGGGACGAGCAGGCGGCCACCGCCGAGGAGGCCGAACAGGTCAGGGCGCGCCGGGCGAAGGCGGGCCTCCCCCAAGCGGTGCGGCCCCGGCCCAAATGGGAGCTGGCGCTGCAGATGCTCGATGAGCTGGCCGGCTGGGGCCACCGGCCCCCGGTGGTGGTGGCCGATGCCGGTTACGGACAGAACGGTGCCTGGCGCACCGCTCTGGGCGAGCGCCAGATCACGTAAGTGATGTCCATAAAGTCCGACACCAGCGCGCATCGGACCGAGGCCACCCCGGCGGTGATGGACTACTCCGGGCGCGGGCCCCCGCCGCGCCTGCCCGCTACCACCAGGCCCCGTGCTCGGTGCACGACTTCGCGACCGAGCACCCCGAGCGGTTCGCCGAGATCACTTGGCGCACCGGCACCCGCACCGATCCCACGAACCGGTCGGCGGTGAGGAGCAGCCGGTTCACCGCACTGCGGGTGAGCCCAGCCCACCGCACCATCCCCCGGGCGGCGGACGGGACCCTGCCGGTATGCTGGCCGAACTGGTGCGGTTGGCCAAGATCCGCGGGCGGATCGAGCACGACCACCGCGAGCTCAAGCACGGCCTGGACTCGACCATTTCCAGGGCCGCACCTGAGTCGGCCGGCACCACCACGTCACCCTGGTCACCGCCGCCCACCTGTTCATCACCGCCCCGCGCCTGGAGCCGGACCCAAGAGCAACGGCGGCGGCCAATTGAGCTTCTACCAGACCCTGGCTGCCCTCCAGGTGGCCGTCATCGCCCTGATCGGCCATTGCCCCTACTGCCACCAGGCCTGGACACCGCCGGGCATCGATCGACTGTCCCGGTTACTCCGCAGTGGGCTGGGGGACGAGGTGGCTGCGCAGGAACTGGCCTAGCATGCGAGCGGTATCGTCGGGATGGGACACATTCGGGCTGTGGCCCGTCGGCATCACCATAATCTGCGCCGCCGCGAGTTCGTCTGCAAGGTGCCGCGTCCACTCGGAGAGTAAGAGGTCGTCGTCTCGCCCCGCGATCAGCAGCGTGGGCGTGTCGACACCGCGCAGCGACTCGGGGAAAAGGTCCTGTGAAACCGGACTCGACCGCGGAAAGACGTCGGGTACCTGCAGGTGCGCGGCCAACATCGTTTCGTAGTGGCCAGGCTCCCGCGCCCATGCCAGTCGACGGTCGACGTATTCGGCGTCTTCCGGGTCGATACCGAGTAATTCGACGTAACGCTCTATGTCCTTCCTGGTCCCGTCGAATCGAGTGAGCTCTGAGAGCGCCTTCTCGGTCTTCCAGGGACCGCCCGTGCCGCTGATGCTCACCACTGCACTGATCCGGCTCCTCGCTTCTGGGTCGGCGAGGGCGCGCACTGCGATCGTCCCGCCGAACGAGTTCCCTACGAACGCGGCCGACTCGATACCGAGACGATCGAGGACCGCCAGTAGATGCTCCGTACGGACCTTGACTCCGGATCGGTCGAAAAATCCGATCTTGTCGGTACCGCCGTAACCGATCATATCGGGGGCCACGATCTGAAACTCGCGCGCGAGGACCGGAATTACGCGTTCCCACGACATTTCCGCAGAAGCCCCCCAGCCGCCGTCGTGGAGCAGTAGCACGGGCGGCGCGCCGTTCGGTCCGGCTGTCAGTACGCGGGTGCGCACTCCGCGGGCGTCGATCCATTGCTCGGCGGTCACCGCGAGGCCTCCCCGACGAACTCGCGTGCGGAGACCGGCGAACTGAAGATCGTCCGCATCGCAGACACGTATCCCGGTGAGCCCGGAGCCGAGATCGGCATAGATCTTGACCGTTCCAATTCACCCTCCCCTTCATTGGAAGCGAAACACTCATCACGAGTTGATATGAAGACACGCTAGAGCCGCGTTGCATCCCGGTCAGCGACTTTTGTCACACGAGCCGCGACCTCCCGCGTAAGGATTCTCAATGTTCTAATCAAGGAGGCTGAGCGCTGACGCCTGGTCTTGGTTCGTGATAAACGGCGTGGTCGCGGAGCATGGCCCAGAGGACGTTGACGCGGCGCCTTGCAAGGGCGTTGGCGCCTGTTTATGGGATTTTCCTCGCTGCGTTTCCGGTCGTAGTAGGTTCACGAGGCCGGGCTGTTTTTAGGCTGGACCGGACGGGCGGCGAGGTAACAGGTCCGGAGAAGCCTGCGGTTGAATCGACGCGGTCGGTGCAGATTCCCGCTGATTCGTCCGGCATCACGTAGTACCGGTGCCAGTTCCGCGACGCTGGCTAGTCGGTTGACAGGGTCGAACGCGTCCAGGTTGCCGCTTATGTCGGCTAGAAAGGTTGCGGCAAGCGCGGGACTGTACCCAGCCATGCTCAGCAGAACTTCCGCACTGTTGTGCTGCCGGAACAGATCGGTGATCTGGGCATCGACATCGGCGATCTCTAGATCGATAGCGCTGCCCTGCGCGGCCAGTCGAACGACCAGGGCCGAGCCCATGGACTGGGCAGGTCGGACTGTGTGCTGGGCGTTGGCAGCATCAACAGCCTTTTCAGCCATCCTGGCACTATTCCGGCAGCCGCGCTTCCTCAGCCAGCCGGTGAGCCGGGTCAGGCCGAACCGGCGTATGCCCCCGGAGTCGGGCAGCCACCGAGAAGGATGAGGGATGCTTTCTTGAAGTAGTCGAACGCGTGCTCGAACGCAGAGAAGTATTCCAGCAGCGTGCACGAAGCCGGTTGATCGCCCGGCCCCGGTCACAGATGAGATCGGTCCGGCGTGCGGTCAGGAGCCGCAAGTCCGCACTGATCGGGTCAGCACGGCGCACGGGTTGGAGGTCAGTGCGCATGGGTGCCTGGTTGGCGATAATCCGGGCATCTTTCGCGTCGGTCGTGCCGTCCCCCGCGATAGGTCCCCGCAGCATGATGCACGATCCGCCCGGGGACGGGCAGCAGGCCTTCGTCGTTCTCGGCCCGTCTTGAAAGCAGCACCGTTCCTTTCTGATCGATCGCGACGCAATGATGGGCTCTTTTGCCCGAGTCGATTCCTACCCAGAATGCCGGCATATCTTAGCTCCTTTTCGATCAAGTCCGATTCAGTTGCCCTCCCGATAACCGCGCCGGCACGTCCTTACCCAGCGATTCAAAATCGCAAGTCTCAATCAGCGGTCGAGTTATCTGCGGGCAGCGGGCGGCCATTCCAAGTGAGCCGTCTAAGCGGCTAGAAGGCCTGTGCTATACCCGCCACCCGAGGGTAATCGAAACACTACGACAGCTCGGAAATCGCCCTCGACAACACCGTAAGGAGGGCGACCTCATCTTCGGCTGCGGCCAGCGCTCGGCCATCGCCACGCTCGTCGAACGCAAGTCCAGGCGCAAGCTCCTCGTCCCAATCCTGAGGAGCCATACGGCCCAGAACGTCGGCGATGCCCTCATCCACGTAATCGCAGCACTCCCCAAGGCACTCCGACGAACCTTGACGTGGGACCAGTTCCGGTACTAGGCAAAGGGCTTCCGTGGCAAACGCAGGACCGCACTCGGGTTGGAGGATAAATGGTAAGAGCGAGTTCTCGCAGGCGTCGTCAGCCCAGCGACGAGGTGGCCTCGTATCTAAGACAATCGATTATGGCTGGTGAGATCGCTCCTGGCACCTCTATACGGAGTTGAAGCCGTCGGCGAAGAACTTGAGGTTTCTGCCACGCCTGTTCGGGAGGCGCTGCAGGCGTTGCGTGTGGAAGGCTTCCTCCAACTCGTTCCAGGCAAAGGGTTTACGGTGGTGCCGCTCGTCGCAATGATATTCGCGACATTTTCGAGGCTCACGCCCCGATCGCGGGCGAACTTGCGGCGCGCGCCGCAGAGCGGGCTCGTGAACCGCAAATGGACACTTTGCTCACGCTGCACGGTGATCTGATGGAGGCAGCGCAGCAGGGCGATCATGGGATGCTCGAGCAGAAGAACCACGAGTTTCACAAGTTCGTCTACCTGATGGCGCAATCCGACAGGTTGCGCTGGGCCCTCGGAAACTTTGCCAAGTATGTTTCCCGGGCCTTATATTCTCAGATCGAGGGATGGCCTGAGATCACAGCCGCGGACCACTCTGCGGTGATTGAGGCGATAGTTGCGCATGATTCTGAGGCAGCTCGTGCGGCGATAATACGGCACATCCAAAACTCCGGGGAGAAGCTGGCCGAGTATTTTGAAGGACGGCACTCACAGTCACTCCGCAGCAAGTAAAGGTCCGGTGGCCAAGCGTGCTCCGCCACCGGCACCGGGCATAGGTTCCATTGTCTACATGTGTCGCCCGCCGGTGACCCCAAGGACCGTCCCAGACATGTAGCTCGAGATGTCGCTGGCCACGAACAACGCCGCCTGAGCGATTTCGGCAGCTTCGCCCATGCGACCGAGTGCAATCTCCTTCAGGCGAGCTTCCATGATGTCCTCACGCATGGTCTCGGTCAAGGGCGTGCGGATCAGACCGGGCTGGACGGCGTTGACGCGAACACCAGCGAATCCGACTTCCTTCGCGGCCGCCTTCGTGAGGCCGATGATGCCGGCTTTCGTTGCGCTGCAGTTGGTTGCCCCGTGAATCCGACTTTGCTCGAGATCGATGAGGTATTTACGATCGAGCCGCCCTTCTCCTGCTCGCGCATCACATTTGCGGCTGCCCAGGTGCAGCCAGCTGCCGCGCAGGTGTACGGCGAGGACCTGGTCGAACATTTCCTCTGTCATCTTGCGCATTGTGGCGTCGCGGGTGATGCCGGCGTTGTTCACAAACACGTCGGGCGAGCCAAAGGAGCCGGTGGCAGCCTGGACTAGAGCATTCATGTCCTCGCCCACGGCGCCGTTGCAGCCGACGCCGACCGCCCGTTCCCCACCTCCGATCTTGGCCGCTGCCTCGGTGGCAGCACCAGCATTAATGTCGGCGATTACGATATTCGCCTACTCTGCCATGAATGTCTCCGCGATCGGATAGCCGATTCCCTGTGCGGCGTCGCTGATGACCGCGGTGCGTCCGTCAAGCAAAGTCATTGTTTTACCCTTCCGAAGAGTCAAGTTGTGTCGTGTGTACTGTGGGCAGCCGGTCAGGAACAATCACCTGGTGCAGATGAAGCCTGCCGATGTCCTCTTCGGACTTACCAAGCACCGAGGCGAGTACCTCTTCTGTGTTTTCGCCGAGGACGGGAGCAGGAACCGCCTCGGAGGCCTGCGATCCGTGGTAGGTGAGCGGGCTGCGCGGTGCCAACACCCGGCCAACTCCGGTTTGCTCGATCTCAGTGAAGAGCGGGTTGTCCGTTGTGCAGCGTGGATCCTCGTGGACAAGCTGTTCGAAGGTACGGAACACTCCCTGGAGTACGCCGGCATCGGCAAGGCGCTTCGTGGCATCTTCGGCCGCGTGCCTAGCAAACCAGGGGCGAAGCACCGCGTCGATGGCCTCCCGGGCCTCAAAGCGCCCGCCCTCCGTGGTCAGGTCAACATCGAGCATCGGACCTATCATCGCCAGCTTCTCGGTTAGGCCTGTGGCCTCACCGAGCGAACGCCATTGGCGGTTGCTGATCGCGACAACCATCACCTCGCGGCCGTCTGCAGTGGCGAAACTTTGACCGTAAGCACCGTAGAGGGCGTTGCCCAAAGGGCCGCGCGAGTTGCCGTTGGTCTGGATTTCAGCGATGTAGCCGAGGTTGCCGACCGTCGCGAGCATCACGTCGGAGAGGGCGATGGTGATTTCCTGCCCCTTCCCCGACCTGCCGCGCTCAAGCTCGGCAGCGAGCACACCCGTCGCAATGTACAGGCCAGCTGCGACGTCCCATGCGGGGAGCGTATTGTTGACCTGCGCTTCGTCGAAGCCGGTGACGGTCGGGAAGCCGCTGGAAGCGTTGACCGTGTAGTCGACCGCGGGGGAGCCGTCTTGGTTGCCGTTGAGTCGCAGCATGACGAGATCGGCGCGGTGCTTGGAAAGGTTTTCGTAGCTCAGCCAGCCCCGTTCCGGCAGGTTTGTAATCAGGATGCCGGCGGAAGCGATGATTTCGGCAGCGACGGCCTGCCCCTCTTCGCTCTTGAGGTCGAGTGCGACGGATTTCTTACCTTTGTTGAGACTGGCCCAGTAGATGCTGGTGCCGTCTTTGGTGACCGGCCATCGGCTGTGGTCGATGTTACCGCCGATGGGGTCAATACGGATGACCTCGGCGCCCAGTTGGGCGAGGGTCATGCCGCCGAGAGGGGCAGCGACGAACGCTGAAATTTCTACGACTTTGAGGCCCGCGAGGGGCGCGGGCCTGAGGGTGTGGCCTGCCACGGCTACACCACCTCGAAGAGCGCGGCCATGCCCTGGCCGCCGCCGATGCACATGGTTTCAAGGCCGCGGCCGCCGCCACGCCGGTGCAGTTCGTGCAACATCGTGGTCATGATCCGCACTCCGGTGGCGCCGACCGGGTGGCCGAGTGAGATGCCGGAGCCGTTGACATTGAGTTTCTCCCGGTCGTCCCAGTCCCAGCCCTTGAGCACGCCGAGTGCCTGGGCCGCGAAGGCCTCGTTGAGCTCGACCAGGTCGACATCGTTGAAGGTGCGCCCGGTGCGTTTGAACAGCTTCTCGACGGCGGGAACGGGACCGAGGCCCATCTCTGCCGGCTCGCAGCCGACGGCGGTCCAGCCCTCCAGGAAGGCCATGGGCTCGACGCCGAACTCTTCAAGCTTGTCCTCCGAGACGATCAGACAGGCGGCAGCGGCGTCATTCTGCTGGCTGGCGTTACCGGCCGTGGTGACGCCGCCTTTGATGAGTGGGCGGAGTCCGGCGAGGGTCTCCATTGTGGTGTCGCCGCGGATTCCTTCGTCGTGGGCAAAGATGATCGGGGCAGCCTTGCGCTCCAGAACCGAGACAGGAACAACTTCGTCATCGAAGGCGCCCCGGTCCCAGGCCGCCTGCGCCTTCTGGTGGCTTGACAGGGCGAACGCATCGGCTTCCTCACGGGTGATGCCGTAACGCTTTGCGACGTTCTCCGCGGTCTCGATCATGCCTGAAATGTAGCCAAAGCGTTCAACGGGCTGTGAACGTTCGCGGCCACGGTCGAGGCGGTCGTACATCGTCACGTTGCCCGACCGCGAACCCCACCTGAGGTCGGTCGTGTAGTACTCAATGTTGCTCATGCTTTCGACGCCGCCCGCGACCACCACATCCGCGGCACCGGTCTGCACCATCATCGCGGCGGTCGCGATGGCCTGCACACCGCTGCCGCATCGCCGGTCAAGCTGCATGCCCGCCGTGTGAATCGGAAGGCCCGCCTGAAGGGCTATCCAGCGGCCGACACAGGGGGTCTCGCTGCTGGCATAGGACTGCGCGAAGACGACGTCTTCGATGAGTTGCGGATCAATCCCGCTGCGTTCGACGACGGCCTTCACGACCGTGGCGCCGAGGTCCTCAGCGGAGACGGGTCTGAGGGTCTTGCCGTACGCGCCGACTGCGGTGCGCACCGGCGCGATGATGGCGGCTCTGGTCACCGGGTCCTCGCTCTCTCTGGATGCGATGTATCTTGCTTGGCCGTGGAAGGTTGGCGGTAGGCGATGCGCGCGGTGACGGCGCCCGGCCCACGGGGACGCTTGACGAGCATGGGTGCACAGCCATAGATCTCATGTTCGAACTAGTCTTTGTGAAAAGGGGGACGGTCTGCGCGACGCAGACTGGTCGCCCCTGATTCGATTCAATCTGGTGGGAGAAAGCATCGTGCGAGCGTCACGACGCCCCGCCGCTCTGCATTAGCGCGACTCTCTTCTCGGGCCGACGCAGGCTGATTCCGCAGAGCATCATTACGAGGCTCGCCATGGCCATGTAGACACCGATGAAGAATGAACTGCCCGTCGCTGCGAGGATCGCGGTCGCGATGAGCGGTGCAAACCCGCCGCCGACGATCGCGCCCAGTTGGTAGGCCATCGAGATGCCTGTGTAGCGGATTTTCGGAGGATACCGGTCGATGAGGACCACAGGAAGAACCGCGAAGACGAGTCCGGTGGGGGCCACGACCGCCACGCAGGCAATGAACGCCAAGAGGCCCGTTCCCGAGTCGAAGAGCGGAAAGAAAAGCAGGCTTACTATCCCCTGGAGTCCGGCTCCGATGACGATCAAGCGCAGCGGGTTGGTGCGCTTGCCGAGGGAGGCCAGCACTGGAATTAGGACCGCCTGAATTATGCAGACAACGATCCCGATCGTCAACAGTAGCTCTTTCGAATAGCCGATTTCGCTGGTTCCGTAACTTAGGATGTAGGCGAGGACTATGTAGGTGGCCACCCCAGGAACACCCGACACCACGGTGGTCTTGAGAAGCGTGCCAGCGTGATTCCGCAGGACCTCGACCAATGGGACTCGAACAGGCTCGGGGGCGACCTCGGCATCGAAGAGCGGGCTCTCGTCGATAGACCGGCGAACCCACACTCCGATCACGACCAGAACGATGCTCAAGAGGAATGCGATGCGCCACCCCCAGGACATGAAGACAGAGTCCGGAAGGGTGACAAGAGCAAGCAAGACTACGTTCGCCAGCACGACCCCCAGCGGCGACCCGATCATAGGGGCGGAGCTGTAGAGTGTGCGTTGACCGGCTGGGGCGTGCTCCGCCGCCATCGCGACGGCACCGCCCCACTCTCCTGCCATCGCCAGTCCCTGCACCACCCGAAGTATCACTAGCGCAATCGGCGCAGCCATTCCGATAGTGTCGAAGGTGGGGAGAAGGCCGACAGCAGTCGTAGCAACGCCCATGGCAAGCAAGGTGATGACAAGCATACGCTTGCGTCCTATTCGATCTCCGAAGTGACCGGCGATCGCAGCACCAACGGGTCGGGCGACAAAGCCAACTGCGAAGGTTGCAAAAGCGGCGAGCTGACTCGCCACTGAGCTCGACGAAGGGAAGAAGAGCGGGGCGAATACCAATGTAGCCATGGCTGCATACAGATAGAAGTCGTACCATTCAAGCGTCGTTCCGACCACTGTCGCCGCGACAACGCGTCTAGCAGGTCTCGATGCTGGGCCCGGACTCGTGCGTTCGCTACTCAAGCTCATTTCATGGTTCCTTTCGCGGGTGTGGGTCGCCTCAACTCAGTCCAAACCAGCTAGACCGACGCTAGTTCGTGGACGATCTGATTAACCGGCGCCATCCAAGTGCTACGGGCGGCAACCCTCCGAAGTGGTCAACGTCATGGCAAGATCACCATGCGGCTCAACCACGAGCAATAACTTTTGTTACAGCAAGGCCGCCGAGGTTGTTGATGCACAGCGGGGGATCTCGTGCTCTTGCATCCGATCCGCATTATCCCTTTCGCAAATTGACGCCACCGCCTGCCGTCAAACCGTGAAGAACCTAAACGGTAAAACCGTGCGCGGCGCGCGGGAGTGTTTGAATGACGGTGGATCCGGCGTGGATTGTCACGCTGGGCGGGGGCTTGGGGGCCTGATATCAGCGGCACCACGGATCCCCACCCCTGGCAGGACGGCAAAGCCTGCGCACTCAAGTTTCTGAGACAGTTCTTCGTTGATTTCGGTAATGCGGCCTGGGTTTCTTGGTCCCGGGTCTGAAGCTGACCTGGACAGCGACCGGCGTGCGGTGGCCTGCTCTGGCGTTGGGGCGTTTCCGGTTGTATCAGGACTCGATGTAGTCCATGACACCCGTCCGGGCGGCACGCCGACTCGGGAAGGTCTGGTGTTGGTAGACCTCGGTCTTCAGATGCGAGAAAAAGTTTTCAGCTACGGCGTTGATGCTCCTATTGTTGTCAACCCGTGGTAACGCCGGTCGCCGAGGTGGGTTTGAGTAAGTGGTAGACCTCGCGGATGATGTAGCGCTTGAGGCAGCGGATGATGTCGCGCTTGGATTTTCCTTCGGCGGTTCTGCGGGCGACGTAGGCAATGGTGGGTTCGTGGAATTTCATCCTCACGATCGCTGTGCGGTAGATGGCTGCGTTGAGTTGTCTGTGTCCGCCGCGGTTCAGACGGTGGCGGCCGGAGGACATGCCGGAGCCGGTGGGGATGGGGCTGATGCCGGCGAGTTTGGCGAACGCTGCTTCTGAGTGGATGCGCTCGGGGTGGTCTCCTGCGACGATCAGGATCTCGGCGGCGGTGTCGGGTCCGATTCCGTAGGCGTCCAGCAGTTGGGGCGCGGTGCAGGTGACTAGGTTCTCGATCATGCCGGCCAGTTCGTTGGCCTCGGCATCCAGGTTCTGCCAACGTCGGGCTATGGAGCGGAGGGCGTGACGGACGGCGTCCTCGGGGGTGTCCAGGGTCCGGGGGCGAAGGGCGGCCAGATGGCGGGCGAGCATGATTTGTGTTTTTTCTGCGGTGTCCTTTCTCAGTTGTTCCGGGGCATGGATGAGCATGGCCTTGAGTGTGACCATCGCGGCGGATCGTTCCTTTACGGCGGTGTCGTGGGCGATCTTGAGTTGGCGAATCATTTCCACTGTCCCGTCAGCGGTTTTCGGGACAGCGGTCGCGAATCCGGCGAGTACTGCGCGGGCGGCGTTCTCGGCGTCGAGGGTGTCGGATTTCCCGGCGAGCCTGCGCATGCGCCGGTCGGGGCGGTTCACTTCGACCACCTTGTGTCCTTGCCTGCGGATGAACGAAGTCAGTCCGGCCCCGTAGGAGCCCGTTCCTTCGATGCCGAAGGCGATGATTTTGCCGAACGAGACAGCCCAGATGAGCAGCCGGGCGAAGCCGGCCGAATCGGTTGTCACCGTCAGGGTGTCGAGGATGCCCCCGATCGGATCCATGACGGCGGCGACGTGTACGTGTTTGTGCGTGTCGACGCCAATGACTATGTGTCCTGAGCGGCTGGGTATGAGGGATTCTGGTGCCATGGTGCGTGCTGCCTCCTGCCGGATAACGTGGATATCACGCTGTCGCCGGCGGGTGGACAGGACTGTCATGGGGACGCTGTCGAATGCTGGCTCCAGGCTCCTATCAGGTCACGCCCTGGCCCGGCGGCAGTGTTTGTTGCTGCCCAGTCGCTGGACTGACAGATCAACGCAAAGACACCCGGAGGGTCTATCCCAACAAGGGTCAAGCCGTGACGACCAGGACTTCCGAATCTACGGCTGATGATTCGACAAAAACAGTCTGACAGTCCCAGCATTATCCGGCTAATCAACGCTGTCCTCATTTTCAAGTCCCTCTTCGCTGTCTTTGCTGCTGCGATTTAATCCGGATGGCTCTGTCCCGACGCGAGCCCTTGTTAGTGGGGGACCCACTGCAGGGTGCGCGGTGACGGATGTCACCTCCCGCGACGAGGGACGTCCGACCGGTGCAGCTGCAAAGCACCTGGCGATCGTCAATGCCCTCGAAGCGAAGACCGGTTGTTTCACGGGGCTCGTGTGAGTCCGCAACCGTTTTGCTGTCAGTAGGAGCGGGGCAGGCCCAGGACCTTGGTGGCCACGAAGCTCTTGATCATGTTGTTGTTGACCGGGGCCACCTGGAACATGCGGGTTTCTCGGAACTTGCGTTCGACGTCGTATTCGTCCACGAAGCCGTAGCCACCGTGGGTGTCGAGGCAGGCGTTGGCGGCGGCCCAGCTGGCTTCGGAGGCGAGGTGCTTGGCCATGTTGGCTTCTGCGCCGCAGGGTTCACCGGCGTCAAAGAGGCGGGCGGCTTCGTAGCGCATCATGTCTGCGGCGCGGACCTTCATGTAGGCATCGGTGATGGGGAACTGCACGCCCTGGTTGGTGCCGATCCTGCGGCCGAACACTTCGCGGCTGTTGGCGTAGTCCACGCCGCGCTTGGTGAACCAGTAGCCGTCGCCGATTGCTTCGGAGGCGAGCAGGATGCGCTCGGCGTTCCAGCCGTCGATGACGTAGCGGAAGCCATTGCCTACCTCGCCGATCACGGCCGATGCCGGCACGCGCATGCCGTGGTAGTGGATCTGGTTGGTGGCGTAGTTGAACATGGTGCGGACTTTGACCACCTCGAGGGTTTCCGGCTGTTCGGCCCGGACCTGGCGCAGGTCCACCAGGAACAGGGTCAGGCCATGGGTTTTGTCGGTGCCTTTGCCGTCGGGCTTTTCGGAGGTGCGGGCCAGGACGAAGAGCAGGTCTGATTCCTCGATGC
Organism: Pseudarthrobacter sp. NPDC058196; assembly: GCF_042882685.1. Taxonomy (NCBI): domain Bacteria; kingdom Bacillati; phylum Actinomycetota; class Actinomycetes; order Micrococcales; family Micrococcaceae; genus Pseudarthrobacter; species Pseudarthrobacter sp. NPDC058196. The sequence goes on from NZ_JBHVVN010000002.1 coordinate 396,105, forward strand.
GGCTGGTCCAGCTCTTGTGGCCGGTGATGATGAAATCGTCGCCGTCGCGTACGGCTGCGGTCTCGATGCTGGTGGTGTCCGAGCCGGCCTTGTCCTCGGTGATGGAGAACGCCTGCAGCCGAAGTGAGCCGGCAGCGATCTGCGGCAGGTAAGCCTGCTTCTGGGCGGCGTTGCCGTGCCGGAGCAATGCGCCCATGGTGTACATCTGCGCGTGGCATGCTGCCGAGTGGCCGCCGGACTTGTTGATTTCCTCCATGATGACGGACGCCTCGGTCAGGCCCAGGCCAAGGCCGCCATATTCGGTGGGGATCAGCGCGGAGAGCAGGCCGGCCTCGGTAAGCGTGTCCACAAATTCCTGCGGGTAGCGGCGGTTGCGGTCCGTCTCGCGCCAGTACTCGTCCGGGAAGCCTGCGCACAGGAGGCGGGTCTGCTCGCGCAGCTGGTCCAGTCCGGCGGTGAGGGTATGCATCGGTTCTCCTTTGAATGGTTGACGGCGACCTTCTGTCACTGCCGGAACATGACGATACGCCAATATATTAGCAACTTGCAAGACCTCACTCTGGGGTCCACTAAAGGTCCGCAACCTTGACATTGCAAGGAAGTAGCCCGCAAACTGATCAAGGATTTGCAATATATTGAGTCAAGGAGATCGATGATGACCGACGAAGCGACACAGGCAGTGGCACGCGAAACCCGCGTGGTGGAGGGCTGGACAGGACGGCTGTTCGAGGACTTCTCACCCGGCGACATCTACTACCACCCGTTCGGCAAGACCGTGACAGAGGCGGACAACCAGTCCTTCACGCTCATGACACAGAACGTCGCCAAAACGCACGTGGACCGCAACTTCGCCAAGGCCACCGAGTTCGGCCTGCCGCTGGTCAACTCCACCTTCACGCTGGCGCTGGTCACCGGCCAGTCCACCATCGACCTGTCCATGAACGTCTTCGCAAATATGGGCTGGGACGAGGTCCGCATGCCGAACCCCGTCTATGAGGGGGACACCATCTACTCCCGCTCCAAGGTCCTCTCTGTCCGGGAATCGAAGTCCCGGGCAAACCTGGGCCTGGTCACCGTGGCCACCGAGGGTTTCAACCAGGACAGCAAGATCGTGATCAGCTACCGCAGGACGTTCATGGTGTACCGGCAGGGCCACCTCCCTGGCGTCGAATCCGCCCGCCCCGACGAGTCCACGCTGCCCTCAATCGGGGACTTCCAGTGACGGCGCCCGCAGGCCTCACGGCGGCCGGCCTGACCGCCGCGGAAACTGTCGCCGCGGCCGTCACCGCCTTGTTCGTTCCAGGCGACCGCCCCGAACGGTTCGCCAAGGCAGCCGCCGCGGGTGCCGGCGTCGTCATCATCGACCTGGAAGACGCGGTGGCGCCGGAGGCCAAGTCCGCGGCTCTGGCTGCGGCAGTTGAGGCTGTGGCACCGTCCGACGGCGGCACACAGGTGCTTGCGCTAGTGCGGGTAAACCCGCAGGGCTCCGGCCACTACGATGCCGACATCACCTTGCTGCTCGCCGCCGCCCAAGCGCCGGGGTCAGGCCTGCTCGGCATTGTGTTGCCGAAGGCCGAAGACCCGGGTGCCCTGCGCCAGTTGCGCGCCGACATGCCCAAACACCTGGCGCTTATCCCCCTGATCGAATCCGCGCTCGGCGTGGTGAACGCGGTGGAACTTGCCGGCATCCCCGGCGTGACCCGGCTGGCCTTCGGAGCCATCGACTTCGCCCTGGACATCGACGCCGACGGCGGCGACCGCTTCCTGGACCATGCCCGGGCCCAGCTGGTCCTGGCCTCCCGTGCCGCCGGCATCGCCGCACCCTTGGATTCACCTTCGACGGATATCAAGGACACCGCCCGCGTGGCCGAATCAGCGCAGCTCGGCCGGAACTTCGGCTTCAGCGGCAAACTCTGCATCCACCCCACACAACTGGCCACCATCCACAGGGCCTTCGCGCCCACGGAGGCCGACTTAGAGTGGGCACAGTCCGTCATCGGCGCCGAAGGCGGCGCCGCCCAAGTCGATGGCCAGATGATCGACCGCCCCGTCACCGAACGGGCCAAACGCATCCTGCAGCGCGCAGGAAAGGAACAGTAAATGGGCACCTCCCTCTGGCGGGCATCAAAATCGACCGGGACACCGGAGACTTCGCCCGTGGCTACGACACCAGAGTGCACGGGATGGCCAGCTACTCTGTTTGGCTGAACCGGTCAAAGCATCGTCCTGGACCTGAAATCCGACGAAAGCATGGAGGTGCTGCGCAAGTTCGTCTCCACCGCCGACGTGCTGCTCAATGTCTGCGGTGGCTGATGCCGTATGTTAGGTGGGGAAATTGATCAGAAAGAGCCCGCAGACCATGACCAGCCGCAGCCCCCGCAGCAGCGCACGCCCGCAACTGAGCGAAAAGGCCACCGCCCATATCCGGGGCCTCATTATGTCCGGGGAACTGCGGCCTGGGACCCTGGTCCGTCCCGAGGAGATCGGCGAGGACCTGGGCATCTCCACCACTCCGGCCCGCGAGGCGCTGCAGGCCCTGCGTGTGGAAGGCTTCCTGGAACTCGTGCCGCGGCACGGGTTCGTGGTGGCACCCCTGACCGGACAAGACATCCGCGACCTCTTTCAGGTCCAGGCCCTCATCGGCGGGGAACTGGCCGCCCGGGCGGCATCCAACGCCAGCGAACATGACGTGGCCGAACTCGAAGCACTTCACCACGAACTGAGCGCTGCCGCCGCTAGGAACAAACACGAACTTCTGGAAGAAAAGAACCACGCCTTCCACCGCGAGATCAACCTCATGGCCAATTCCCGGAAAACGGTCTGGGTCCTGGGGCTGGTCACCCGTTACGTCCCCAGGCAGTTCTACTCCTCCATTCCCGGCTGGCCCCAGGCCACCATGAACGACCACGCCGAACTACTAAAAGGCATTCAGGCTCACGACCCTGAGGCCACGCGGTCCGCCATGCAGCAACACATCGTCCACTCCGGCGAACTGCTGGCTGCACACTTCGACGCGCGCGTCGCCGCCGATGCCGGACACGCTAGCTAGCCTTGACGTGAATTCCGAGCACAAATGTCCCGTGTCACTTGATCCGAGACACGCTGAGTGCACCCTTGGTTGCGGCATGGTCAGTCCTTTTTTGTAGCGTCCTTGGCTCAGAAGACATGGGCATCGCATCCGGCGGGCCGATCGCCCGACGGATCCGGGTGCTGCCACCGGACGATGATTAGGCCACGCAAAGTCGGCGACCCCGCAAAGTGGGCGGAAGTCTGCGTGCGCTGCACCGAACACCACTAAATCGTTGTCCGGTGGCCCGACGGCGGAATCTGCGGTTACTCTACCAGCAGGCCAAAAGAACCCGCGGAACCTGCTCATGCGGCCACCAAGGCGTGCTGCCCGGCCGCATCGACACGCGGCCGGCCTGCCGGAAATGCTCCGGTGTCCAGCTCAACGTTGACTGCTTCTGATGCGGGACAGAAGGCGAACTCCACTCAGGAAACCGCTGGTGGTCATGCATCCTAACCGTGACCGTCGACCGGCTCCTCAGCCCAGCTGACAACCAGCCTGCCCTCCGCGCTCTTCAGACAATTGGCACCGCACTGAAGTCCATGAAGCGCTAATAGCGGACTCACGTGGATACAGCGGCCGCACGTCACCGAGTTCCTCCAACAACTGGCAGCCGAGCCTGTGACCACCCACGCCCGCCTCGACGAGCTGCCGCCGTCCCCGCACCCTTAATACGTCCGCGGCCTACTCGTCGAACACAATGCGCTGCCGCGACGCGATGAACCTAGCCGGGAGATCGGCATTAGCCACTGCTCCTTCGACACTTGGGTCTTGATCGCGGGGACTCAACGAGTCGTATCTGGGATGAGTCGCACCTACATTCCAGGAGTCGTCCTCGCTGACGGAACGTTAAAACGATCCCCGTCTGAGCTCCAGCGCAGCCCACCAGAAGCAGGGCCAAACTGGAGACAAGGCTTTAGGAAGCGTGCTCATGACTCATGATACGGAAACTCGTGCTGGCCTCACGGTTGGACGGTTCTACCGGCAGCCGAGTACCCCTATCAGCTCGGCCGCGATGAACGCCTCAACGACGGCCGCACTGTTCGCATGTAGATCCCCATACGCGCACCCTCATGGCGAGCACCAATGAGGGCACCGGCGAGAAGCTCCGACCTCAGCAGCGGCACCGGTGCGCGTCGTCTGCGAGCCAGCAACATAGACCAAGATCCTGTCGCCGGTAGCCGTGAGGGTTCCGCGGAGACTAGAACCCGCTCCGATCAATGCTGGGCTGTAAGCCGCCGATTTTTCACCTAAAGCCACGTTGTGAACGTACGCCGTTCCGTACTTTGGCTCAACCATCACAGTGGCTCGGGCTGGACGGCAGACCGCGCGGGTGAGCACCTGCTCTTAGATTCGTGGGACTGGCCTGAACTCGATCACGCCGTCCTCGGGCTGGACGGGTTGACCGACACTGATTCCTCTTGATGAGCGGTCAGGCCGCGGCTCAGAAATGCATACGGCAGCGCCGACCAAGAGAGTCGAAAACAGAGCCAGTCCACGCTGCCGTTTCGGGAGACGAGAGGCCCGTCCGTAGTCGCTGATATGAGGGTTGGGGCCGAAGTCCTCCAGATCCAGCATGGTCATTTCACGTCGGCGAAGACCGTAGGCATAGCAAAACCTTGAAGGCCACCGAGTCGCGGAACAGCGGTAGCCATCGCTTGCTGCCGGCCGCGTATTCCAGGTCGATGAGATCGTCGCGGTAGTCGAAGAGCCGCTGCAGTTCTGCCTTGGTGAATGACCGACGCTGCGCCGGCACCGCGTCGTCGGTGGTGTGCCTTGGCATGTTCCACTCGAAGCAGATCTGGCTTGGTATATCGCCGAAAGTGCGTTCGCAGAACTCGCCCCAACCGTAACCGGGATGCGTCAGATAGGCGCAGAACATCGCCACGGCGTTGCTGTACGAACGCAGCGTTTTCAGGCTGATCGGCTTCTCACCGGAACGCAGCTCACCAGGAAATCCTCAATGTCCGCCGGACCCCATTGCCACGGAAACTCACTGGTGAACTTCTGAAACCGCTCCAGCAACTGGCAACGCTGTTTGATGGTTTCCGTCGTGAGCCCGCGCGCGAGCATCTGTGCACGCCACCCATCCAACACCGCCGTGAAAACCCGTTCATCGGCCCGGAACAGCCCCATGTCAGGATCAACCAGCATCCGCGGGACGAAACCCGGGACGGAACCACTCACAGCAACCCCTAAACCATGGAAACATGCATTAGATGCAGGAAACCTATAGCCTTGGCGGCCAGCGCACCAAATCGGGCAGCTTTTGACGTGTTCGACTTCGAAGCGAAAGGACTGCTGACCTGCGGAAACGCGGAACACGTCGAGTCGCGGGAGTTCTCGCAGCTACTACTACTCCCGTTATTTGAGCGCCGATAACGGACGTTCCGTAAAGCTGTCCTTCGTCCGATGAAGCTGCGAGCGAACCCGGTAAGGTCGCAGTCCCCAACCAAGCCCATGGCGCGAATTGAGTCGCTGTCCTCTCGAAGGCTACTCGAAGGGCAAGGCTTTGAAGGCGGTTTCCTTGTTCATGTTCCATCCCGCGACGAGACCGGAGCCGATCATCTGGTCGCTGAGGCGTGCCAGGCGGTAGGAGGGGTCGGTGTCGAGGGCGAGTTGGAGGAATTGGTGTGCTTTGCTGCCTCTGCCTTCCCACCAGTTGATGTAGCCGATGGTGGTGAGGACTGGGGCTGCGTGTTGGGGGCTGGTCCGCGTGTATGCGTGCAGGAGCAGTTGTTGTGCCCATTCGATGCGCGACCATTTCGGGGCGCCGTCGGTTTGGGCGAAGAGGATGCGTTGCATGGGTTCTTCGAGGCCGGGGATGTCGGCGATGAGGCGGTCGCGGATGGCTGGGAATTGGAGGTTGGCGACCAGGGCATTGAAGTCGTCATCGCTGGGAAAGGACACGGAGTCCAGCATGCCTGCCCAGAGTTCCCGGGCCTGAGACGTCGCGGTGGCGGCCGGCAAGGATTGAATGGTGTCCATGTGGTGCTCGACGGCGGCCGCCTTGGCAAGTGCCTGGCTGGACGTTGGGAGGGTGACTTGATTGGTGGGTTGGACGGCGCTGCCGCGGTAAATAAATTCGGCATTAATCGCGCTGGTTTGGGTCGAACTGACCGGGAGGGCGAGTTCGTGGCCTGGTTCGCCGTCGTAGGGGGAGAAGGTCTGGTCACCGACGAAGAGCCCATCGCGGATGGTGAGGCCTTGTTCTGCGAGGACGCCGGTGAGGGCGGCGATGGTGGCGGCGTGGGGTTTGGGATGTCCGGGTTGGCAGGGTTCGCTGGTGTAGACGGCGAAGAGTAGGGACGTGGCGGTGGTGTCGCTGGTGAGGTAGTGGGCTACGGTGCGTGCGTAGGGGAGTTCCTGGCCGGGTTGGCGGGGGAGGTCGATCCGCAGGGTCGCGCCGATGCTGTTGTCGTTGAGGGTGATGCAGACCAGGCTTTCTTTTGGCCAGAACCCTAGGGTGTGCCCGATGAAGCTGAGGATATCCGGTGGTGTTTTTATCGTGAGCTTTTCCATGATCCCTGGTTTTCCTTGCCCTTGCGTCTGCGGTTGTTGGTGGTGGGCGTCGTTCTGGTAGGGGACCATCCGCTGGTGTGGGGCCGTAGTGCAACTTGGGGGACCGGCGCCGGGGGCGAAAACTTCATCCGCGGGCACTGCTTTCACGATAGGTGTGCAGAAGTTTTCGGTTCCGGGGTCGGCGCGGTAGCGCCCTGGTTGCGCGAAGGACCCGCCCAGCGATCATTGGACATAACAGAATGACAAGCAGCGATACAGCATCCACTCATTCATCCGTCCAGGCAGATCAAGCAGCATGACTTTTGGAGGTCCCCTTGGCACAATCCGACGGTATCGGTGTGAATATGCAGTGAAATGGGAACGGCCCTTTCGGGCAGCTCTGGAGCGAGAAGCTGAAAGGTGAATTTCCTGGTACTCGAGCACTGGCGCGAAGTGCATTTCAGCGGGAAAGGCGGGTGGTAATATCGGGCTCTTGCTGCGATAAAGGAAGCCCATGGAAGTCCTATTTGGTTTGTTGTTCGTCGTTGTCTTTTTCTGGTGGTTGTCACGCAGAAAGAAACGGCGGGCACTGAAGGTATTGTCCTCCTTGCAGGCCAAGGCTCCGAAAGCCGATGTGCGAAAACCGCTGACATACACGCGGCCCCGCGCGGTCCCGGAGCCGGGTCACGTGGAGCGTGTGCCGATGCGCTTCGCCCAGCCTGGGCGTGTTGGTGAGTTGTTTAGCTACGGCGGGCCCTCCACTGGACAGGGTTACGTTCACGACGGTTCCTTTGCCGTGATCGATGTCGAAACAACCGGGTTCTCACCCGGCAAAGGTGATCGTGTTATTGAATTGGCCATAGCACGAGTGGACAAGAACGGTCGCATCGAGGATGAATATGCGACACTTTTGAATCCGGAAGGCCGCGACACCGGTGCCGTTTTTGTCCACGGAATCAGCAACGATGCTGTCCGGAACGCCCCGCTGTTTTCCGACGTGGTGGCCGACGTCTTGGCGCGTTTGGACGGCACGGTCATTGTCGCGCACAACGCAGTCTTCGAAGAACGGTTCATCGCGGCCGAGTTGGCCCGCGCTGGCATGAAACCAGCGACGATGCCAGCCCTTTGTTCGCTGTGGCTTGGGCAGCAAACTTTTGATACGCCAAATCACAAGCTCGGCACGCTCGCCCAGCATGCAGGAATACCGCTTGTAGACGCACACGCTGCCCTCGGGGACGTTAGGGCTACGGCGGCTTTGCTGCCTTTGATGCTCGACCGATTCCGGCCAGGGATTGAGTTCGGCCATGACCCGGCGCGGGGTCTTTTCGATCCTTACCGCCTCGGCACAGTGCCGCCCATGACAAGGGCCAGTTCATTGCGGAAAGGCTCGGACGGTTGGATGCATTCCCTTATGTCCCGCCTTCCCATCAGTACAAGCGACGTAAGCGACGCCGCAGCGGCAGAGTATCTCGAAACACTCGCCCTCGCCTTGGAAGACGGCAAGATTATCGGTGACGAAGCCAAAGCCTTGGCCAAGGTCGCCGGTCGTGGCGGCATGGGCGCGGAGCAGGTCCGCGGTCTCAATGAACGGTTCCTGGAACTGATGCGCGAAGCCGCCTTCGCAGACAACGTCCTGACCGCAGGTGAGCTGATCCAGCTGAAGCGTGCTGCAGACGCTCTGGCTGCCCCCGGCTACTTCGACGATCTGCAGGTTACCGGCACGACGACGAGCAGCCCCGTAGCCGAGGAGTCAGCTTCCCAGTCAACAGCGCCAAAGCCCCGGAAATGTGGTCACTGCCGCACACCAGGCCACTACCGTTCAAAGTGCCCTGAACTGAACTAGAAGGGCGTGCGGACAATGTCCACACTTTCCGCCTCATACTGGGCCGTAAAGCCTCCGGACTGCCCCGGTTTCCGCTTGTTTTCGCGGCTCCCCGGTGTTTTCAAGGGCGGGAATGCGGTTCGAGTCCCACCTCGGGCACGACGTATTCCCTCGTCAGGGGCGATTTTGCTTTGACGTGTTGACAAAGCTTGCGGTCGCGTCGTCTGACGGGTTGGTCGCGGGCTGTGGCCTGGCCGCCGCGGGGCCTGTTCAGGTGTGTGGGGTGGCGGGTTCAAGTCCCTGGCTGGTGGGCCTTCCGCCTGCTGTGACTGGGTTCTGCGGTTCCTCGTTCCGTTCTTTCGGGTTGGTCGTGGTGGCCAACACCTATTCATGGTTCCTGGTGACGGGTACGACATGACGACACCGACCTTGGTGCGAAACTTTTCTTGAGGGGCCACTCTTAGACGTCAGCCCAGGGGATGCTCGATTTGTCAGGCCAAAGGGGGTGTGGACACTGTCCACACTTATATCTGCTTTATAAGGCTGGCTCGCGTGCGTCCGCCAGCCGTCGCAGGGCCTGGCCGAGCATGAAATTGCGTGTACGCGAAGATCGCTATCGGCGGCCGGAGCAGCTTCCTGCGGAGGGACATATGTCTAAGTCGGCTCTTTTGCTGCAAGGTGCCGAGCTGCTTTTGAAGCGTCATTCGCGTCGCCGCGAGAACAATCAGGGACTGGATATCGTGACGAGACACGACACTGAATTGTTGACCCGCCTGAAGGATACGTGACCGCCTACCTGGACACATTGAGGACGCCCTTCGGGTCGTTGACCGCTCCACCTTCTATGTTCGCGACGTCGGTCTCCTGGCACCGGCGTTGGCAACGCCTGCAAACCGTGATGGGCTCCCAGACGTACCCGGAGTTGGCGCTCAAGCTGCCGCGTTTCTTGACTCACTTGCGCGCTTCCATCCCCTTGTAGACGGCAACAAGCGCACCCCTTGGCCTGCGGAGCCTATAGGTCCTAGGCAGGATCCGGTGCGTCGACGTGACGGCGTGCGGCCACGGCGGCCTTCACATCGGCGCTTCCATACTGATTTAGCCATTCAAGCAAGTCGGGGTAGGCCGAGGGGTGCTGGGCTATCTCGACCCACTTGGTTCTATCGCGGGCTGCGAGTTCCATCAGTTCCGCCGGGGTCAGGTCCGCAGAAATGCTTTGGACGTCTGCTTCGACTTGGGGGTGTGCCGGGCCGGACATCGGGTCAGGTTCCTGATGGTGAAGGGTGTGGCCCTGTTGTCCTATCTGAAGGGAACTCTGGGCACGCACGGCTTTGCCGATTACGGCGATAGCGCTCAGGAGCGCGATCGCAGGGGCGACGACGACGATGCCCGGATAACGAAAGAACGGGATGCTTGCCAGCAGCAGCGAGGCGAACACGAGCACCCCGCCGATCGCGCCCGCTGTGATGCGCGTGCGGGGAGTGATCCCTTTGACTGGTGCGATGACGATGACGAGGGTGATGAGTCCCGATACCAGCATCAGGACATCGTAAATGCTCCAATACACCGTTATTTCCCCTTCAGTTGTACGACATAGTCGCCGAAACCCACTTGCCAGCCATCGCCCGCCGGCATTGGGTTCCCGGCCGTACTCACAACGATTTCTCCCGTCGGGTTTGTCAGCACCGTCCCATTGGTCGAGTGCAGGTCCGTGATCCAGACCATGCCGTCGCGGACGTTGAGCATTGCATGGGTCTTGGATACCGATTTCGTGTGGTCAACCAAGCTGACTGAGGCGGCTGTCGGCGCATCCGAGGGGGGTGACGGATTGCGCCCGACCACCACGGTCTCGCGAATTTGAACGTTTCGGCCATCGGGCAGTTCCATTTCCCAGCGCACGCCCGCCCCGGCTCCGGCCCGCCTTGTGGCATCGACGTCCTCGTCGTCGGGGTGCACTTGGGAGTCCAGGTGGCTTGGGCCAACAGTCGACGACGGAGATGGGGGAGTGGGATTATCCGGTGAGCGAGTGTAGCCCGGCACTCCGGTGACCATACCCAGCAACGCAGCCGGGGCGGGGGGCACGGGGGCGGGCGGCAAGGACGGTAGCGCAACCGCTTTTTGGATTGATGGGGAGTACGACGGTGGGCGCGGCGGCTCGGGCGTCCGATGCGGGGCAGGGGCAGGGGGCGGTGGAGGAGGGGGCGGTGGGGTCGAGGTTATTGAGAGGCTCGTCCCGGGCACCTGTTGTGGGTCCTCACCGACATCAGGTGTTCCCGTGCCTTCCACCTCGATGCCCTCGCGTAGGCGGACCCGGGCGGACGGTTCCGCTGCACGCACTTGGTCGCCAAGGTTACGTGCGAACTGTAGATAGGTGTGGTGCGCCACCATCCTCTTCGTTGATACGGGAATGAAGCCGCCAACCGTTTGCTGGTTGGTCAGGTACCACTCGATGCGGGTGGAGGCGAAGGTGACTCCGGCCCGTTCCTCGAAGTCCAGGAAGAACACCATGAGCTTGCTGAAAGAGATGAGGTAGTCGTTGATCCTGAATTCGATCTGCCGGTCACCAGATCGTGTTGAGACGACCCGTTGTTTGCCTTTGAGCAGGTCGCCGGTACTTTCCTGTGCGGCACGCTGAGCCATGTTGGCGACCTGCTCGATTGATAAGGATGTCTCGATATCAATGCCGTTCCAGGCGTATTTGTGTGGCTTGCCCACCTATCCTCCTTGGCTTGTCAAAGCGATTGCAGTCCGCAGGTCAGACCATTATCGGGGGCTATCTGTTCATCACAGATCATGGCTGCCAGATTCCGCACTATTCGGTTAGCCGCATCGTGCCGAACCATATTTGCTTCTTCGCCTGTTGCTCCGTCACGACGGTCCGACAACACGTTGTCTTGCCAGGCCATAACTCGTGCCGCACCTTCCAGCTCTTTAGCTGTGACCACGAACCTTAAAGAATTTGATTCAGTCACGGTATTTGCGAACATGTCGAGAGCTGCACAATTGTTTAGTCCTCTTATGTCTAGGAGGCCCTTATTTGTGAGTGAAACCACCGTCGCAGCGACGGGGCCAAAGAAAACGAACGAGCGTAGTTCGCCCCCATGGAATGGAACCCATGAGACGAGGTGTTTCGCGGTGAGCAAACCATCGATCGCCCGTTTGATCGCAATTGGAAAGGCGCCGCGCTCAGCTTCGGGCATGGCATCGTGGCGTATCGCCAGCCACAAAGCCCCTAGAGACTTCAACTCCCGTGCTCGACCCAGGCGCGTTTCGAATGCGCCTTCGAACAGGACGTCCGCTGCGCTCCCGGCTTGTACTAAAGCAGCGAACTCAGGCGCGGTGAGGTGAACGAGGTGATTCGTTTCCATGGAAGTCACCAGTTCCACGGAAAGATCCGCTTCGCGGAAGCGTCCATTGTGTCACTAATCATGTTTACAACCCCTATTGGACCGGAGTAGTGGTCAACCATTGTTTGAGCTTGTGCGGGTGTGAGGTCATTGGGGTCAATGTCAGGGCCAAAGAGCGACTCAGCGCCCATGCGATATGTCTCATCCTGACGCTCGGCATTGACGGGCAAGGTAATGTCGACAAAGCCCTTCAGCGCCGTCGCTGCCAGTTCCAGTGGCCAGGCAGTGGCCAACGCCGCAGAACCCAGTCCGAACCCACCAGCAACCGCGGCAGCCGAAGTCCCTGTTACGGCCGTTCCGAGGGCCCCATCGATGACGTTGCCGGACGCGAAATCCCGAACCATTGTCACGGCGTCATCAGCGACGCCGAGCACCCCAAGGGCCTTGGAAAAACCCTCAATCGAGTTCGGGATCTTGAGCTCCTCAATCTTGGCCATGACTTTCTCGCTATCCGTTCCGAGGAGCCCTGCCAGGGTTTTGACCGCATCGTTTGAGAACGGAGCGACTTTCTTCAGTGCTTCCGCGACATCCATCGAGAAGAGAGAAGCCTCGACCCCATTTGCAATCCGTTCACCCTGAAGGTTTTCTTTACTCGCCGGGAAAGAACTTCGCGCCGTGCCACCGTCCACCGCACTGACGCGCTCTTGATCGTCGGCATTCCGGCGGACCGTCGCGGCTGTGTCGCGAAGCAGTCGGGCTGAGGTCGCGACACGCGTGTTGTGTTCACCGTCCCATTGCCCGCGGAACCGGTCAGCATCGGGACCGAGCCAGGGGCTCTGGTGGACGGCGTTGCTCAAAAATGCCCGGTGTTCATCGAGCTCGTCGGCAGCGCGATCGAGTTGCGCGGCCAGTGAGCGCAATGCCGCGACGTCTGCGCCGTACATTGTCATTCCAACCTCCGAATTCTTTGTGAGGGGCGGTTGCAAGACCGCCCCTCACGATGGTCACGATTGCGCAGCGTTTTCCTGTTGTGTCGCGTTCATGGACGCTTTCTGCGAAGCGTCGTGCAAGGCCTGGGCGACCTGCCTGAGTGAGCTCGAGTGCGCTCCGGCCCACTCGTTCCGGAATGCGGTGGCATCCGGGCCCTGCCATTGGGTGCCTTCGAGTGACGTCGTCAAGGTGCCGAGGATCGACTGGATCTCTTCGGCCTTCTGGTTGAGCTGCGAGCTCAGCTGACGAACTTGCTGGACATCAAGTCCCCACATTGCCATGTGCGTTCTCCATTCTCTTTAGTAGTCGAAACCGTTTGCCGGTTCCGATTCGCTTTCTGCAGGTGCGCTGCAGCAAAACTATCCGCGGCCTTATCGCTGGTCGATGGGGATGATTCACCATTCGACCGCGGCTCCCGTTTCGGCCACCTGAAGCCGGGAAGCACGGCCCTTGGCAACGAGGAACCCTCGTCCGGGCGGGAAATCGCTGCGCCGGATCCGCCCCAGCGAAGCGCCCAGCAGATCGCCGTCCAAATCACCGGGCATAAGTAGCAGCCCACGCCGGCCGGATTTGAAATGCGGGGTGATCGAGTACGCCTGGGACCAGGTGGACACTTCGGCTTCGCCCACAACAAATTGATCAGTGCTAACCGCCAGTTTGAGCAGCCGGCTGAGGTCGGCCTCCGACTGAGTTCCTTGGAATTCAGTGACGCTTTCGATGAAGAGGGCCATTCGCGGCCCACCGTCGGGTGCTTCTTCCAGCTGACTGATGAGCAGCGAACACAGGGCAGCGACGTCGGTGGGCCGATCCGCTGAGGCTGTCCATCCGCCCCGTCGTGACAGCGCCGAGGGTCGTGGGCTCAGCAGGATGCTGGACATTCCCGACCCGCTCCGGCGAACCGCTGCTGCGAGGGTGGCGAGTGCGGTGGACCTTCCGCTGCTCGGGGGGCCCGAGACCATGAACGGGCCCTTCAACTCGATGGCCGCCGGGCCGAGGGCTACATCGTCCACACCGATCACGGCTCGTTGCTCGAAGGATTCCGGTAATGCCGAGAGTTCCACTTGGTCAGGCAGTTTCCCGATTGGTTCCGGACGCCTGCTGCCGCCTCTGCCGATGCTCGCCGCCAACTGCTGCACTTCGCGTGCTTGGAGTGCAAGGTTTGCGTGGCCGCCAATCACGGCGAACTGCAGCTCGTTGCCTTCAAAGATTCCGCGTCCAGGCGGTGAAGCCGGGTTGAGCACGTCCTTGGCGACGCCCAGGAGCACGTATTCGTCCTCGGCCGCGAGCCTTAGGACGATCCGGCGCTGGACTGTCGCTGCGATTGAAGTCGGAACCGCGTTGGGCCGGTCGGCTGTCATCACGATGTGTACGCCGAGTTGGCGTCCATCGGCCGCGATCTGGGTGAATGCGGCAAACCAGGCGGAGTTTTGCGGGCTGCCGAACTCATACTGTTCACGGAACACGCCGACCCCGTCGATCAGCAGATAGATTCTTGGCTCATCGGGTGCGCCGGCCAGCTGGCGGTATTCGCCAACTGTGCCGGCTCCCACTGCCGCGTACCGCACTGCACGTTCGTCGACGATGTCGCGCAGGCGGCGGAGAACGCGAATTACGCGTTCCTCATCGTCGCCGGATACTACAGCTGCTACGTGCGGGAGGGACTCGAGCATTCTGAGGCCGCCTGCCCCGAAATCCAGACAGTAGACGTGGGCCGCACCGCCACGGGTTGTAATGGCTGCGGCGGCCGCTATGGTGCGCAGTGCGGTGCTCTTACCGGCACCGCCGGTCCCGAATATTGCCATGTTTCCGTCACGGTCCGGCTCATAGTAAACAGGACGCTGGGACTGGATCTCGGGTTCGTCCAGGACGCCGATCGGAATGCGTTCATCTGTACGGGGGTTCGGCAACTTGCCCAGACTGTAAATCGGTGCCAATGTGTCAAGCCACGGGCGCCGGGGTTGGGGTACGCCGGCTGTGTCAGCCGCGGATGAGATCGTGCCGACGAGGCGGCCTATGTCCGTAGCGGCGTTTTCCGGCTCCTCCGGGACGCTCGCCGTCTCCGGTGATTCCCACAGGGTTGGGGCGCCGAAGGTAAGTTCCTCTACATCAATCTGGGGCGGGGGCGCCTCGGAAGTTGTATGTCCGCCGAGGTAGCCGGTCTGAAAGGTCCGCAGACGCCCGGGACCGGTCTTGGCCGCTCCCCGCCCCGGGATTCCCGGGTCGAAGTGAGCAGCCAAGGGGCTGCCCAGGATATCCGCGGAGTCGTCTGCATCGGCCATTCTCAGCGCAATGCGAAGGTTGGTGTTGGCCCTCAGATTGTCCTTGATCACGCCGGCGGGCCGCTGCGTCGCAAGGATCAAATGCAGACCTAGGGAACGCCCGCGCTGGGCGACGTCCACAACGCCGTCGACGAACTCGGGGACCTCCTGGACGAGTGCCGCGAACTCATCGACGACGATGACCAGGCTAGGCGGGCATTCCGGATCCCCTGTGCGTTCCAGCGAGGCGAGGTCCTTCTTCTTTTTTCGTTCGAGCAGCCGCTCACGATATCGAAGTTCGGCCCGCAACGATGTCAGTGCACGGCGGACCAGGTGGGGCGAAAGATCGGTGACGAGTCCGACGACGTGTGGCAGCTTCACGCAGTCGGCGAAGGCCGCGCCGCCTTTGTAGTCGACAAACAGGAAGGTTAGCCTGTCAGGGCTGTTCGCGGCGGCCATGCCGAGCACCCACGACTGAAGGAATTCCGATTTACCCGAACCGGTCGTGCCGCCAACGAGTGCATGGGGTCCGTCGCGTCGAAGGTCGAGGTAAAACGGCTCTGAGCCGGCGTGGCCGATCAGTGCCCGGAGGTTGCCGTCCTTTCGACGGCGGACGGGGGAGCCGTCACGAACCGTGAGTGATTCATTTTCCTGCCACCGTTCAATGATGCGTTCATGCCGTTCGAGCAAGTCCAGTCCGGCTAGCGCAGGATAGGAGACCTGCCTGGGCAGATCGGAATCGTCATCCTCCGGGGACCCGATGTCCACGACCGGCGCTAGACCCCTGGCCACCTGTTCCAACCATGCCGGGTCGATGTGCTCTGCAGCGACCGGCATCGTCCGCTCACCCAGACGGACCTGGCCGACGACAGCACCGGAATCGGTTCCGTCAAGGGCCACGTACATACGGCATACGGCGGGGAGGCGATCGACGCTGGGCGCGCACCAGATGACGTGGACGCCGGCATCGGCGCCCCGTTCCGCCAGACGGGTCAGACGCCCCCGGTCGACGGGCGCATCGTGGTCGACGACGAGCACCACGGCCGGGAGCGTTGGGGCCGGAAGCTCCTCCTCGCGGTCGGGGTCAAGTGGCCCGCGCTGGAGAGTGGCTGCGCTGGAGAGCGCATCCCGTCGCCCTTCTATGAGCCCTTCCAGCTGTGCGAGCAGCACGGACGCGGCAGTGGGACCGTCGGCCAACAGCGGACCTTCGATCGGGCTGTGCACGGAGGTGGAGTGCGGCATCCATTTGAGCCATTCCCACGCTGGGCGCGAGGCCGGGGAAACCATCCCGGCCACAACGACTTCCGCCGGCGAGTGGCGGGCCAGAATCTGGAATACGGCACCGCAGGCTACCGTTTCACGGTCGCGGGCATTGCCCGCGAAGCCGAGCGCCCCCGAACTCCTGAGCTGGGCGACGATCGGCACCCGATCAACGGTGGAGAACTCCGCTTTCAGCTGCAGGAGTTGCTCCCAGAACTCTGGTTTCGTGTCATTGCTTTGCGGCAGTACGAGGACATTGCGGGATTCGGCGCGCCCCAGACCCAGGTGCACCGCGAGGAAGGTGGGGTGTTCGGGACGCTCGCACCACAGCAGCGGGCCTAGCTGCCGGGCCGCGTCCATAAGCTCGCCTGTGCCCGGAAGCTCTGCCGTGCGGGTTCGCCGCTCGGCGTCCCGTGCCTGTTCCATCCGGTCCTGTAATTGCAGCATCGCTCCATCGAAGCGTGTACGCTCCGTTTTGGAGGTGTGGCGGGTTGCCAAGGCGTTGTCGATGTAGTTCCCCAGGAGCAGCAGCGGACTCATCGCCATCATGACGACACCGAGAAGCTGGCCGGTGAAGAGGAAGAGAACGGCGCCAACGATCAGAGGTGCGATCAACGCGAGGTAGGGGAATCGCTGCCGCTGGGGGGACCGCGGCGGCGCCGGCGCCGTGAATTCCTCGCCGCGATGGCGGGCGACGATGCGGGGGGAGCGGATGAAATCGACGATGGCACTCCCCCCGGGCGCGCGGGTCGAGTTCTGCAGCTGAACAATGCACAGTGAGGTATCGCCCAGCATAACCACGTCAGCAGACGTCAGCACGGCGCGGGCTACTGGTGCACCACCGATGACCACGCCGTTGGAAGAGTTCAGGTCGATAATCTCGATTGCCTCGCCGACATTGATCCGCGCGTGGCGTTTGGAGACGAGCCCGTCGGAAAGCCGGACCTCGACATCGCGGTCCCGGCCCACGACACTCGCGCCGAACGGAAGAGTATGCTCCCGCCCGCTGTCGGGTCCGGACAGGATCCGCAGCACCGCCGCCGCCGGGCCGCGGTCGGTACCCGGGGCCTGGAATTGGCTGGTCAGGGCGAACAGCTCGACCACGGCGCCTGACCGCAGCCCGGCGTCCGCGATGAGTGCCTCAGGATCAAGTTCCCTCATCTGGTGGGCGTTGCCGGGCTCGGCGATCCGCAGCGAGTACCCGGCTTCCGGCACAGCTGCCCGCTTGCCCCCAGCGGCGGGATCGGCGGCGGCCAGCTTGGCAGCGATGTCCCGGACGGTCGCCGTAGCATCGGCCGTGATGACCACATCGGATACGCCGCTGCTGCGGCGCAGCGAGATTTTGAGCCTCATTGAACGCCCTTTTCCAAAAGTGCGAGATCCGCTCGCGTGACTAGCCGTGAGGTGATGGCGTATTCGACGAGTCGAATACGCCGGTTTGTTGCGTAGGAGGTGAGCCCGCCGCGCATCCCCTGAACTCCGATGCGGTCGAACTTGTCGCAGACGTTATCCAGCTTCCGGTTGAACCGGGTGAGCGCCCAGCCCAACCGGCGGGCTGCTTTTGCGTTCGTTGGAATCTCACCCCGCCCGCTCCCCTCGAAGCGGAGCATCTGTTCCGCGAGGGCCACGATCAGGACCCGCTGTGATTCAGTGAGGGAAACTGATCCGATGGTTGTCACGCCCTCATGGGAGGAGACGTCCGTGGACGCGAAGGCCGGCTCCGAGGCGTGCAGCGCCAGTTCATAGGTTGTGGGGCCGGCAGTGAACACGACGGTAGTGCGTGCGAAGACGAGGGGGAGCCGGCCCCCGGGTGCGAGCCAGGACTGCAGCCGGCCTGCCCCGTCGGTGACCGTCACCGCTATACGTGAGCCGATGTTTGCAAGCACCCAGAAACCATCGAGCCACGACACCTGCAGCAACCGGCGGTGAAGGAACGGATTCTCATCTACGACAAGGTCTGCGTCCCTGCCGATCGTAAAAAGGGCTTCTCGTGTCACGGGAAACCACTCGCCGCAGAACTCGATCTGCATGTCGGGGCCGCTCACCGGACGCACCCCAGGGTTGGGCTCTCCGACGTTCGTCCGGACGAGCGCCGCAGGAGAACCTCAACACAGGTCCGCCCATTGGCCGATACCGGGACGGTAATGGTGGGATCGTTGGTAGCGGCCAGGGGGGGTGATGACCCTTGCTCCACGGTGTGCCACAAATACCCGTCTCCTTCCTTGGGATCCGGGTTCTTCCAGGTGAAGACCACGTTGCTTCCCTCGACCTTCCCCGTGACGGCCGTTATGGCGGGAACGGAACCGCCGGCGGGAGTGATCGCAACCGGAGCCGCCGTGCTGGGCCGGTTCTCGGGCTTCGGGTTGCTCAGGGCGCCGGAGGCGCCGAGGATGGCGGCCAAAACGCCGCCCGCGACCAGGGTCGCGGCGGCAATCCCGATCACGGCCAAACGGCGCCGGGGTCTAGGCCCCACCGCGCCATCGTCTTTCGGGTCAACAGAGACAGGACGGAGCATGGTGTCCGGCACCGGCGGCGCCGCCAGGCCGGAGGCCGCGGGGCGTGCAGAGGCCACGCCCCGCTGTATCGTGACGCCGAAGAGCGGGTCCTCCTCTGGGTTCCCGGGCAACGGCCGGTTTCCCAACAGCGAATGTTTCGCCGGCGGTGCCGGCGGGGAGGCCTGGGCCTGGATGCTGACAATGTTGCGGATGCGGGTTCCGTCGTCGTCGTCAGCGGCCTGCTCAAGGATGAACTCTTCCTCCATGACGTCGATAGCCGTGGCCTGCATCCCAAGCCCGATCTGGGTCCGCTGCAACTCGAGGGCGAAGGCCATGGCGGACGGGAACCGGTCGCCCGGCGCCTTGGACATCGCTCTGCGCAGGACCTGCTCCAAGGCGTTGGACACATCAGAGCGGCCGATGGGCGGGACGTGGGAGGTCGTGATCCGGCCGATCAAGTCCACCTGGGTGTTCGAAGCCCCGGGAACTTCGAATGGTGAGCGGCCGGCCAGCAGGGTGTACAGCGTTGCGGCGAGGGCGTACACGTCAGAGGTCGCGTCGCTTTGCGCCGGCGCCGCGAACGATTCCGGTGGCGACCACGGAATGGACATCCCGCTGGCTTCGGCGCCGGAGCCCGTGGTCGCCGCGATACCGAAATCGGTCAGTGCCGGCCGGCCGTAGTCGGTAACCAGGATGTTTGCGGGTTTGATGTCCCGGTGCAGGATACCGGCCCGGTGAGCGGTTTCCACGGCCGCGGCAATCTGCACGCCGATGCGCAGCGTCTCGGCTTCCGAAAGCCGTTCGCGGCGATACCGTGTCTGAAGGTTTGGTTTGGAGCAGTACTCCATCACCAGGTAGGGCCTGCGGTCCGCGGAGATGCCCGCCTGATGGATCGAGACGATCGAGGGGTGCGTGGCCAACTGCGCCATGAGGTTCGCCTCGTCAGTGAACTCCGCGACAGTGTCGGTGCCGAGTTTGTCGAAAAGCATCACCTTGACAGCTACCTGGCGGCGGGGAAGGAGTTGCTGGTAGAGGAATACGTCGGCGAAACCGCCGGAGCCGAGTACTTGGAGGTACTCGAATCCCGGGAGCTCCGGCGCCGCTGAAGGTGGACGGCGCGCGTTCATCGGAGTCCCTCGAATGCCAGTTCGACGCCGTCGCCCAGGTCCAGGCTGTCGCCGGCGACAAGGATGGTTGAGTCTCCGGGCTGTAAGCGGACGGGGTCGCAGCCGGGGCGGAGCAGCCTCGTTCCGTTCATCGTGTTCAGGTCAACGGCAAGTACGTCCTGGCCGATGAGGCGCAACTCGACGTGGCTGCGGGAGATGTCCTGGTTCGGACTTGGGACGGTTACCAGGCGCGGCACGTTGCCGCCTTGGACCCGGACGAGCTGGGGACGGCGTCCGACGACGGCGCCCCGGTCGAGCGTAACCCGTTCGCCGGTGGACACCACCAGGGTGGCGGGAGCCCCAAGGGCAGAAGTTCCGGGTCCGGCAGGGACGGCTGACGCGGGCTGACCCTGCGCCTGCGCTAGCATCGCTTGGACCTTGGCTACCGAGATCGTTTCGTCGTCGTGGTCCCCGAGCCTGGTCTGGGGTGCCGGTTCGGGGAGGCCTTCAGACCCGAATTGCGGTAATCCCGAGATCATTCCGGGCGGGACGGAACCCGTCTCGGGAAGGGGGTCCACGAAGGCGCGGACGGCGGCGCCTTCGACTGACTTCTTGGTGGTATCGCCGTAGAGCAGTCCGTCGTAGTCCTCGGTCGCGGGGAGTTCCTCGCCCGTGCCGTCCTCTGATGACGGCTCCATGAGGAGGGGCGGCGCAATGGTCGTCTCTCCGCTCGCCCCAGCCTCTCCGCCATCGCCGCTCTCGCTGCTCGCGGCTGGCTGTTTGTCGCTGGCAACAGGATCTATCGGCTCTACTTCCGTTACGGGGTCTCCTGTGTCAGGTATGTGCTGTTCCAGCACCGGTTCGTCGATCCGGGGGTGGCCAGCAAGCGGCCCGGGAAACTCAAACACGGGTGCTTCGATGATTGGTTCGTCCAGCGCGGGTTCGGCCGGCTGTGGCTCTGTGATCTCGGGCTCCTCGTGCCGCGGCATTGAGGGCTCCGGCTGCTCATAGGCTGCCGGCAGTTTGGGGGCTGAGGGGATTGTGCCGCGCTCACTAAACTGGAATGCGACTTGGCCTGCGAGTACTACGCCGTCTTTGATAGGGAGCCGCGGCGCACCGGCGCCGGCGATGCCGACCAGGACAGATTCGGCGTCGTCCACGCCGCGTTCGTTCCAGGTGGCTACTCCCATCCCCCCGACGATTACTTCTCCTGCCGCTGAGGTGATCCGGACCTCAAGGGGCCCGCGAACGGCGGCGCGCACTTCGTCCCCGGCGGGGGCGCGTGAGACGATCGCGAAGGGCGGCAGTGCCGAGAGGCTCGTGCCGAAACCGCCAACGATGCCCTCGAGCACGGCGGCGAGACCACCGCCGGCACCCAACGCCAGCCAGACGTTTTCTGCCAACTCAGGCGAGACGCCGTTGGGAAGCATCGCCACGCCGTCGTTTGTCACGAGCGCATACCAATCACCCGAACTGTATCGGCCCATCCCCGGTCCTTTCCTTGCTGAGGTCGCGTGGCAGCGTGTCCTCATCCAACACGTGCGTTTGGGTGTCGTCTAAAGCGCCCTGCCCATCGTCCCGAATCGCATCAACGACAACCACGGTGATGTTGTCGCGGCCACCATGCAGCAAAGCTTCGTGAACGAGCCGGGTAGCCGCAGCCTGCGCAGATTCCTCTTCCGAGAGCACTTGCGTCAGCCTTGCCGTGTCAAGCTCTTTGCTTAGGCCGTCGGAACAGACCAGGATCCGGTCTCCCTGCGCTACCGGAATGAGCCAGTAGTCGGGCTCGTCGTAGGATCCGGCGCCCACAGCTTTTGTGATCACGTTGCGTCGTGGATGGCGTTCGGCTTCCGCAGACGAAATCTCGCCCTTGTCTACCAATTCCTGCACCTCTGAGTGGTCCACGCTGATCTGTTCAAGCACACCGGCCGCGAGACGGTATGTCCGGGAATCTCCGATGTTCATGACGAGCCAATAAGCCTCGCCGCCCTGTTCGGTGACCGCCACACCCGAGATGGTGGTGCCGGCGGCGTCAATGCCGGCGCCGATACCCGAAACGTCCCGGACAGCTCGCGCAAAGGCGCGTTCGACGTCGTCGAGCCCCACCAGGGAGCGGCCTCGGAGTTCCGAGAAGGCTTCAATTGCGGTGGCGCTGGCACGTTCCCCGGCGGTGTGTCCGCCCATTCCGTCAGCAACGAAGAACAGGGGCGGTTCGGCGACGAAGGAATCCTCGTTGAGTTCCCGCCGTCGCCCTCGGTCCGTATGCGCTCCCCAGGCTAGTTCGATCATTGGTTCTTTGCCCTTTTCCATGGGAGATGTTTGATGGAGGGGAAGGAAAACCCGGCATGCCTGAGCCGGAAGTCGCGCATCGCAGAACGCGGGAAATACCGAGCTGCCAAGCGTCGCCGCCAACCGACGGCCCTTCGGATGCGCCCGGCTGCTGTCTCCACATCCGCCCAGTAGGCAGCGATCTCGGCGTCATCCGGCTGGCCGACACCGAAGGCGGCATGATCCGCGCGGACGGCCAGCGGAGCGATCGCTTCTTCCCGGAAGTGTTCTCCAAGCAGCTCCGCTTCCTCACGACGCGTTGCTCCCACAGGAACCACGGCGCCATGGTCAACCACCACGTCAACCAACTCGGACCATCCGCCGCTGATACGGTCTGCTGCGCGTGGCGCTGCCCGACGCGCACGGCGCCTCCGTGAACGAAGCCACGCGGCCAGTCCGACGGGAGCCAGCAGTAAGGCGAAAATGCCGAGACCGGTCCCGGTCCAGCGCAGCACTGCCCACACGCCCAGGTCACTGGGAGTGGACCCGTCAGAGGCCTCCTTGACAGGCGGAGCCGGCGGCAGCTCGACGGGCGGAATCACCGGCGGCGGCGGTTGCTGTACCTGGGGCTGCGGCTTCTGCTGATGCTGCGGCACTTCCTGCTTCGGAACTTGATCAGTGGGCGGTGTTGGATCGAAGCTCACCCAACCGAGGTGCTCAAAAGGCACCTCCACCCACGCGTGAACGTCGGCCCCGGTGATGGTGCTGCTCCCGGCGGCCGGGTGGTCCTGACGGAAACCCATAACCACCCGTGCCGGAATGCCCAGCTCCCGGGCCATGAGTGCCATCGCCACTGCGTACTGCTCGTCATCGCCCACCATCTGGGACCCCTCGAGCAGGGTGGAGATGCGCTCGGAGGTATGTCCTGCCCGCGACCTCGCTTCACCTTCCAGGCCGTGGCTGAAGAATCCGGACGTGTGGAGCTTGGCTTCGATGGCCTTCAGCTGTGCCCAGGGGGTTGAGGCGCCCGCCGTGAACTGGGTCGCAAGTGTGCCGACGATCTCGGGAACGTTTTGTGGCGCCGGAAGCGTCATCGGAGAAACACGGGCCGAAGCCAGCGCCGCATCGTCCGGGGTCTTAGGAAGGACGGCTTCGGCCGTGTACTGGTCATCCTGAAGGACGCCGCCGACCATGACCGCGGTTCCGGTACCCGGGTTGTAGTTGAGGCCTCCGGGGCGATTGCCTTGGCCGCCATCGCCGAACTGGATCGAATCGAGGTATCCAGCGTCCGGCATCCATACCCCCGTCAACTGGTCGATGGTCACCGAATAAGCAGCGTGGTCGCCTTCTGCCGTGTTGACGATGTTGCGCCCCACCCGGGAAAACTGGCCGGCACCGGCTGAACCGTTGTTTGCGACCCGGTAGACAATGCCGTCATATTGGTCCAGTGTTGCCAGGCGGATGGCTGTGCCTTGCGGGAGCCCCTGGACCGTGAAGAGCTTGAGGGCTTCCCCCGCGCTGGTGAACTGGCGGAATGAGGTGAGCGGGCTCGCGAGGTCGTGAACGTCGAGCGGAGGAACGACGGCGTCACGCAGGACAGCGCGGTCGTTTGGAAGCGGGGTGAGCGCCCCGGCTGCGAGGCCTGCACCGAGTGCGACAACAAGCGTGGCAGCTGCCGTGGTCCGCCGGCTGCCGCCGGGCACGTGGCCGAGGGCAAGGTTTCCGGCGCCGCCGGCACCCCCGCTGCGGAGTGCCCACGCTGCCAGCAGAACGGTCAGAACGGCGCCGACGACTGCGGGTACAAAAGCCGTGTACGTGCTGAACGCGACCGCCACGAGCAGGAGCGCACCAGCTGGAAGAGCGGCCCACTGAGGCAGGCTTCCGCGAAGCGCGATACTTCCCGCCACGACACTTCCGAGCATTCCGAGGACATACGGGGCAATCAGCAGCGAATCCATACCGGAGGCCGGTGTGGCCGCGGTAAGCATGCTTTTCCAGACCTGGATAAGGCCCAGCGCCAGGGCTTTGAGTACATCCAGTGACGGGACCACCCCGAAAAGGCTCTCGGCACGCAGGACAAGGGCTCCACCAGCGACGAAATAAACGACTGCGGCGATAGCCGCGACCCTAAGGGGTCCCAGGCGCCAACGTGCCCCAGCCGCAGCGACGAGGCTTCCCAGCAGCACGCCCCCGCCGGCCGCATACCAGAAGTCAGGTTCCCCATAGACGGGGTAGAGGGGGACCAGCGCTAGAGCAACCGCGACGGCCGCAATGACGGCCGCCATTGCCTTGCCTCCGGGTCTTGCCAGAGCCATCAGAGCCCCTTCCGGAGAGCGGCGCCGAGGTCTTCCAGGGTGGGCACCGTCAGCAGTGTGAGATCGCCGGACGTCCGTCGGCGGAGCCCGGAGTTCGGGTTGACGGTGACGGCAAGGCGGTGAGCCGCCATCGGAAGGCGTGAAGAAGCACGTGTAAGGTCTTGCGGGCCAACCCGGGAGCCCGC
The DNA here is from genome assembly GCF_042882685.1 of Pseudarthrobacter sp. NPDC058196. Taxonomy (NCBI): domain Bacteria; kingdom Bacillati; phylum Actinomycetota; class Actinomycetes; order Micrococcales; family Micrococcaceae; genus Pseudarthrobacter; species Pseudarthrobacter sp. NPDC058196. The sequence continues at coordinate 420,716 of NZ_JBHVVN010000002.1, forward strand.
CACAAGCACCACGATCGAAGCGCCCGGAGCGTGCGCTGCGATGGTCCCTGCCTGTTCCTGGAGAGGCCGGGCGCGGTCATTGAGTTCCACAGCCGAGAGGCCATCCAACAGTTGCCCCTTCGTGTGACGTGCCATTGCGCGATGTGGTCCGAGAAGCGTGATTGCCTTCCCGTCTGCCAGGGCATGCACGCCTACTGATCCGGCGATGCTGACGGCGAGCTCGAACTCGTCCGGCTCCGCGTACTCCGAAGGCCGCGAGGCGAGGAGGATGGCCAGCTGTGAGCGGCGGGTTTCCTCGAACTGACGGACCATCAGGTTCTGGGCACGGGCGCTCGATTTCCAGTGGATATGGCGGCGGTCATCCCCCGGCGCGTATTGGCGCAGGGCGTGGAAGGAAATGTCGTCATTCGAGATGTTCTGCTTGGCGATCCCTTCAAGGTCCCGTAAGAGGCCGGTGGAGGAGCTGGCGAGTTGCACGATGCGCGGGTGCACATAGAGTTCGGTGGGTTCGTTGAGTCCTCCGGCACGGCGCAGCAGGTGTAAGGGATCCGATTTCACGGAACGGACCGGGCCAAGCTGCAAGACAGCGCGTCGCTGGGTAGGGACGGTGAAGAGCTCCTCAAGCTCCTCCCCAGCTCCAAGACGCGGCACCTGGAAGGTAGCCAGGCCGCGGCCAACAGGGAGCTCAACGTGTGCGGGAGCAATGGCGCGGGTTCCCAGGTTGCGTACCAGCAGCCGGCCCACGGCCTGCTCCCCGACCACCACCCGCCTGCTGGCCAGGTCGATCGTGACCTCATACCCGGCCTTACCGAGGACAAATCCCACGGCTGCGAGGAACAGCACGCCAAGAACACAGGCAGCAGCCCACAGTTCACGCCAGCCCAGCGCGAGTCCCAGCGTGAGGGCCGCGACCATCACCGCGAGACAAATCCACCCGGGCCTGCTCACAACGCCAAGTTTTACCGCCGCAGCCACCCACACCGGACGGAGACGGGTGGAGGCCGCCTTGGCTCTGTCCAGGATGGGGCTCGTCCGCCCCTGAAACCGCGCCAGATTTGCTGAGAGCAGCGCAGGCGGAAGCAGCCGCGCGAGCGGCCGCCTCTCCGCTGCCTGGCTCACGCGGCCGCGCCGCGCGTCTGTGGGGCGGCAACATCTGCGAGGGCCCGGGCCAAGACCGATTCCGCGGTCGCTCCCGCGAATTCCGCATCCGGGTCGAGGACGATCCGGTGCTGCCAGACGGGGAGGACCAGCGCCTTAATGTCATCGGGAAGCACAAAGTAGCGCCCCTCCGTGGCCGCCCACACCTTTGCAGCCCGGATGATCGCCAGCGAGCCACGTACCGAGACGCCGAGCCGGACGTTCGGATCACTTCGCGTTGCCTCGGCAAGTTGGGCCGTGAAGCGGAGCACCGCCGAATCCACGTGCACGCCGTCCACGAGGCCTGCCATGTCGGACACCGCCTGCGTGGTGATGACGGCGTTCACAGTGGATGAGCGGTCGCGCGTCGAGGCAGCTCCCAGAATCGCCTCGGCTGCCTGGAGGTCGGGGTAGCCGATGCTCGTTTTAATCAGGAAGCGGTCCAGCTGCGCCTCGGGCAGCCGGTATGTACCGGCCTGCTCGATCGGGTTCTGGGTGGCAATCACCATGAAGGGCCGGCCCACCTCGTGTCCTACGCCGTCGACCGTGACCCTGCCTTCTTCCATGACCTCAAGGAGTGCCGATTGGGTTTTCGGGGAGGCCCGGTTGATTTCATCCGCCAGGACGATGGAAGCGAACACGGGACCCCGGTGGAATTCGAAGTGGTGGGTCTGCTGGTCGTAGACAGTGATGCCGGTGACGTCCGATGGCAGAAGATCAGGGGTGAACTGGATCCTGTGATGCGTCCCGTGCACTGTCGCGGCAAGCGATTTCGCCAGCTGCGTCTTGCCTGTCCCCGGCGCGTCCTCAAGCAGCAGGTGCCCTTCCGCGAGCAGTGCGGTGAGGACGAGCCGGATGATCTCCTGCTTGCCGAGCACGGCCTGCCCGATATTGTCGCTGAGCTGCTGGAAGGTTCCGGCGAACCACGTGGCCTGTTCCTGGGTGATTGTCATGCTTCGCTCCTTAAACGTTCTGGTGGACTGTCGCGGAATACGGCCCGCTCAGCCTGATCTCGTACCAACCTGGGGTCCAGCTGGCGTGGCCACACCCCTGCCATGTGCCTGAGCCCCCAAGGGAGGCAGACGCGGTGGAATACGGCTTTGTGCCTCCCGACGTCTCGTTGGCGTAACACTGAAGTGTGTATGTTCCAGCCGGCAGGTTCGCGTAGTTCAACTTCAAGAAGTAGGTACCGGCCTGTGTTGGGTCAGGATCGCCCCGCGAAATACTCAGCCGGACCGGGTTGCTGGTCGCGGACGCCGAACCCGACGCCGTCTTCCGGGCAGCGTCAGTGGCATCGGTGGTCACCGTGACGGTGGCGTTCACTGTCTGGCTTGGGCCAAGTCCTGAGGCTGTGTAGCTCGTGAGTCCCGCTCCGCCGGATGTATTTCCGGCGGACGTGTTCACCTGCACGCTGGTGATGTTCCGGCCGTTCCCGTCCACAGACCAAGTGAAAGACACTGTGCCGTCCCCACCTGCGCCGACGAGGTTGCGGACAAGGGGTGCCCCGTAGGGATTTACCGAGTTCGATGACGTGGCCGGGCCCGGCGAGACGCCTTGGACGGTTGATTCGCCCCACACCTGGATGGTGTACGACGTGCCGTTGGCCAGGCCCGAGATTGTGCCGGTCGTTGCGCTGCCAAAGGAGCCGGTCAAACCACCCGGGGTCGCCTTCCAGCGCCAGCTGATCTCGTTCGGGCGGTTGCCGTTCAACGGGCCAGGCGTGAAGCTGACCTGTGAGCTGTGGTCGCCTTCGGTGGCCGTTACGCTGGCGGGTGCCGAAGGCGCATTGGCTGCCCGACGCGGCGCGGAATCCGGGCTCGGCGCGGATACACCTGCTTTGTTGCGGGCGGTCACGGAGAAGGAGTAGTCGGATTCGCTGGTGTCCACCGTGACGTTCTGGTTGGTCCCGGCGAGCGTGAGGGAGTTCACGACTCCACCACCACGCTTAATGCTGAGCGTGTAGTCCGCGATGGGGTCGCCGTTAGAATTCGGGGGTGCCCACGTCACCACGATCTGCGCCTGGTTGCCCACAGCAGTGGACGGCGAGGTTGTTGGCGGCGCCGGTGCGTCCGGCACGCCGGCGGGAATGACGGAGGCCGAATACGGGCTCCACGCCGACGGCTCGGGTGCACGGTTATTTGCCTGGACACGCACTTGGTAGGCGACGCCGTTCTCAAGGCCATCCCACACCATTGAAGTGCCCGCAACGCCGGTCTTCTGGACCGAGCCGTAGGCGGGGGCGGGAGAGATTTCCAGCGTGTAGCTCGTCACCGGCGAACCGTGGCTGACCGGCGCGGTCCACGATACGGAAACCTTTTTGTCCCCGAACACCAGCGCGGGTGCTGCGGGAGCCTCGGGCCGCGCGTCCGGCCGGGCAGGCGCGGAGGCCGGCGAAGGGTCGGATGTTCCGACGTCGTTGGTTGCCGTCACGGTAAACGTGTACTCGACGTCGTTGGTGAGTCCGTCCAAGGTGCACGTGGTCGACGGACACGACTTGGAGTAGCCCTTCGACGAGGACACCGTGTAGCCGGTGATGGGTGAGCCATTATTCGACGGCGGAGCCCAGGCGAGCACCACGGTACTGTCCTGGATCGAACTCACCGAGGGCGTACCCGGGGCTCCGGGTTTTCCGCGTACGGTCAACTTCACATGGCCTTCGACCTGCCGCTCCGGAGCGTTGGTCGCGTCCTGGACTTCATAGCTGACGATCATGACGCCAACGAAGTCCGGGCTGGGGGTGATGGCAACTCTGTCGCCTTCCAGCTCCGCGGCCCCCGAACCAGCGTCCACCCGGGTACCGTTGAGCTTGAGTGGCGTCTCCGGGAACGGGTTCACGTCGTTGGCCAGCACGTCCACAACAGATTTCTGGCCAGCCTTAGCATCAACCACCACGTCATCATTGGCTGCTGCGAGTGGCCTGGATGAGACCACTGTGGTCAGCGTGAACGTGGCACTCGTCGGAACGGACGTTCCGTCACTGACCTGCACAGCTACCCTTTGGCTCGAACCGCGCGCAGCGGAGGCGTCAGCTTTCACCCAGAGTCGCTGTCCTTCGATTCGCGCGGAAAAGCCGCCCGAAACGTTGTCTTTGATGCTGTACGCCAAGCGCTCGAGATCGCCAGGATTCGGGTCGCGGGACAGTCGGGCCAGGTTGACCGGGGTCTCGGCTTCCCCGGGAGTCACCTCGATGGTGGTGCCCAGCAGGGTAGGGGACACATTCTGGGCGGGGATGACCTGAATGGGGATGGAGAGAGTGGAGGAGAGGCCGGTGGCGTCATCGGGGCCTGTTCCGTCGGTCACCTGGACCGTGAGGGTATCGGGTCCGTAGTAGTCTGCCGCCGAAGTGTAGACGAAGGTGTGTTCGTCTTTGAGGAGCGGAGCGCCATTGGAATGGGCGGTCCTCACGCTGTCGGCTGTAGCGATGCGGGCAACGCGCCCGTCCCGCACCTTAACCACGTCGGTGAGAGCAATGGTGAGCGTGTCCCCGGTCTTCACTTCAAGCGGCTTGGTCACCGATAGTTCGGGCCGAAGGTCCTTGAGGCCTGGTACATGGATGAACGCCGATGCGGTGAGGCCGTCCGCGTTGGTGACGGTATACAGGATGACCTGGGACTCCTCGCCGAATTTGACGTTGACCGTTCCACCGGACGGGGAGGCGTTGGCGTCACCGGAGGAAACCTGGAGATCAGAGGCGACGCCATCGGGGTTTTCGTCATTGGCGAGGACCGGGACGTCGGCCGACGTCTTGCCGTACATGTCGATCTTCGCAACATAATCGTCCCGCGCGATGGGCCTCTGGGCAGGAGCGTCGTCTTTGACGTCCAGTACCAGCGAGCCCACAGAGCTCGAGCCATAGGTATCGGCTACCGTGTACCGGATGGTGTACTGGCCAGTGCGTGCGGGAGCAGTGACCAGCACACGGCCATCACTGACCTTTCCGGACACGCCGTCCGGCAAGGTCAGGCCGTCTGAGACCAACAGGATGGGGTCGCCGTCAGGATCACTGTCATTGGCGAGAACGGGGACAGAGAGCGTGCGGCCGGGTTTCGCCGTCACCGTGTCCGTTGCGGCATAGGGTGCCTGGTTCTGGTAGCTCGGCGGGGCAATGCCGACGACGACAGTGCCTACCGCTTCAGCGCCGCGGCGATCGCGGACCACGTAGCTGAAGGAGTCACGGCCCGACGAGTCGGGGTAAGCCTCGTAATTGAGCCAGGTGTCACCGACGGAAACGCGGCCCAGCTTCGGGGCATCGCGCTGGCCCAGGAGTTCTACGGAGTCGCCGTCGGGATCGATGCCGTCAAGCGGCACGGGGATGCGGATGGTGTTGCCGGCGATAACGCGGGCCGTGATGGGCTGCGGCCGGGGGGCCGAGTTATGTGCGTCGTCCTCCTGGACTACCTGAATCGTCACGTAACCGGCCGTGCGGTTGCCCTGGGAATCGGCCACTTCGTAGGTCGCGTGAACGGTTCCCGGATTCTGGCCGGCCTTGAACCGCAGTTTGTCGCCGCTGATGAAGGCCACGCCGTCAGCGGGTGTGGGCTTCGGCGCTACGAGGTCGGGAAGGAGGGTGAGGGTGTCGCCGTCGGGGTGGTAGTCGTTGTGCAGCACGTCGATGGTCACGACATCGCCGGTCCTTACCGTCGCTGAGTCGTCGACCGTGACAGGGGGACGTAATGTAGCGGGAAGCGGCACGGGTAGGACGAGGACCTCGCCCAGTGAGGCCTGGCTGCCGTTGGAGACCGTGTAGTGGAAGGTCACAGGATGCCTGAGACCCACTGTGTCAGTCACCCGGACAACGCGGTTCTCCAACACCTCTGCGGTGATCCCCAGGCCAGCTGGCACCTCAACTGACTGGACAATGAGGATCCCGCCTGTGGCGTCGCTGTCGTTGGCGAGGACGTCCACCAAGGCTGATCTGCCCACCGGGACCATGGCGACATCGCTTACGGCAACCGGACGGCTGGTACCGCTCCCCGGCAGCACGTCGATCCGGATCAGCCCGACCGCGGAGTTGGGTCCATCGGTCACCAAATATTGCATGTAATATGTGCCGGCGGTAGCCATCTGGAACGTAATCGTGCCCGCGTTGAAATCGGCGGTGATGCTGGCCCCGGGGACCGTGTCGTACTTTGCGAGCCGAAGTGGCGCCCCGGAGGGGCTGATGTCGTTAAGCAGCGGAGACATCGTCAGGGGTGTCGAGGCGACCGCCGTCATCCGGTCCGCGTTGGCAATTGGCCTCAGCGAGCCCTTGGGCAGCACTTCCACGCGGAGTACGCCCTCAGCATCGGCCGTGCCGTCCGAAACAACGAGCTTGACTTCCTTGACTCCCGTCTGGCCCGAAACCGCCGCGAAATCAATGATGCCGCTGCTCCGGAAGGTGACACGGTCGCCGGAAGTCGTTGTTGCGGACTTGAGGTACATCTGGTCGCCGTCGGGATCGCGCCAGCCTTGGAGGGCGTCCTGCTGGAGGGTCGCACCGGCCTCAACCTTGATTGACTGCGGACGTTTCAGCTCTGGCGGCGAATTTTGCCCCGCAGGATGTACCGCCAGGGTGATGGTGGCCTCTGCCGTCCCTCCCCTTCCATCATCGACCCGGTACTTAAAGCTCAGGGAGCCTGTGGCACTCGCCGGTACAGCTACCTGCAGTGCCGCCCCGCCGAGGGCGGCCTGGACCTCGACGCCGGGCGGCACTGCGCCTGCCAGCGAGGCCGCCAACACATCACCGTCAGGGTCGGAGCAGTCCTCGGTGACGCGCAGGATAGTGCTGCGTCCGGCCCGCACACCGAATTGCTGGTCGACGGCGACGGGCGGATGGTTTTGTTCGGTCCGTTTCGGGAGGGTGACCTGCTGGTCCGGGCTCTTCTGTTCCTGATCATCCTGGATATCCGGAGGCGGCACCACGTCGTTCCAGTTCTGGACCAAAAGCATTTTCTGGGTAACAAGCCAGACGCCGCCCCCTTGTACGTCGTTCAGGACGACTGCATCGCGGTTCACACGAAAGACCAACTGGCTGTTGGCTGGGGCATTTGGCACGGCCCCGGATTCGGTCTTTCCTGCGCCGCAATCACGCACGTACGTTGAGGTCCCGGACCAGGCGGCGTAAGCGCAACCATTCAGCCAGACAGGGGCTGCGGGTGCAGAATTCGCACCCGTCTTTGGAGACCTAGTGATCGTGGCGGCACCGCCGTCGAGAGGCTGGGACACCAAGGAGCTTAGGGTGCCAACCAACACGTGGTCGCTGGCCTGTCCGCTCTGTTGCAGAACCGCGTCCTTTCCGTCAGGAATGGCAACCTTCTGCCCGCCGGGAAGGTACAAGTCACCAGTGCCTGAGTCGAACACCGCGGACTCGGAACCAACTGCAGCCACACTTAGTTTCGCGTCTTTGGGAACATTGCCGAGTTTGCGGGCCGATTTCTGAACGTAATCCTGGCCGGAGGGAGCGTAGTCACGAACCTCGCCAAGCGTCGGAGAGAAGGCATGGATGATGCCGTCAAGACCAATGGTTGCCACGGCACCTTCGCCCAGCTTTGCCAGCGGCTCGGCTCCCCCCAGGCGTAGCCCGTCGATGCTACCTACCGGGACTGCATAGAGGTCGCCGTCGGCGAGAACGGCTGCGGTGTCGCTTCCCGCGGAGACGCTGGCGCCGGCAGGAAGTGATCCGCTTCCAAGGAGCGTCACCCTCGCTGGATCGATCTGGGTAAGGGTGGAGTTGGCGCTGTCATGAACTAGTACCGTGTCGCCCTGCTGCAGGATGTTGTACTGCGGCGCCTTGGTGCGAAGCCCGGAATCCAGCACCCGCGAGGGAAAGTTAAGGTGGCCCACCAGCAGGTCCGATTGCTTGGTGACCCAGACGCCGCCGTCATTGAGCTTGAGGTCAGCAGCCGGAAGTCCGTCGTACTGGAAAGCAAGGGCAGCGGCTGCCAATGAGATGCTGGCCAACGCCGAAACGGACGCCGCCCTGCGGCGCTTACCCTGCAGCAGCGAAGAGATCCCCATACTTGATTGCCCCCACATTCATTCTTGCGCGGACAAACTGTCTATTCGGTCCGCGTCAAGTCAAGTAGACAATGTGTAGCAGGTGGCCGCGCAATGGGACAAAATCCCCATGGTCCGGCACTTAGCATAACTATTACTGCCCGTAATAAAGGCAAAAATAGAGAGGGTAGAGCCAAGGTTTACTGATAGCGCATTGTCATTTATCGCAAGTTTCTCTGGAGCAGGCGCGAGTTACTTATGATCTAGTTGCCCATTGCTCGAAATGCCAATGACTGAAGTTTGATTATCGAGCCTTGATTCATTCTTGAGCATTTCTTGATCGATTCCTGCGCCATTCTTGAGAAACATGGAATATCCCGTTCCACGCGTACGAGCCATGAGGGATGATTTTCGGGGGCACATCTCCGAAACATCAAGGGAGAAGTCTTTCCCAGCACCCTGTTGCAGGGTATGTTCTAGCCGGGGGACGATCGACGGCGGACAGATGCGGTAGCGCGGGGAGCCCCGCGTATCCAGCACTCAGAAAGGTCCGTTATGTCCTACCCGCAAGGCTCCGGCCAACAGCAGCCCTTACCAGTATCCGAATTACCCGAACGTGCAGCAGAACAACTCCTTAGAACATTTTCAGGGCTCGAAGTTCAAAGAAAAAGCGACCATCTTCGGTGTGATCGGGTTCTTCTTTCTTGGCATCGTCTTTGGCCCCCTTGCGATCTCGAATGCAAGGAAGGCAGAAGCGCTGCACCACTCGGCCACGCTCGGAAAGATCCTTGGATGGATCGACACGATCGCTGGCGTCGTCTGGTTGCTGATCGTCGTCCTCATTATGGCGAACGCCGGTAAGCACTAGATCCACGCAAAGAGGGATTCCAGCGCTTTTAGATGGAGTCCCTCTTTGCGCGCTGGTTTACCGGTAAACCGAGGTTGAAGTGCTCTCCTTGATGATTTTCTATGGGCGCAGCGCCCCCCGTTGAATTTTGCATTGTCTCGCCCCCGGGGGCCCTTGCTTATCGCCCAGGCAGCCATGGAACGGATCGGCGTCACGAACGCGGGATCGCTCGAACTCTGGCGGGATAATCCTGCCGCATAAGCCCCGCTTCTCCGCAAGCGGCAGACGGGCTATTCCCGATATTGAAGAGCCGGGGGTCGCTGATTTGAGGATTCCCGAGAGAGCGCTTTCAAGAGGGCGGCTCTGGGGTTGCTGCGCACCGCTTGGGTGCGACGCCTGGGCCGTGTTGCCGTGTCGTACAAGATTTTGGGGTGTTGACAGTGTCAACACATTCGGATTCGGACTGAGCCGTACATCGCCCGAATTTGCTCGGATTGCCTATGATTTTGGGAGTTGCCAGCCCTTGCAAGGCCGAGAATGCAGTTCGAGTCCCACCTCGGGCACGACAAATTCCCTCGTCAGAGGCGATTTTGCTTTGACGTGTTGACAAAGCTTGTGGTCGCGTCATCTGACGAGTTGGTCGCGGGCTGTGGCCTGGGCGCCGCGGGGCCTGTTCAGGTGTGTCGGGTGGCGGGTTCAAGTCCCTGGCCGGTGGGCCTTCCGCCTGCTGTAGTTGGGTTATATGGTTCCTCGTTCCGTTCTTTCGGGTTGGTCGTGGGTGGCCAACACCTATTCATGGTTCCTGGTGACGGGTACGACATGACGACACCGACATTGGTGCGGTTTTGCTGCAAAAGCTCGCTCTATGTACCGTTCAGACGCTGAGGGTGCTCAGTTTGTCCTGCCAAAGAGGTGTTGACATTGTCCACACTTATGTCTGCTTTGTTTTCGATCGGCACCGGGTCTCTCTGCGGGTGGGATGTCGTTCGGATAGGGGAACGACCTCTGGGCTGCGCGACGGGCTTATCAAACCTGCGGGCGCGCTGCAGCGAACCGGTCCAGGCGAGACCACCCGCCAAGACATCAGTGGGACATCAGAATGAACAAGCGGCGACGGAGCGCCTGTGGGTTCATCACCGTCGGGGAATCAGGCGGCATGACCTACGTGGGCAGGCATTCACAACGTGGGCGTCTGCAGGGACAGCTGGCTAGACTTCAGAACGTGATCTGAAGTAGTGTAGGTGTATGAGCGCATTAGCCACTTCCCGAACGACGTTCCAGTCTTCCGAACTAAGCCGCGCCTCCGCTGAGGCCTTTGCCGCTGCAGCGGATCACCCGATTCAAATCACTCGACGCGACGGCGAGCATCTGGTGCTCATGTCCGAGAGTGCAGACCGGGCACGTGCGTCACTGCTGGAACTGGCCGCGCAGTTAATTGCTGTTACCACCAGTACAGAGGGGACGCTTGCGAACCGCATGAGTGATCGATTTCCCTGGATGCTTGCCCTGAGTCAGATGGACCGGGAAACATGCGCCTCGGAGATCGTGGCAGCAGCGCGAGCCTCTTTCGCAACCAACCAGCCCCATCTGGCCATTGCGGAACTCAATGCCTGGCGCGAGACGGCAACTGCCATCGCCGCCGGACTCGGCAAGGAAACGATCGAATGGCTTGACGACGCCGAAACTGTCGAGCGTCCCTAAGGGATGGCCAAGAGCGAAAAGGTCGAGAGGCCGACAAAGAAGAGCGAATACGAGCTGCGTTTCGCATCTGTACAGGCTAAACGCGGTTGGACGGATCTGAAAGCCACGATCAGGAACTCACTGGTGGATTCATGGGACTTTCTTACCCGCACTCCGCAAGTGACGACACCAACGAACTACAGATTGCGTGGTGATCTGGGCAGCGTGTCACGAGGCGGCGTTACCCACGACAGATGGCAGCACAAGCCCACCTTGAAGGGTGATGCACGCATCTGGTTTTACGTTGTGGACCAGGTTGTCTACCTAGAGCAGGTCCATACAAGCCACCCAAACGAAACAAAGTCATAGCAGAACATGGACAGTCCCCGGCCTTCAGCGCTGAGATGCAGCGAACGCTGATAACAAGGATTCCGCCTCTTTGTAAGCCTCGTCCAAACTAGCCTGCAGGGTCTCCTGTTGAGTGCTCCGATGCCGGGATAGGGTCCAAAAGAAAGTGTGGATGTGTCCACACTTTTCGTCCCGGACGTTCACGCAGCCCTAGACTGCCGCGGATTCCGCAAGTTTCCGTGGTTCCCTGCCGGCTGTATGAGAATTGGAACCGTGATTGAAGACACTCCTGAAGTTGGTGCGCAAACTGCATTGCCGGGCCTTTCCCGTGCGGCAGACAGGGCGTTAAGACGTGAGCTCGAGGAGCTTCGTCTGGACAACGCCAGACTGCGGAAGCTCTTGGAACTCACGGAAGCGGAGTCAAAGCCAGCCCACTTGGCTCAGGCTGTACTTCCTTCAGTGGTGCACCATGGTCCGGTCACCATGGATTCGTCTCCGGAAGCGAAAGTCCGGCTCTTCCAGGATCTGTTCAGGGCGCGCAATGATGTGTACGCAGTCCGGTGGGAAAACTCGCGGGACGGGCGCTCCGGCTGGGTTCCTGCCGTCGCCGGTGGTTGGCGTAAAGGCGCGAACATCGCAGGCGCCAGGTTCCTGCCGCTTACTCCATTAGTCGTTGCCGACCATTTGCGCGGAGAGCAGCACATTGGCCTCTATCCCTTGACGGAACAGGACACCTGCTGGTGGGTCGCAGCGGACTTTGACGGCGGCGCCGCAATGCTCGATGCACTTGCGTACGCTAAGGCTGCTCGGTTTCGAGGTATTCCCGCGGCCCTGGAAGTGTCCCAGTCCGGTCGTGGTGCCCATGTTTGGATCTTCTTCAGCGCGGCAGTCCCTGCCTCTGCAGCTCGCCAGCTTGGCACCGGCCTCATTCATGAGGCGATGGCACTGCGAGGCAGCATGAGCCTGGCCAGCTACGACAGGCTTTTTCCCGCCCAAGACGTTCACTCAGGCAAGGGTATGGGGAACCTGATAGCCGCACCGCTAAACGGCAAGCGCCGGCAGCATGGCACCACCCTGTTCCTCGACACCACGACCCTCGAACCATATGAGGACCAGTGGGCGTATCTTTCCAGTTTGGATCGGCTTTCGGACCGTGAAGTTCGCGAACATATCCGGAGACTTCCGGCAGTTAAGCTGGGAAATGAAGTTCGCCGGCTGGAATTGCCCCAATCGTCCAAAATTGTTCCGCGCCCCGCGATGATTGTCCGCGCAGGTTTCGGTTCCCGTCTGACGATCAAAGCTGCGGACCTTGGACCAGCAATGATCGCGGCCGTCAAGCATGCCGCGTCCATGCCGAACCCGGAGTTCTATGAACGCCAACGCCAGAGGCGGTCCACCTGGAACATTCCTCGATACCTGCGGAACTACGACGAAACGCTTGACGGCGACCTTATCTTGCCCCGTGGTTTGTTGCCCCTGTTACAGCAACTCGTCGAATCGAGTGGCAGCTCGCTGCGCATTGATGATCAACGGGCGCGAGGCACGGCTCAAAGCTTCGAGTTCTCGGCCAGCCTGCGCTCCGAACAACAAAGCGGCTTGGACGCCGCCACTGCCGCCGAGCACGGAGTCCTGGTAGCCCCGCCCGGTACGGGAAAGACTGTGATGGCGTGTGCTGCGATGGCACTGCGCGGCGTCTCAACCCTCATTCTGGTTGATCGCAAAGCCTTGGCGGAGCAATGGCGCAGCCGCATCCGCCAATTCATGGACGAGCAGTGCGGCCAAATCGGAGGTGGCCGTGCCAAGACGACGGGGCGGGTCGATGTCGCGCTGTTGCCTACGCTGGCACGGCGGGAAAATGTTGCCGAGCTGACCGCCGACTACGGTTTCGTCATCGTAGACGAATGTCACCACGTCCCGGCGGCAGCGTTCACCCACGTCATGAACCAGATCCAGGCCCGGTACTGGCTGGGGCTGACGGCAACACCATACCGCCGCGACAAGTTGGACTCGCTGATCTATCACCAGCTCGGCCAAATCTCCCACACGATTTCCCCAGCTGTTCCGCAGCAGCTGCCAACCCACGCCCACGCGATTGCCGAACCGACGCTGGCCTTGGAACTGCACCGGACCTCATACGTGTACGACGGCGCCGCAGACCCCAGCGAACCGGGCGGGATCTCTGCCATCTACAAGGACTTGATCGCCAACGAGGAACGCCTGCAGCAAATCTACGACGACGTCATTGAAGCCTACGAACAGAACTCCCGAATCCTCCTACTGACGACGTGGAAAGCCCATCTTGAGTCCCTGAGGTCCCGGTTCGAGGCGGCTGGTCTGAACCCGGTGGTTTTCACCGGGGCGATGAAGGCCAAGGAACGACAGGCCGCCGTCGACCTCCTTGCCAGCACGGATGATGCGCAGCCTCTGCTGGTCTTGGGCACCGGCTCATACATTGGAGAAGGCTTTGACTGCCCAAAACTGGATACCCTGTTCCTTGCAGCGCCTGTGTCGTTCAAAGGCAGACTGGTCCAGTACGTCGGCCGGGTAATCCGGCCGTACCCGGGGAAAACTGTGTCGACCGTTCACGACTACTACGACGAATCCACACCCGTACTGGCCGCGTCCCTGAACAAGCGGGCTCCGGGGTATGTCTCGCTCGGGTTCCCTGATCCGCGGAAGCTCAAAGCCTAGGTCTAGCTGTTCCGGAGGCCGCTTCTCGGACGCGTCCTCGTTGTCCCTACTGGAGCGCAGTTCCCGCCAGCTGACGCCGTAGGTTTAAAGACATGACAAACTTCCATCGCTTGCCTGATTCTCGACCCCAGTTTGCTAGGAATCAGCCGCGAGGTAACTTTGAGGAGCGATTCGGAATCCTCTCCAAGTACTCCGGTGTCTGCGGTGTTTGCGGAGCTCCTTGGATCCCCGGGGAGAGGATTTTCAAGTTGCCAGAGTCCCGCCGTTCCACTCAGAACCCGTGGGTCTGCCGAGGCTGTCGCTTCCCGGAGAACCACTCCGAGCCAACACTTGCTGATGTATTCGTTAAGTTGAACCACCGCAATCACACCGGCCGTACACCCGGGCTCAACCGGCACGACGTCCAACACTTGCTTGCTCTGCACGGATCGCTCACCGGAGAAGCCGCGCTCGCGATGGATGATCTGCCAGCAATGAATAAGCTTCGGAGAGCTCACCAAGAACGAGTTTCGACAAACCTAAATCGCGTTGAACTCCTGGATCTTTTGGAATGCTTTGTCCGTGGCGGTCTAGTTAAGCGCGTGGGGCGGACTCGTTACTACTGCATCCCCTCGAAGATCGAGTCGGCCGGCTCCTAGACTGTGGCTCAAGTTCTTGTTCGGCGCATTAGGGCTGAGCGCATTTCCTAGACGGGCCCGTAAGTGCTGCGTAGTGCAGCGGCGAACGACCGGCGCGATCCAGGAATACCTCAACTTCTGGACGGTAGGGGCAAACTGCCACGATAGACGATCCTCCACTAGGCGGGTGATCCTTCCTTGCGATGAGCGCCCTCGACGGACTACCAATCAATCAACACTTCGTGCGCCGCCTCCACAATCTTGTTGCAAATATCCTCCCGGCTTTGCGGCATGTCGTCCCAGTCGTCCCTGAGGACAACCAAATAATTCAACTCCGTGGGCTGACCTAGTTCGTGCCAAGCATGGCCCAGAATGAGATTTGTCCCAAGGTATGGGTCGAGGACGCCGTCAACGATTTGTTGGAGCCAGTGCCGAACCAATGCTCGCCGAGCGTCGCCGTCGTCCTCATAGGGCCTGCCCAACTCCTCCCGGACCTGGACCCATAAATCAGCTGCCCCCCGTGGATCATTCCGTAGATGTCCGGCCAGTTCGCGAAGCGAGGGAGAGTCATAGCCCTCAACAAGCAAATCAGCTGCTACATCCGGATAGTTCTCGCTGGGTACCAACCCCACTTGGTCGCGCAAGAACATCAGGCGCACATTTCCGGTTTCCTGTTCCATGGGAAAACCCTAGCCCCGGTGTCGACCATCCCTCACCTCCACAGGGGACGTGCCACCGGGTGATCCTTTACCAGGAACTCCTATTTGATCCGCGATTTACAGTTGTCCGCCCCGAACGGTCCCTATTCGCCCGTCCGAGCCTCGTCATTGCTCCAGACGGTGGTCCTCAATCAAGCCGTCATGATGGCCGTGAATCACGTTGACATATTCACGCTTACTGTTTTTGCCCCGTTATTGCATCAGGTGGCGCATTTTGCCCACACCCTGCACCCAGCTGAGCAGCTCGTCCCCCGGTTTGAGGAAGCGCTGGGGGGTACGACCAACGCCCACGCCGGCTGGCGTGCCGGTGAAAATTACATCACCGGGCAGCAAGGGCGTTACCTGTGAAAGGCGGGCGATGATCTCGGGCACCGGGAACACCATGTCCGATGTGCTCCCCTTTTGGATTTCTTCGCCGTTGATGGAACAACCCAGTTCAATCCGGTCCGGGTCCTCAAACTCGTCGGGGGTCACCAGCAGCGGCCCAATGGGTCCAAACCCGGGAAACGACTTCGCCAGGCTGTACTGGGGCGCGGGCCCGGATGACTGCAGAGTCCGCTCTGAGAGGTCCTGGCCCACGGAGACGCCTGCCACGTACTTCCACGCCTCTTCGGCAGGAATGCCCGTCCCGCCGCGGCCCATCACCACGACGAGTTCCACTTCCCAGTCAACGGTGCCGGGCGGCAGGGAGATGGTTCCGTGTGGACCGGTCAGGGCGGTGACGAACTTGGTGAACACCGTGAGGTCATCGGGTACGGCCAGCGAAGCTTCCGCGGCGTGGGCTGCGTAGTTCAGCCCGATCGCGAAGACCTGCCGGGGCTGCGGCGCGGGGTTTCCGAAGGAGGACGGCGGAACCTCGGCCAGCGGTGTCCCGCGCCATTGCTCCAGCGTGTAGGCGACACTGCGGAGTTCTGACCAGCGTTCGTAGCAGTCCTGGATCCGTGGACTGAAATGTCCGCCCGTTTCCATCGCCACATCGATGACGTGGTCATCGGGCGTCACCAGGTGGAGGCGTCCGGAAATGTTGGCCAGGCGCATGATCAGGCCGAAACGTCGAATTCCACGGTGCCCCAGCCGTCGAAGGTCCCGGACCAGCGGCCGGCTTCGTTCATCGGAACGGCCTGGAGGCAGCTGCCGGGAAGGATGACCTGGCCTGCTTCGAACTCCACGTCGTAGTCGGCGAGGCGGTTGACCAGCCAGGCGACGGCGGCAAGGGGGTTGCCGAGGATGTTTCCGGTGGTGCCGGAAATGATTTCGCGG
This sequence comes from Pseudarthrobacter sp. NPDC058196, assembly GCF_042882685.1. Classification (NCBI taxonomy): domain Bacteria; kingdom Bacillati; phylum Actinomycetota; class Actinomycetes; order Micrococcales; family Micrococcaceae; genus Pseudarthrobacter; species Pseudarthrobacter sp. NPDC058196. The sequence continues at coordinate 436,990 of NZ_JBHVVN010000002.1, forward strand.
TGGTTGAAGGTCAGGACACCGCGGGTGTCGCGCAGGTTCAGGTCGGTGACCTTCCGGGGGGTGCCGCCGAGGATGACGGCGCCGGTGGAGCCGTTGTCCGCCAGGGTGTCCGGCAGGCCGATGGCCCAATTCTGCACACGCGAGTCGATGATTTCGATGGCGGGCAGCGCGTAATCGATGGCGTTGATGACGTCCGCGATGGTGGTGTTCCGGCCGCCCAGGCGGGAGCGGAGCACGAACGCCGGTTCGAGTTCCACATAGGGTGCAATGAAGTTGTCGCGTTTGAAGGTTGTGCCCTCGAAGGCGAAGAGGCTGGCGAGCAGGTGGCCGTAGTCCGGCTGGTCCAGGCCGAAGGCGTCCTGCATGACCTTTGCGATGTTGCCGAGCTTGTAGCCGACTAGCCGGTCACCGCCAGCCAATGCGTGTTCGACGTTGATCTTCTGGACCTGGAATGCGGCGTCCGCGTCCAGGCCGGGCCAGGTCTCGGTCGGAGCCGGTACGGGCTGTCCCTGAAGCCGTGCGGTGCGGAGCGTATCGGCGACATCGTCGAGTGTGATGGTGGACATGGTTCCTCAGTTCTGTGTGTTGGGGTTCCGGCCCCGGGCGACTCGTTGCGGGAGGCGTGCCCGGGGCCGGAAGATGGGGCGCGGCGGGGCCTAGCGCTGTTCGGGTTGCCCGTCGATGAGGCGGTTGACGTGCCAGGGGTTCGCGTCCTGGAGCGGTGCGGGGCGCAGTTGCTCCGGAAAGTTCTGGTAGGCCACGGGGCGGAGGAACCGTTCGATTGCCAGGGTGCCAACGGACGTCGTTTTGGAGTCGGATGTGGCGGGGTAGGGGCCGCCGTGGACCATGGCGTGGCCGACTTCGACGCCTGTGGGCCAGCCGTTGATGATGATCCGGCCCACTTTTCGCTCAAGGGCGGGTATGAGCGGCGCGGCAGCGGCGTAGTCGTCCTCGGTGATGTGCAGCGACGCGGTGAGCTGGCCGTCGAGCTTGTTGGTTGCTTCGACCAGGTCATCGATGCCCTTATAGCGGACCACCAGGGACGCAGCCCCGAATATTTCCTCGTGCAGTACCGGGTTTGTGGTGAAGACGCTAAGTTCGGCGCTGAACACGGCCGGTGCCGGTGCGTTCTCGCCGGGGCCTTTCTGGCCCCGGCCGAGAAGCTCGACGTCGGTCTCGGCGTCGAGTGCATCGTGGCCGTGCTGCCACGCGGAGGCGATGCCGCCACTGAGCATGGTCTGCCCGGAGAGTGCAGCGATTTCCTTTGTGACGGCGGCAGCGAACCGGTCGCCGGCGTCGCCCGCGGGGACGAAGGCCAGGCCGGGGGAGGTGCACAGCTGCCCCGAGCTGCCGGTCACGGAGGTGACGTACTGCTTCGCCAGGGTCTCTGCATCGCCATCCAGGGCGCCCGGGAACACATAGACCGGGTTGATTGAGGACATTTCGGCATAGACGGGAATGGGCTCAGACCGTGCAGCCGCGGTGCGCATGAGGGCCGTGCCGCCTTCGCGGGAGCCGGTGAAGCCAACTGCTTTGATGTTCGGGTCTGCCACCAGGGCCTGGCCGATGCTCGCCCCGGAGCCGTAGACCAGGGAGAACACGCCTGGGTGCAGGCCCAGGTCCGTGACGGCCTTGACGATGGCCTGGCCGACGAGTTCGGCGGTGCCGGGGTGGGCGTTGTGGGCCTTTACGATCACGGGGCAGCCTGCGGCGAACGCGGAGGCGGTGTCACCGCCGGCAACGGAGAACGCCAGGGGGAAGTTGCTGGCTCCGAACACGGCAACCGGCCCAAGGGGGATCTGGCGCTGCCGGATGTCGGCCCTGGGCAGGGGTGCCCGGTCGGGGATGGCCGGGTCGATGCGCACGCCGCGGAAGTCACCCTGGCGCACCACGTCGGCGAACAGTCGCAGCTGGCCAACAGTACGCGCCCGTTCGCCGCATAAACGGTCCAGGCCAAGGCCGGTTTCGGTGGAGGCCCGTTCGATGAGTTCGTCACCGATGGCTTCGATGTTGTCGGCGATGGTGTCCAGGAAGCGTGCGTGTTGTCCGGGGTCTAGTGCGCTGAAGGAATCGAAGGCGTCAGCGGCGGCTTCGGTTGCAGCCCGCAGCTGGTCTTCGCTGATCAGCGTGTACGTGGGTTCCACTGCTTCGTTGGTGGCCGGGTTGATCCCGTTCGTGGTTCCGGTGGTTCCGGCGGTGGTTTCTCCGGCAATCAGGGAGTGTCCGTGAAGTGTCATGGGGTGCCTTCCGAGGCAGTAGAAAGTGGGTCGGGGTTTCTGGCTAGGCGTTGCCTGGCCCTAGGTGCCAGATTCCGAGTGCTGAGAGCAGTTCGCGGGGGTCCCAAATGACCCATTCCTCGGCGAGCTTGTCATTTTCGAAGCGCAGGAACGATGCGCCGGTCACGTTGACGCTGCGGCCGGTGGCTTGGACGTCCATGAACTCGCCTTGGTGGGTGCCTGTCGTTTTCCAATGGACTGCCACCTTGGTGCCGTCCTCCACGATGTCCAGGATTTCGGTGCTGGAATCGGGGAACGCGGTGTGCATGGCTTCGATGGTCTTCCTAAGGCTCGCGTAGTCTTCGCTTCCCGATTTGGACCGCCGGACATAGTCCGGTGCCAGCAGGTTTTCGAATGCTGCGAGATCACCGTCGCCCCAGGCGCCGTTCCAGGCTTTGAGGATGGCTTCGCTGCGGGTCATGATGCGCTCCTTGCTGGTACTGATTGCGGTGCGGCCGGTGCTGCGCTTTCGGGCGCCGGGATTTCGATGGGGAGGTACTGTCCGAACTTGCCACCACGGAACAGAAGTGCGTCACCGTTTCCTTCAGTCATGTTGGTGACCGCCCCGACGACCATGTAGTGGTCTCCCACGACGACTTCTGCGGTGACCATGCAGTCGATGTAGGCGGTGGCGCCGTCGAGGTGGGGGGTTCCGAGGGGGCCGGGGGTGCAGGGGAGGCCCTCGAACTTCTGCGGTCCTTTCTTCGACAGTGACCGGCAGATGCTGATCTGGTCGTCGGAGAGGATGTTGGCGGTGAACTTTTGCAGTTTGCGCAGTTTCGGCCAGCTTGAGGAGGACTTGTCCACGCAGAACATGACCAGGGCCGGTTCGAGTGAGAGGGATTGGAAAGTGCCCACGACGAGGCCGTGCTTTTCGTCGTCGTCATTGATGCCGGTAATGGCTGTGACGCCGGTGGGCAGTTTGCCCAGGATCTGGCGGTAGAGGGCCGGGGTGATGTCGCTGTCGGGAGTTTTTTCAGCGGCTGGGGTGATATCCATGTCAGGGTTTCCTTGAAGAAGGTAGATGCGGCCAGGCAGTGCGGATTAGGAGGCGGCTTCGCGGAAGCTTCCGAAGCGGCCGCCGTGGAAGATGAGCGGGGCGGAGGCCTGCTCAGCGGGTGTCATGTCCAGCACGCTGGCGATGACGACGAGGTGGTCACCGGCGGTGAACTGCTGTTCAATCCGGCAGTCGAACCAGGCAAGGGAGCCGTGGAGGTGCGGGGTGCCCCAGTCCGACTCGGACCACGCAACGGAGCTGAGCTTGTCCTCGCCTTTGGCGGACAGTGCCCGGCAGACCTGTTGCTGGTCCTCGGCGAGCAGGCTGACGCTGAAGATCCCGGCCTGGGAGATCTTTGGCCAGCTGGTGGAGGAGTGCATCACGCTGAAGGTCACCAGCGCCGGCTCCATCGACAGGGACGCGAAGGTTCCCACGATCATGCCGTTCTGGGTGCCGGTCACCGGATCTGTGGAGCAGATGGCTGCGACGCCGGTGGGCAGGTGCCGCATGACGGCCCGGTAGCGGTCGGAGTCGATGGTCCCGGGGGCAATGGCGGTGGCGGTCATGGTTGATCCTCCTTCAGTTCTGCGTGGACAGTGCGGCCCGCGCGCAGTCCGCTTTCGATGGCGCCGTCGAAGAATCCGGCCCAGATGTTGGCGATGTCGCCGCTGGCGAAGTGCAGGGCGCCTTCGCTGGCCTGCTGTGCGGCGTGGTACTTGGTGAGCTGGCCGGGACGCTGGACCAGCCACGTCTCTTCGGCGTAGGGGTCTTCGCCCCACTTGTGACCCGTGACCTCGAGGACTTCCAGGTCGTCCCGCCATACCTTGATCGCTTGCTGGACCTGGTCGATGTCGGTGACATCAATGCGGTTGGCGTCGGCACCGAAGCCCACCAGCACGGCGTCGTCCTTGCCGACGAATTCGGTCCGGATCACGGAGAGCGGTTTGTCCTGGGCGGAGTAGGCGAAGAAGGGCTTGATGGGACCCTTGACCCGGATCCACGCTTTGACGCCCTGGGATGCGGTTTTTTCCCGGCTGGGTGCGAGCTTGCCTTCGGACAGGGCGGGCTGGACATCGAGCTTGTGCAGCACGTTCTGCGGCAGGGTGATGACCACCTTCTTGGCCTCGATCTCCTGCCCGTCGGCGTAGAACACCGTGGCTCCGTCACTGGTATGGCGCACTGCGTTGACGGGGGCACTCAGGCGGATCTCCGCATCCGTGTCGCCGGCAATCGCGTTCACCAGGGTGTCGTTGCCGTCCTTGAGCCGGTAGATCGCCGAGGCCTCGTGCATCAGGTGCCAGTGCCCGGAAGACCCGGCATTCCAGCGCAGCGCGTTGACGTAGGCGCACTGGTTCAGAGGTGCGTTGAAGTGACCCACCCAGGCGGCTTCGTTGGCGTTGCGCTCGTCCTCGGAGAGGTCCAGTTTGTCCAGCATTTCCTGCAGGTTGTACTGGTCAACTTCTGTCAGGTTCTCGACCGTCAGGGGGGCGTCCGGGCGGGGGAGCCATTTCACGGTGTCTTCGAGCAGCCGGGTCATGCCGGGGTCGATCAGTTTCATGAAGTCGTCCAAGTTGCCGCGCCGCACTTCGTCACCGGCCAGCCAGTAGGTTTCTTCCGAGCGGGGGCCGCGGGAGACTTCAAGTCCGTAGCGGGTGACCTCTGCCCAGACATGGGGCTGGGTCCAGTGCAGCCAGTTTCCGCCGAGTTCCAGGTTTTGGCCCAGGCGGCGCTCGGTGTACAGGCGGCCGCCCAGGCGGTCCCGGGCTTCGAGGACCACCACGTTGTGGCCGCGGTTGCTGAGCTCACGGGCGGTGATGAGGCCGGCCAGGCCGGCGCCGATGACGACGACGTCAGTTTGTTCAGTCATTACAAGATCCTTAGGTGATGATTCCGTTGTGCGGTGCCGCGTCTAGCGGGCGGCCTCACTGAGGTGCTTGGCGCGCTGGGCCGTGGCTGGGTGGCCGTCCAGCGTGTATTTCTGGCCGAAGAGCTTCTCGCGTAGGGTGACCGGCTCCTGGTCCTCGGCGCGGGCCGGGGCGATGATGCCTTGGGCGCGCAGTTCCGGCAGGGCGAGTTCGATGAATTCCTCCCAGCCGCCGGGCTTGGTGATGTAGCTGAGGTTGAGGCCGTCGATGTCTGCCTCGTCGCGCCAGCGGCGCAGTTCCGCGGCGACGGTTTCCGGGGAGCCGATGATCGTGGATCCGGTGCCGCCAACGGCGAGGAACTCGGCGATCTGGCGGGGGGTCCAGTCGCGGTCGGGGTCGGCCTTGGAGAACATGTCCACCATGGACTGCCCTGCCTTGGTACCGACAGAGCGCAGGGGAGTGTCCAGCTCGTACTCGGCCATGTCGATGCCGGTCCAGCCACTGAAGCGGGCCAGGACGGCGTCGATGGGCGCATTGTCCACGGCCTTTTGGTACTTCTCCTGGGCTTCCTCGTCCGTGGGCGCCACCACCACGGTGAGCAGGATGACGATCTTGACGTCGCGTGGGTCGCGGCCGGCGTCGGAGACGGCCTGGCGGAGCTTGGCAACGCTGCGCTTGGCACCCTCCACGGATGTGCTCTGGATGAAGACGGCCTCGGCGTGCTTCCCGCCGAACTCCATGCCCCTGGCGGAGGAACCAGCCTGGAACAGTACCGGGGTGCGTTGCGGGGAAGGCTCGCACAGGTGGAAACCGGGCACCGTGAAGTGCTCGCCTGCGTGCTCGATGGGGTGCACCTTTGCCGGGTCGATGTATGTCGCGGATTGGGCATCGCGGACCACGGCGTCCTCTTCGAAGGAGCTTTCCCAGAGCTTATACACCACGTCCATGTACTCGTCGGCCATGTCATACCGCTCTGCAGGAGTGAGCTGCTGCTGCTTGCCCAGGTTGCGGGCGGCGGCCTCGGAGTAGGAGGTGACGATGTTCCAGCCGACCCGGCCTGAGGTGAGGTGGTCCAGCGAGCTGAACTTGCGGGCCAGCAGGTAAGGCGGCTCATACGTTGCCGAGACGGTGACCCCGAAGGTCAAGTGCCTGGTGACGGCGGCCATGCCGCTGATGAGCACGGTGGGGTCGTTGATGGGAAACTGTGCGGCGTCGCGGAGCGCGGCGTCGCCATTTCCCCGGTACACGTCGTGGTAGCCCACGTTGTCGGCGAAAAAGATCCCGTCGAAGCCGGCCTTTTCCAGCATCTGCGCGATGCCCGTCCAGTACTGCAGATCGGTATAGCGGTAGCCCTGGTCCGCATCGTTCCGCCACGACCCGGAAGTCAGGTGAGACGGGGCGAAAACGTCAAAAGCGAAAAGGCTGAGAGGTTCGTTTTTCATGGCAGCGGTGCTTCCTTGGACTCGTGCCGGACAAAGCCGTTACTGGAATGATGAGCGTTCAATTTGTGAACATTGCGTTCAATCTAGAATGTAAGCCAACTCACTGTCAAGAGGTGACCGTGATAGCGGAGGTGTCGCCGCCGGCGCGACCGCGTCCGGCGGGAGCGCAGGGACTTGTTGCGGTGTAACTCTTGACAGCCAGTGTGGCCCATGCCATATTTTTGATCACGACGTTCGAGAAATGAACGGCCCCCGGTCAATGTTTCGGCCGAAATCTCCTCTTCGCGCTGATTCCACCGGCGCCTGCATCCCTCCCCAGCAGCACGATCTACAAGGAAGTCCATCGTGAATTCATCTGTAACACCTTCCCGCCGGTTGCCCGTGCAGTCCCTGGCGCCCCAGGACCCGCAAAAAAAGAAGTTCCTGATCAAGCTCAGCGGCGTGATCGCCGGCGGTATGTTTATTGACGGCTTCATCCTGGGCGGCATCGGTCTGGTCATGCCCGCTTTGACGGCTGACCTGAGCCTGTCCGCTACCATGCAGGGGCTTATTGGGGCCTCTGCCCTGATTGGCATCTTCTTTGGCGGCCCCATCGGCGGTTACCTCGCGGACAAGGTCGGCCGCAAGCCGATGTTCATTGTCGACCTCGCGATCTTCCTGGTCGGTTCCGCCGCCCAGTTCTTTGTTGCGGACGCCTGGCAGCTCTTTGTCATCCGCCTGCTCATGGGCATGGCAATCGGGGCGGACTATGCCATCGGCTGGCCGCTTCTTGTCGAATTCTCACCAGCCAGGTTGCGCGGCAAACTCATGGCATTCCAGGAGGTTGCCTGGTACGTGGGGTACCTGCTGTCCTACGCTGTGGGCTACTACATGTCCACATCAATCCACGCCGACTGGCGCATCATCCTGGGCATGAGCACCGTGCCGTCGCTCATTGTGTTCCTGCTCCGGTTGGGATCACCTGAATCCCCGCGCTGGCTCCTCAGCAAGGGGCGTCGTGAGGAAGCGTTTGCCATCGCCCACCAGTTCATGGAGGACGCGGACGTCAAGGATCTGGAGCACGAGAAGTCCGAGAAGCCGAATTTCGGCAAGCTCTTCTCCCCGCAGTACCGAAACTCCACGATCTTCGTCTGCATGTACTGGGTCTGTAATGTCACCCCTTACTTCGCCATCGCCACCTTCGCGCCCATCGTTTTGGAAAGCCTGGGGGTCGAAGACGGCCTGGCAGGAGCGCTGGTGCTCAACGGCGTCGTGGTGGCCGGTTCCCTGGCCGCGATGTTCCTGATTGAAAAAGTGGGACGCCGCAAACTGTCCATCCCGCCGATGTGGATTGCCGCCGCCGCCCTGGTTGTCATCGGCCTGTTCTCCCACATGTCGCCGATGATCATCCTGATCAGCTTCATCATCTTCTCGTTTTTCAACGCCGTCTCAACGGCCCTGACCGGCGTCTATCCCGGCGAGGTCTTTCCGACCGAAATCCGCGGCGCCGGCGTCGGCTTCGCCACCGCCTTCTCACGGATCGGCGCAGCGGCGGGAACGTTCATCCTTCCCCTGTCCGTCGATGGCCTGGGCGTCGGAACCACGATGCTGATCGCCGCAGGCATCTGCGTGCTGGGTGCAGTGATCTCGCAGTACCTTGCACCGGAAACCAAGGGCCTGAGCCTGAGCGACACCTCCGCGCCGCTGGGCAAGCCTGCCCTGCAGCACTAACCATTCAACAACCACCATGGACGCCTGGCCGGGACCTCCCCGGCCAGGCGTCCAAGTAATGCCACCCAACATCATTGAAATCTGCCGAAGGGACACCATGAAGATCTACGGTGAAAGCGCCAACTCCACCAGCCTGCCCACGCCCCGCCTGAACCTCGACGACGGCGGCACCCACCCGGGCGCCTGGGTCAGCTTTCGGGACCCGGCAGCGGTCGACATCCTGGCCGCCGAAGGATTCGATTGGATCTGTATCGATGGCCAGCACGGCGGTGCTGAAATCTCCGAACTGCAGCCCCTGATCGAAGCTGCCCATCTGTTTGGCGTGCCGTCGATCGTCCGCGCACCCGGGCACGAGGCCGGCACTGTTGGCAGGGTGCTCGATGCCGGCGCAGGCGGCATCATCTTTCCCACCGTGGAAGATGCAACCACGGCAGCGGCCCTGATAGCGGCCACCCGCTTCGCTCCACGTGGAAAGCGCAGCTACGGCCCCACCCGTCGCAGTCCCCGCTACCCCAAACCGGTCCCGGGAAACCAGCAGGACGATGCACTGTGCATCCTCATGATCGAAACGGCCGCCGGTCTGGCAAACCTTGACGCCATCCTGTCCACCGGACCCGACGCCGTCTTTGTTGGCCCCTACGATCTCTCCCTCAGCCTGGGGATCACGCTCGAGGAACTCACCGGCGAAGGCGCCGACGGCATCCTCGCCGATGTTGCCCGCCGCTGCATTGATGCGGGCGTAGTCCCCGGCATCTACACCGGGGAGCCGGTTTTGTCCGAAAAGATGATCACACTTGGCTTCCGCTTCATGCCCACGGCGTCGGACAACGGTTTGCTGGCCGTGGCCGCACGTGAGGCCGTTGCAGCATCAGCCCGGTTGGCGGCACGGGCCTCCGAATCAGCTGTAGCGGGGTGACGTCGCCTGATTCCTGAACGCCCCGTTCGCTCTATGGAGGCATAGGATGGTGGAGACAGCCAGTCGGGGCATCATTGCCTTGAGCAGACATGAACGGAACCGGGGTTTAATGTGGCAACGGAAACAGGCGTGGACGTACAAGCGGTAACAGCCGGTGACGATGTCGCGGCCGGCGAGGCAGTAGACCTCACCAACAAGTCCGTTATCAAGGCCACCGTCCTGCTCAGTGAGCTCGGCCAGCACAGGGCAGGCATCACTGTCACCGAACTCGCCCAGGCTGTCGGAATGACGCGCCCCACCGCATTCCGCCTGTTGCTGAGCCTGGAGCAAACGGGGTTTGTTGACCGGGTCGACAACCGCTACACACTGGGCTGGGAGATGGCACGGCTGGGCCGGCTGGCCGACCCCTATACTGGCGCCGTGGCCAGGGTGCAGCCCATCCTGGAGGAGTACGCGGCAAAGCTAAAGGAGACCCTGAGCTTTGCCATGGTGCGTGAAGCACTGGCCTATGACGTTATCGCTGAAGCCTCCGGTTCCCGGTACCTGAACGTCACCATGTATGTCGGTGAAACCTACCCGGTGCACGCCAGTGCAACGGGCAAGCTCCTGCTTGCAGAGATGACCGACGAGGAAGTTATCAAGGCGCTGCCCAAGAAACTGGAAGCCTATACGCCGAGCACCATCACCAAGCGGGACGCGATCATCCACGAACTGCATACGGTTCGCGAACACGGATACGCCCTGCTCAACAACGAACTCGAAGAAGGACTCTTCGTTGTGGCGGTGCCGGTCCGGGACGTGGCAGGCGCCCTGGTTGGCATCGTGTCGGTCAACGGACCAGAGCAACGGCTGAACTCGGAGAGCCTGCCGGACACGATCAATGACCTTCGAATGGCGGGCAAGGACATCGCGAAGGCGCTCCTGGGCTTCGAGCCGGGCGACTCCTGACTGAAGCTCCTTTTGGTGTCACTTGGCGATAAGCCAGGCTGGGTAGTGGGGGGCAATCTGCGGAACGTACCGGCGCTTACCTGCGATTGCTTTGGGGACAGGGAGCTTAGCGGTGTGGCCTATGGCGGGCGAGCCAGACAACCATCGGGGCGGCTCTGTCTCGAACGGAAGTGTGGGCGGCTGTCCTTCAGTGGCGCCAAGCTGTTGCCCTCAGGTCAGCGTGGGGCATCCGCCATGGCCAGCAGATGTTCGAGGGATGGATACTTCCAGCGCACGTATTGGACTGGTATGCCCACGCGCTCGGCCACGAGGCTGTGTGTCAGCCCGCGTCCTTCCATGTCGCTGTTGATTTCCCTCACGCACTGAGCAAGAGCTGCCGTCCTGCGTGCATCGCGTTCCCGTATTACTTCAGCGGGGTCTCTGCGAGGCTTTTGCTTCTGCTGCCGACGCCAATGGGGTCTGGTCATCCTGCCACGTCCGGAAAGAGAGAACGCTCGTAGCCGGCTGGCTGAACGGGAACAAAATGCGGCGTGGCAGACGCAGGTACGATCTGCGACGGCGCGGTGTGGCGGAGGCCGGCAGTGGGCTTTTCCCCTCGTTTCATGGCCATCATCTCCGTTGATGCAAGGTCTTGCAGCAGCAACCCTAGAGTAATAAATTGAACGTGACGTTCATCAGATGAACATTTCCATTGTGGCCCTCGTTATCCTTCATTGCAAGGCCGGAGCGCCCGAAATCTTCCCAGCAGAACGGAATCAAGACATGCCCGGATACTCCCGTACTCCACGGCTCCGTCGCACACCCCCGCTCCCCTCGCCGGTCCCGGACTGGTCGAAGTTGTCCCGCGGGGATGTGGTGCAAGTGCTCCCCAGGAATGGCCTGAGTACGGTTGGGCAAATTGACATGCTCGCCCTGGATCGAAGTGTTTTCTGGATCATCCAAGAGCTAGGGCGCGGCCGGCTGCTGGTCTGCAGCGCCGACAAGCCAAGGGTTGTCGTAATGGCCCGAGGGGACAGCGAGAAGTAGAAAATCTTTTACCGCACTGCATTGCACCGCTGGGGTGAGGTATGCCACACTAATGTCACGTTCAATCTACGAACGCTACGTTCAAAAAGTTCTGCCGAGCTCTGGGACGGGGTTGTCCTGCAGCCGCCACAAGGAAGGAAAACTGATCATGTCGATCTCCATCGGCCACCGCGCTATTTTCGCCGCTTTCGGCCACCGTTACGCAGCCCCGTCACACGCCCATGTGACCTCCGTCCAGGCACCGTCGCCCGCAGCGGAAGTCACGGCCTTCGAGGCTGTCCCCTTCGAGGCAGGGGAGCTGAAGTGCTCACCGTGGGAGGGGCTTTACCTCGACCAGGCACGTCCGTTCACCGCAAGCGGCGATGAAGCATTTCCCCGCCGCCAGCTTGACGCGTTCCTCACCAACCTGATGTACGGCGAGTAAGTCATGTCCGTCATGCTCTACGCTGAGCCGGCGGGTGAGCGCGTTCAGTCATTGGCCGAGGCCACTCAAGATGCAGATGAGTGCGATACCGGAAGCTGCTTCTTTTGCAGTAGCCCGGAAACGGACTGATTCGCTGGCAGCAGACCGACCACCTAAACAGATTGAGCAGAAACATGGAGCTTGAGGGCAAGACAGCTCTGGTGACCGGCGGCGGTCAAGGGATCGGCCGTGGAATCGTAGACTGTTTCCTGCAAGAGGGGGCCCAGGTGGCCGTAGTCCAGCGCAAGCCCCTCGATCCTGACCTCCAAGCCCATCCCTCAGTACTCGCCATCCAAGCGGACCTGGTGGACACGCGCATCCTTTCCTCCGTCGTCAACCAAGCCGTGGACCGCTTCGGCGGCCTCAACGTCCTGGTCAATAATGCCGGCACCATGTTCGAGCGCGGCGTCTCCGACATCCTGCCGGAGGAGTGGGACATGATGATGGCACTGAATCTGCGGACCCCACTGTTCCTTGCCCAGGCCGTGCTGCCGTTCATGCGACAGGCGGGAGGCGGAAGCATCATCAACATCGGCTCAATCGAAGGTCTCGCCGCCAATCCAGAGCACGCAGCATACGCCGCCTCCAAAGCCGGCATCCACGGCATGACCAAGGCCCTCGCCGTGGACCTGGGTCCGGACAACATCAGGTGCAACGCCATCGCACCAGGATGGATCACCTCGGAACTGAGCGAAAACTACCTGCAGTCCCAATCGGATCCCGCCGCCGCGCGCAACGCGCTGCATCGGCTGCACCCCGCGGGCCGCTTGGGCGAGCCCAGAGACGTCGGCGAACTCGCAGTTTTCCTGGCCAGTCACCGCTCGGGTTTCCTGACCGGTGAAGTCATCACGCTCGACAGCGGGCGCACAGCCAAACTACCGCTCCCCTTCTAAGCCCCACCAGGCCAACGACCGGATAGACGTCCAAGCCCGTCACCGCGGCGCCCTGTGCCATCGGGGATCCCTGCGCCTTCTGCCTGGGCGCTTTCGCCAGGGACTCAAGTTCACCAGGCGGCGGGATTGGCGGGCACGCCAATGACTAGGTAAGCCATGCCAAGTGCTTGTGCTGGCCTGCTGTTCGGATGCATTACCCGACGTCTTTCCAGTGCTGGTCTGTCCATAAAGAAGTCGACCCGCCCGGCTTGGAGATTACGCACAAAGATTGTCCTTGGGTACGGGCGTCGGCTGAGCCCAGCCTCTCAGCGGCCACGGCTGGATTGCCCCATTTCCGGAGCCCAAAACGGGCCGCCCCCGTGTTGGGTTGGGGCGTACTTCAACCTGCACGTTACAACGGGGACCTTGATGGCGGTTCGGCAATTGCATCCGGGTGAAGAGCAGCTATCTGAAGGGCGGCGCCGATGATGCCCGCGTCGTTCCTTAGTTTGGCCGGCACGATCGGGGCATTCAGTTTCAGCCTGGGAAGGTACTCATCGGCGCGAGCTGAGATCCCGCCGCCTACGATGAACAAGTCGGGGGAGAAGAGGAATTCAATGTGAGAGAAGTAGCGCTGCAGGATCACGCTGTATTGCTCCCAGTTCAGGTTGTTTCTCTCGCGGGCGACGGCCGATGCCTTGGTTTCCGCGACAATCCCGCCGACCTCGAGGTGGCCCAGTTCAGAGTTGGGTACCAGTTTTCCGTCGAATACGAATGCCGAACCGATCCCTGTTCCCAGCGTGATTGCCAGGACTTTGCCATTCACACCTTTGCCAGCACCAAATTTCACTTCCGCCAAGCCAACAGCGTCCGCGTCATTGATGACCTCGACACTTCGATCAAGACGTCCTGTGAAGAGGGCTTGAATATTGAAGCCAACCCACGACGGGTCCAGGTTTGCAGCTGAGCGGGCAACGCCGTGCTGGACGATCCCGGGGTAAGTAATCCCTACCGGTGCACCCACCGATTGCGCTTCCATTCGCTGCTCCAGTTCCCGGACTACGTCTGCAACAGCGTCAGCGACGGCCTGGGGAGTGCGTTGACTTGGGGTCGCGATATGGACCCTGTCTCCTTCAAGGCGGCCAGTGGTGAGGTCAGTGACGCCGCCCTTGATGCCGGTGCCGCCGATGTCGATACCCATCATCGAAAGTGAGGTCATGCCGATGTTTGCTCCTCTGTTAGCTGTTTTATGAATCTTCCGGTTCTGACGTTTGCGTGGCAGCGAACCCGGGCAGGAGCGATCGCAAACGGGCTTCCGGACGAGCAGCGGCGACGTGCGTGCTTTCAGGGTCGGTGACCACACCGCTTGTTACATCGGCCGTCAGCAGTTCCTGCAACCGTTAGCCGTTGCTGTTGAAGGCGGCGTCGAAGCTGGTTTGGGAGGCGGGGAAGTCGTATTTTTTGAGGTTGGCGAGTGCTTCGGGGGCGCCGTGGAGGCGGTCCATGCCGGCGTCTTCCCATTCGATGCTGATGGGGCCGTTGTAGCCGATGGCGGCCAGCGCCCGGAAGGAGGTTTCCCAGGGGACGTCGCCGCGGCCGGCGGAGACGAAGTCCCAGCCGCGGCGGGGGTCGCCCCAGGGCAGGTGGGAGCCCAGGACGGTGTTTCGGCCGGTTTGGCGGATCTTGGTGTCTTTGCAGTCCACGTGGTAGATCCGGTCTTTGAAGTCCCAGATGAAGGAGACGGGGTCGATGCCCTGCCACATCATGTGGGAGGGGTCCCAGTTCAGGCCGAAGGCTTCGCGGTGGCCGATGGCTTCGAGGGTGCGGTGCGTGGTCCAGTAGTCGTAGGCGATTTCGGAGGGGTGGACTTCGTGGGCGAAGCGGACGCCTTGTTCGTCGAAGACGTCCAGGATGGGGTTCCAGCGGTCGGCGAAGTCCTGGTAGCCGGCGTCGATGACTTGTTCGGGGACGGGCGGGAACATGGCCACGTATTGCCAGATGGCGGAGCCGGTGAACCCGACGACGGTGTCCACGCCGAGTGCGTTGGCGAGCCGGGCGGTGTGTTGCATTTCCTCGGCGGCGCGTTGGCGGACGCCTTCGGGGTCGCCGTCGCCCCAGACTTTGGACCCGACGATGGCTTCGTGGCGGAAGTCGATGGGGTCATCGCAGACGGCCTGGCCCTTGAGGTGGTTGGAGATGGCCCAGACCTTGAGGTTGTACTTGTCCAGGATGGCGAGTTTGGAGTCGATGTAGCCGGGTTCGTCCCAGCGCCAGGCGTCCAGGTGGTCCCCGGAGACGGCGATTTCGAGTCCGTCGTAGCCCCAGCCGGAGGCCAGGCGCGCGACTTCTTCGAAGGGCAGGTCGGCCCACTGGCCGGTGAACAGGGTGAACGGGCGGGGCATGGAGGCTCCTTGGCTGGTGGCGGGCGGCGGCTGGTGGCGGGGCGCTAGTGGCGCACGACGGTGAGGGTGCTTTTGCTGGCCGCGGATTCCTCCACGGCGTCCAGGACGTACTGGACGTTCAGTCCTTCTTCGAACGACGGCGACGGCGGGGTCCCGGCATCGATGGCGGCCAGGAAGTCCCGGACCTGGTGGGTGAAGGTGTGTTCCCAGCCGATCACATGTCCTTGCGGCCACCACGCCTCCAGGTAGGGGTGCTCGGGTTCGTTGACCAGGATCCGGCGGAACCCCTGCTCACGGACCGGAGCTGTTGCGTCCAGGAAGCGAAGTTCGTTGAGGTTTTCCAGGTCGAAGGTCAGGGCGCCTTTCGTGCCGTATACCTCGATCTGGAGGCTGTTCTTATGGCCCGTCGCCACACGGGATGCTTCGACGGAGGCGCCGATGTTTCCAGTAAGCCAGAAGGTTGCCCACGCGGCGTCGTCCACGGTGACGTCCTCCAGGCCGTCCGGGCCCGGCCGCTGGGTGACGAACGTCTTCAACACCCCGGAGGCCTCAAGGATGCTTTCCCCGGTAAGGAACTGGATCTGGTCGATGGCGTGGGAGGCGATGTCGCCCAGGGCGCCGGACCCGGCGGTTTTCTTCCGGAGCCGCCAGGTCATGGGGGCCTGGGCGTCGGCGAGCCAGTCCTGGAGGTAGGCTGCGCGGACGTGCCGGACGGTGCCCAGGCGTCCCTCGGCGATCAGTTCCCTGGCCAGGGCCAGGGCCGGGACGCGCCGGTAATTGAAGCCGATCATCGACTGCACTCCCCGGGCGCGGGCCTTGGCGGCCGCTGCGGTCATGAGTTCGGCCTCGGCCAGGGTGTTCGCCAGGGGCTTCTCCACCAGCACGTGCTTGCTTGCCTCCAGCGCTGCGATGGCGATCTCGGCATGCATCCAGCCCGGCGCGCAGATATCCACGATGTCGATGTCATCCCGGGTGATCACCGTCTGCCAGTCCGTAGCCGACTCCGCCCAGCCATACCTGGCCGCGGCCTCGGCCACGGCGCCCGCGTCCCGGCCCACGAGCACCTTCTGTTCGAATGCCGGAACATCGAAGAAGCAGCCCACGTTCCGCCACGCGTTCGAGTGCGCCTTGCCCATGAAGGCGTAACCGATCATCGCAACCCCAAAGGTACGTCGGCTTTCGAGCGGGAGTTCAGCGAGGCCTGAGCGAGACGGCATGGTGCCTCCAACGTCGGTACCGATCAGCGGCGTGTTCTTGTGTGACTTCTCGTCCAAAAGACTTCCTTTCGATGCAGGAGCGTGGAGATAGGGGAGGCCGGCAGGGCGACAGTGTGCGCGGAATCGGTGCCGATCTGGTTGTGTCAGTGGCGCTTTTCATGGATGGTGCCGCAGGGCACGCTCGGATCAACCTGGACGGTGTACAAGTCGACGTCTTGCTGCGTGACGAGGATGCCGTGCCTGTGTTCGAACGCGGCAGGTATCAGTTGGTCGACGACTTCGTTGATTTTCTGGTCCCGGCTCTGTGTGTCGTCCTCCGTCGTGACCTGAACAGAAAGCGAGAGCGGTTGATGACCAAACAGGTCGCTGGGTGTGATGAGGCTGTCCTCGTCGGTGGGCGGCCGTTGGGTGTCGTGGAACATGTGCCCTCCTGGGCTGGTGAATAAGCTGGCAGGGGAATGGACGAACAGATCATCTGCCTTGAGTTCGGGCCCAGGACCCCTTGGCGCCGGCAGACGATCCAGCCTCAGGATGACTGCCATTGCGCGCAGGCCGTTTTGGTGACGCTCAATCGTGGCGAGAACTCACAGGCAGGCTGATCTCTAGGACGGGCCGGAGCCCGGGATTGCTCATCAGTCAACATGGAGAGGGGACCTGGGGTGGTCACCGCGTTGAGGTCTCCGTGCTCGCCGACGAGCTATCGGCAGATCGACCGTAAGCCCACGGTGAGGTAAGCCACTCAATCATGCGATTGATGCTGCGCTGGGCACCGATCGTCGTCGGTTCGTTGAGGTGTCCGTGCTCTGTTCCGTGTTCCCTGACGGTTAACAAGTCCACGCCCGCGCTAGCGAGTTCGGCGGCAAAGGCGTCGCCGGATGCGCGGATGGTGTCCACGTCCGAGTTGAGGATGAACGTGGGTGGAAAGCCGGAGAGATCATGCCCACCAGGGAACGCGTAAGGGTCGCCCAACTGCTTGGGGGCGCCGTTCACATAGTTCAAAGTCAGC
Organism: Pseudarthrobacter sp. NPDC058196; assembly: GCF_042882685.1. Lineage (NCBI taxonomy): Bacteria > Bacillati > Actinomycetota > Actinomycetes > Micrococcales > Micrococcaceae > Pseudarthrobacter > Pseudarthrobacter sp. NPDC058196. The sequence continues at coordinate 454,130 of NZ_JBHVVN010000002.1, forward strand.
CCTGCGACGCCTTCCGGTGTTAGGGGGATGCCAGGGGCCGGTGTTAGTTCGGCGAGCTTTGCCTTCAGTTCGCTGCGGAACTGCGGCAATTGAGGGTGCAGGAGAGGGTAGGCCAGTAGCAGCCTGGAGGGCATGACGAGGCTCTGATCGCGCAGACGCAGAGTCAATCCTGCTGTGAGGGTCCCCCCTGCGCTTGCTCCACCCAGTGCCCAGCCGGCGGGACTCTGCGAATGCAGTTCTGTGTTCGCCCAAGCGAGGACAGCCTCTATCTCGTTGACCGCTGCGGGGTAGTAGGCGTTACCGGCGCCCGGTTCGGCGCCGAGGTCGAGGGCCCACTGAGGGACCGGAGCGAGTCGGTAATCTACTGCGACGACGGAAATCCCGGCCTCGGCCAGGCTGGTGGCGACCCAGTCGCTCTCGGCCATGTCGAGGTCGCCGTAAATGTAAGATCCCCCGTGGCACCACACCACGCCGACCGGCTCGGCGCGGGACGTCGATGGTGTATAGATGCGGATCGGGATTTCCCCGTGCGGCCCTTGGAGTTGTCGGTTCTCGATGTGGACGGTGTGGTCTGTCATGGTCTATTCCTTTCTGGGCGCGGGCGGGGGGCGCACTGCGCGGATCCGGACGGTTGTACGCCTGGACTTGAGCACGCGCAAGAACATGCTTCCGAAACCAGCACTTTTATAAGGCGAGTCGGATATAGGTTCCTGGCAGATTTTCTGCAATGCGCCTGGTCGACGCTCCGTCGTGCATCAACCACAACAGGGATCCATCGCTCGTAACGTCATCCACCCGGCCGTGGTCAATCAGCCGTCCATTCCTGAAAATTTCAACGTCTTGATTCTTGAGTGTTATCCAGTCGTCGACAGGCTTCCATGGGGCAGGCACGTAGGTTGTCTTTGACTGGGAATCAGGCAACGTATGTCCTTGATCTGCGCGGAGGAGGTCCACCGAAGCGTCTGCTCGATTGCCGTGCGTCGAAGTAACGTACTCTGGCGCGCCGGAAGCTGGACTGCGTACTGCCCGTGAACGCATATCCGGCTCTCGGGGCTCATCGGTGCTGGGAATGTATTGAGTTGCTTCTAGACGGTTCCCACGGGCCCTGTGTGGCCGAGGTGCGGGAGGCGGGCCAGGGCAATAGCGGTCATGCGCCCGGTTCTTCGACGCTGGACAGGTATGCCAGGGACCTGCTGATCCCCTCAAAGAGGTCCCCCGAGTAGTCATCAAATTCGACTACACCTGTTTCCAATGATGTGGCTGCCCGGAGGATGGCCGGGACGTCCATTGCTCCCTCGCCGGCAGGGAGCTGGGCCGTCGTGTCGATACTGATCGGGCCGTCCTTGATATGGATGAACTTCACCCGGTCACCGAGCCGTGTCAGCAGATCAGCGGCATCTTGCCCGGCCACAGCCGCCCAATATGTATCGACTTCCAGAACAACTTCGGGCTTCAGCTTGCTGGCGAAGTACTCGAGGGCCGTGTCGCCGTCGATGGTGCTCTCCAGTTCCCAGGCATGGTTGTGGTACCCAACGCGGATGCCGTACTTGGCCCCTTTCCGGGCCGCAACGTTAAGTTTCTCCGCTGTGGCCAGGATGCTTTCTGGGTCCTGCCAGTGTTCTGCCGGCAGGAACGGATCGATAACTGTCGTGATGCCGAGTTCCCTCGCCGCGGCGAAGATCTCATCCTGGTCCTGGCTTAAAAGCGGGGCGTGGCCGGAAGGAGCCGTGAGGCCGTTTTCCTTCAACGCGGCGCTGAGCTCTTTGACTGTAGCCACGAAGTTGTACGGTTCCACTTTCGTGAAGCCGATAGCAGCGACTTTCCTGATGGTGCCAGGCAAGTCTTTCTGGAGGGAATCGCGAAGCGTGTACAGCTGGAGGGAGTAGGACATGTTTTCCTTTGACGATTTTCTTGCGTCGAGCTTGTCGCGTGTGTCAGCGTCCGGCGAGGGACCCTCCGATTCCGCCGACGCTGAAGTACCTGTTCAGGGTGGCGAAGACGATGATTGGCGGGACCATCATCACGACGGCCAGGGCCATGACTGAACTCCAGTCGGTAAGGTTCTGCTGGAAAAATGACTGGACACCCAGTGGCAGGGTGATGATCTCGGTTGATCGAAGGAACACGATGGCCACGAGGTAGTCGTTCCATGCGAGCAGGAAGGAAAAGATCGCTGTGGAGAGCACTCCTGGCAGGGAGTTGCGCAGCACGACCTGGGTAAAGGACCCGAAGACCGAGCAGCCATCGATCCAGGCTGCTTCCTCCAGGCTCATCGGAATGGAGTCGAAGTACGCGGCCATCATCCATGTCGCCACGGTCATCGTGGACCCCACATAGATGATGGTCAGGCCCAGAAGGTTGTCCACCAGCCCCATCCCGGCGAACAGGATGAACAGCGGTACCACGGAGGTGATGATCGGCAGGGACTGCATGACAAACAGGAGCAGCGAGTAGCCGGAGACTGCCTTGCTCCTGCCTCGGGAGAGGACATAGCCGGCCGGTGCCGCCACGGCGACTGATACAACGACCGTCGCCAACGTGGTGATCAAACTGTTCTGCAACCAGGTGGTGGCGAGTGTTTGGGAGAAGATGTAGCCGAAGTTCTCCAGAGTAAGGCCTGTGGCAGTACTAGTCCGTCCTGGTGTTAAGGACAGAACGATCGTGACCATGATGGGGATAAGGACGATGGCGGTGAGGAGGAGAACCAGGACGAACCTCCACCAACGCCCGCGCGAACCGGCTTCAGGAAGCACAGGGGGTTTGCTTGTGGCTCGCGGAAGCCGGCGGCCAGCTTCCGTGGGGGTATGCAGTACTGCATTCATTATTCGATGCTCGACTTTCGGATCTGGCGGTAGAGAATGACCGACACCACGACGAGGGTGAGAGTCATGAGGAAGGCGATAGCTACGCCCGGGCCCGTCTGGAAGTTCTGAAAGACGGTGCGGTAAGCCAAAACCACGAGGGAAGTAGTCGCATCGACGGGACCGCCACCGGTGAGGAGGTAAATGGTGGGGAAGTCATTGACACAAAAGATCGTCATGAGGATCCAGCTGATGTAGGTCGAGCGGGAGATCAGCGGGAGAGTGATCTGGCTGAACTGCTGCCACCGGCTGGCTCCGTCCATGCTGGCTGCCTCGTAGACGGAAGTGTCCACGGATGCCAAGGCTGAGGATGTCATCATCATCATGAACGGGAAGCTGACCCACACCTTGAAGATCATGACGGTAACTGCGGCCAAGGTAGGGTCGGCCAGAAATAAGGGGGTACCCAGGCCGAGGCCGCGGAACAGTGCAGGGACAGGACTGTCGGGCGTCGCCACCAGCCAGTTCCAGGCGGCTGCGGAGACGACGATAGGCACTACCCATGGCAGGAGCAGCAACACCTTGAAGACTCCGTTTGCCGGGATCTTGGTGCGCAACAGCAGGGCCAGTCCCATTCCGACAAGCCAGGAGCCGAACACCCCGACGAGGGTGAACAGCACGGTGAATCGGGCGGCCTTCCAGAACGCCGACGACGAGAGCACACTTGCAAAGTTCTCCCCACCGATGAACTTGCCGGTTTCGATCAGGGAACCGTCATGTGTGGCTTGCACTCCGGCATAAATGAGTGGATAGGCATAGATGAGGACCAGGAGGACCACCGAGGGCAACAATAGCCAAAAGAAGGTCCGGCGGGTTTGGGTACTGAGCTTGCTCTTGCGGTTTCCCGGCCTGCCGGGCCCGCCGGGGGATACGCCCCGGCGGGCCCGGTCCAGGCCAATGCGGGCAGTGGATGAGGACACGTTTCAGCCTTTACTTTTTCATTACTGATTCGATGCCGGACTGCAGGTCCCGCAGGGCGGTCTTCGCATCGGTCTTCCCGCCAAGTACCGTCTGCGTGAACTGGCCAAGGAACTGGCCACCTTCAACGGCTGCCAGCGCTGCGAAGAGCCTGGTGCCTTGGGCGCTGAACGTCTTGGAGATCGGCTGCCAGTCTTTGATGATCTTGACGTTGTTGGCGTCCTTCTGGAACTCGGGAAGCTCTGTGATGGATTTGAACACGGGCATGGCTCCCACAACGCCCTGCTTCCACAGTTCCTTCAGCTGGCCCAGGTAGTAGACGAGGAACGCCTCAGAAGACTCCTGCGACGGGGTGTTCTTGTACATCATGATGTTGTTGCCATATGTGAGGGTCGCTTTGTCGCCGTGTGGGCCAGCGATCGGATCGGCGACCAGGATGTCACCTGAGGTGTCCCCGGTGCGCTCGGTAAGGCCAGGAGAGTGGAGTCCGAAGGCAATTTTCTTGTCCTTCCACTGGCTGGTGAGGCTGTCCTCGTTGTAGCTCACTGCGGCCGGGTCAACGATGCCGTTGGAGACGAGTTCGCGGATGAACTCCACGGTCTCGACGTTTCGGTCATTGAGGGCATCCGGCTGGCCGTCTTTGGTAAACAGGCCGCCGCCGTTGTTGATCAGCATCTGGACCACGGACTGGGTTCCGATGTTGTTTCCGGCGCCGGCGCCGGTACCGAAGGCGAACGCCCCGATTGTTTTGAGTTTCTTGCCGGCTTCCAGCAGTGTGGGCCAGTCCTTGGGAAGTTCAGCTCCGGCCTGCTCGAAGAGTGACTTGCGGTACCAGAACACCCGCGGATCCAGCTGCCAGGGAATGGCGATGTAGCCCTTGTCGGACGCAAAGGGTTCGAGCACGCCGGGAAGGAAATCATCGAACATGCCGTTCTTTTTGAGTTCCTCGACAACTTTGTCGGCGTAGGCGATCTGGTTCTGCTCTTCGAACTGGAACGCCTGGAATCCGGCACCGGTGGATACTGCCGGCCCCGTCTTGGAGGCAATGGCCGAAGAGAAGGTCTGGTAGTAGTTGTTCCACGGGATTGACTGATAGGCCGCTCGGGCTTTTCCACCTTCGGGTGCATACGATTCCGTGATTTTCTTGGCTGCATCCGTGTACGCGGCTGGACCCCATGGCATGTCCCAGAACTTCACGGTGCCCCCGGCGCCCGAACCTCCACCCTGGGAGGATCCTGCGCCGCAGGCGGCAAGAAGCGGAACTGCGGCAGCTGCCGCGGTGAGTCCAAGGAAGCCGCGGCGTGAGACTGATGTGGCGGTAGTGCTGTTGGGATTCGTCATTGTTCTTTCCTTTTCTGGCCTGGTGTCCCGGGCCTTGCTCTTCGTTGAGATGGATGGGTTGGGCCTGCTAGGGGTATGCGATCGCGGTTCGGAATTCCGCGAGGTCCGGTGCGGTGGAACCGCTGGCAGCCAGGGCTGCCAGGCGTTTCCAGGTTGCGCGGTGGGATGATTCGTAATGTGCTGGAGAGATCAGTGCACCTTGGGGGTCTGTTCTCTTCAGCGTTGCCGGGCGGGCTGTGTCAGGAGCAGGGATCGAGAGGTCGACGCAACCGTTCCTGGTCAGCATCCGGACACGCACGTCGTTGTTCAAAGCGTTTGAGACTACGGCCGCTATGGTCAGGGGCGTCCCTGATCCGGTGAGGGTGGCAGCAACGGCAAAACCGTTCTTGTTGGTGCGGAGAGTGCGAACGGCATCAAGGGGTCCCAGAAGTCTCGCGGCCAGCACCAGGAGTTCGGCCCTCACCTGCTCAATGGGAATGCTGTTGCGTATGTATGCGGTTACTTCAACCAGGCCGCTGTCAGGGGCCGCCTGTTTGTAGGCCTCCGCTGCGTGGGCTACGGCAGGGTTGGAAGCCCAGCGGAAGCCGAGCACCACGGGCACTGACTTGCTGGCCGCCAGTCGTTCCAGGGACTGCGTGTCGCCTGGTTCCGGCGCTATCACCGCGACCCCGGCCGCACCTTTGGTGATGGTTTCGGCGGCTCGATGCCCCCACCCGTTCGTCCCGGACACGCCCTGCAGCGCCGCGGTATCCGCCTGTGCGGGTGCGAGGGACATCGGCAGAGACGCGATGACAGACGCGACCGCGCCCGTCTGGGCGGCGCCGTTGTCGGCATGAACGTCGAATGTGGTTCTCATGCTGCGGCCTCTTGTCGTTTCAGTGCTGCCGACGCCGCGGCGTCGGCTGTTGCGAGTGCGAATTGCAGGTCCTGGATAAGAGTGTCGGCGCTTGGAGGGTTGGCTTCGCCCCGTGCCAGGAGCGCAAGCAATTGCCATTCCCCCTCGTAACCGTTGGCGTCAAAGGGGCCAAAGACTTGAGTCTTTTTCCCGTCGGATATTTCGGCGACGGCGGATCCGGCCTGCACATAGGAGGGTGTGAAAGTCACCTTCAGTGCTTGGGTGTCACTTATCGCTTCGAAGGTCCATTCAGGTTCCCAGTTGTCGGACATGACGGCCTGCAGATCAATGGTCCGGCCACCGGCCTGGAGGAGTATCAGGTAGCCGAACGGCTCCAGGGCCTGGGCGTGAAGTACCTCGAGATCGGTGAACGACGGGACGAATCGGCGCACCAGCGGAAGGTCGTGGATCGCCAGACCCATCACGCCTCCGCGGATCGAGCCCTCCAAGACCGCGGGATCGCGAAGGTCAGGAGCCGGGGGAGTGGCCGGGCGGGCAACGACCTCCGTGGCGAAATCCTCAAATCGGGGATTTGGAGGCAGCACGATTGATGACCGCAAGGTGTGTGCTGTCTCGGCCAGGTCGCCCCAGGCTTCCACCGCTGCTGTCCACCCCGGGTCGAAAGTGTGCATCGCGCCCACAATGATTGGCACACCGGTCTCGGCAGAAACGTCCGAGATCCGGGCCGCTTCTTCACCGCTCATGGCAAATGGCTTTTCACACAGGATCGCGCGCTTGCCGGCCCGGCACGCTGCGATGACCTGCTCGGCGTGGAACTGGTGGGGGCTGCAGATCACTACTACTTCGACCTCCGGGTCTGCCAGCAGCGCTTCGACGCTGGTGGAAAAGCGTGCGCCTACACGTCCGGCAACTGATTCAGCAATGCCCTCGTCAACGTCCATCACATGGGCGACAAAGAATGTTCGGGTGAGCCTGGCCAGGGTGGGTAGGTGAATTGCCTGCGTCACTGGGCCTGCTCCCAGTATTCCGACGCCTAAAAGCGGTGGCGCTGTTCTCTCCTGCTGTTCGACAGCGGACATGTGCATCTCCTCATTGATCTGAACACTTGCGTCACCCGGTGTGGGCTAGGCCACTCGAAAACGAACTGGTCGATTACTTTTCACCAAATATAAACAGGTGTTCTGAATTTGGCAAGAGCGCGACGGAGCTTGGTACGGAGGGATGTAACAGGTGGTCGTCAGCTTCACTCAAGAGCCCGGACCGTAAAGGTCGTCCAGCGGTCCCGGCAAGCCGTCGATGCCGCCGCATGAAAATTGTCCCGACATGGGGGCGGGCAGGCCCTGTGAGTCACATGCCCGAGGAAGTTGGCGTGATGGAAGCAGGGATGCCTGAAGGAATACTCGTCACTGCGACGCTCGTACGTTCATGCCAGGTCGAACTAAGGCATGAACGGCTTTTCGATACTGGCCGATGAAGTGCCGGCATACCGCATCTGACGGTGGCCCGAACCTTTGACTCACGGACGGGATGAGAACGCAGGGTCTCGGCCCCGACCCTGCGTTCTCAGTTTGGTGCACGCCCGTTAGGTCTGCGCTGTCACTGGCGGCGGGCCGACGCGTACGTGTCCCAGGCGGCCAGGGCTCGCACGTAGTAGGCCGCCCGGTAGGTGGTGGTGTCGTAGCCGTTCCACGCCTCGGGGGTATTGAAGGCGTAGGCGCCGCCAGCGGCCGCGGTGGGGCTGTATATCTGGTGCACCAGACCCTCCGCGAGCTCGTTTCCATCGGCGACCAAGTCGGGTCGTCCGAGTCGGTGGCCTTCCCGGATGAGCGTTCCGGCGACCTCGAAGTTCGTTCCAGTCCACACCTCTGCCGCTTGGAAACCGACTTCCCTGGGCCGGTTGGGCAGGAATGGGTAGGGCTTGCCCCCGCTCGGGACGAGGTTCGGCGCTCCGAGCGTATGCCCTGTGGAGTCCTTCACCTGCGTGAGAAGGTCAAAGGTGTTCGTCAGGTGCGCGGCCATGCGTTCGGGCGGATTGATGTCGGGCAGCGCGAGCTGCTCGGCCACATGCTGAGGCCACAGCACGTCGACGAAGACGTCGGAGGATCTGGCGCCTGCATCGGTGAACTTGTAGTAGCTCCCGGTCCAGAACGCGGCCTCGTACGCGGCCTGGGAACTGGCCCGCGTGTGATTGAGGGCGTCGACATTGACCGCCGAGGCTTCGGAGATCCCGAGCCGTTTAGCGTCCTGAGTAGCGGCTGCCATGATCTCTGTGGCCAGGATGTACAGGCCGGAGTTGTAGACCCCGTGCACTCCGCCGGATTGCCCCATCACGTCATAGGTGCTGGCGAAGACGGCCGGCTCCGTGGGAAGCGTGTCTCCCTGCGGTATCCGGGGTTGGACGTCGTGCGTCCATGCACGCAGCATCGCCGGATATGTCTCGCGCAACAGAGAATCGTTGCCCGAGCTGCGATACGCGCCGTACGCGCGGAGGAGGTACTTGACCGGACGGTCGAAGAAGGTATCTTCGGGTGCGGCTGGGCCGGTAGATTTCTCCCACAGCAGCCACGGCGCGCTCAGCTGCCACCAGATATAGCCGTCGATCGGCGGATTGAAGCCCGGGCTGCCGGGCGCCCGGCCGTTGGGGTCTTGGGCAATCATCTCGGACGTCGCGCGGACAGAGTCGGCTTCGATGGAGGGAAACAGCTCACGCAGGGCAATCGCCATCTGACCCTGGACGTCGACCTCCCCGGCGTCGGCCCAGCCACCGCCCGTGAGCGTGTGAAACAGGTGGGTGCCAGGGACTGCCGCGCCTACCCGGGGTACGTCGCTCTGGTGTGGAGTGGAGACGAGGCCGGATTCCCAGAAGGAGCCGTTGAACGTGAGCTGATTGAGTTCGTTCAGCGCGGCCATGCGGACCGCGGGCGACACCGTGTCATCGAGCGCTACCGGCTTCCACCAGCGTTCCACCGCTTCCTTTGCCTCGTCCACGCGTGCGAGGTTCCGCGCAGCGATGGCAAAGCCCTGGTTGCCGGGATAACTGCCCGGGACATAGTTGTTTTGCGCGTCTTCACGCGCTCCGTAGAAGGAGGTGTAGCGCCGCATCCAGGATGTGTCGCCCGCAGTACCGAAAGTGATCTGGGGGAAGTCCCAGGCCAGGACGAAGTGAACGGTTTGCGTTTTATGGGCCGGCAGGTTCATCTCAACTGCGAGGGCGCTGGCGGAGTTGCTGCCGTCGAGGGCCGAGTTGGGGAGACTGCCGGTTGCACTGAAGGGGGTGTAGATGTCAGAGCCGTCGCCGTCGGCGTTCCAGGATGTTGCGTAGGTGACTCGCTGTCCGGGTTCACTTCGCACAGCAGTGGTCCACTCGCTGTTCTGCGAGTCTGCGGTGTTAGCGGGGCTGGAAGCCCCCAGTGTGATACCGGTGATTTTGTTACTGTGATCCTCGGTCTCGCGGCTGGTGTAGCCGGTGCGGACACTGGGAACGGAGCTGGGGGTGTTCTGTACTGTGCTGCCCACGTGTGCTGGAGCATTGGGGAAGGTGAACATGGTCGACACGTTCGTCGGCTTGCTCGTTTCGTTCGTGAGTTCCACATCGAAGTAGGCCACGGGCTGGGATGAGGATTCGTCGTTGCCGGCCACGATTGGTGTCCAGAACGTTGTTGACACGGATGTGGAGGGTACGGGGTCGGCGTAGTCGATGCGGCCGAAGGGGTAGAGCGCACTGTATGTCCCGCTCCCAGCGTCCAGGGTCGACCAGGCAGGGAGGACGGACCCGAACTCGGAGCTGTTGACGGCGAGCGTCTTGGTCGTGGCAGTTTGGCCTGGCTGCTGTTCACGAATGTGTATCGCGGCCTGGGGCAGGATGCGCTTCTCGTAGTTCGTGTTTGTGGACCCGCCCATGTTCCATGGACCGAAGGTCCCGGCCTGATTGATCATGAAAGAACCTGCTCCGAGTCCGCCGAGCGGAATCCCGAGGCCGGGCTGAGCCATGGGGTTGCCGAGCTGGAACGGCGAGGTATTGGGTTCGGAGGTATCGCCTGCACAGCGTTGCCAGTCGTGAGTGCTGCATGGGGTGCTCCCGATGAGTCCAAGAGGTCGCTGGTATGCGGCTTCACCCAGGGCAGAGGGCTCCGCCGGTTGCGCGGTGGGTGCCAGCGGTGGCGACGCGACGGCTGGTGCGATGGCCGTGGCTGCTATGCCGGCTGCGACGGCAACGCCGGTTAGGCGTCGGGTGTGGCCTTTAAACAAGGTTGGTTTTTTCATCGGGCTGTTATCTCGTGCTGTTCGAGAGCGGACATGTACATCTCCTCATTGATCTGAACACCTGTCTCACTGGATGTGCGCGTGGCCATCCAAAAGAAACCGAGCGATTCGGTTTCGCCAAACATAAACAGGTGTTCCTGATTTGGCAAGAGGGCCATAGGATGGGATACCGAGGAAGGGAAGAGGTGGCATGTCAGCTTCACTCACGAGCCGAGGCCCGTATAAAAAAGGGGTGCTGCGGCGCCAGGAAATCGTCGATGCGGCTGCACGCATATTCGCCAGGCATGGGTATCACGCGGGCTCATTGCGTCACATAGCCGAGGAAGTTGGCGTGACCGGAGCGGCTCTGATCCGCTACTTCGGCAGCAAAGAAGGGCTGCTGATAGCGGTTTTGCGCCACTGGCAGGAAGAATCGTCCCGCTGGCAGGGACCCCATACAGGTCTTGAACACATCCGGGCCCTGATTCCGCTCATGCGCTACCACACGACGCACCGGGGGTTCATTGAACTTTTCCTGACCCTAAGCACTGAGGCCTCAAATCCAGAACATCCCGCCCGCTACTTTATCGTCAAGCGTTACGAAGATTCGCTCCACGGATTCAATCGGCACTTAAGCATTGCCAGGGACGCCGGCGACATCCTGCCGCTTCCTGACGATGCAATCGATCTGGAGTCGCGCTCTTTGATCGCACTGATGGACGGGATGGAGCTCCAGTGGCTGCTCAATCCCGACCTCGACCTCGTCACCAACTTCCAGGCGCAGGTGAACATCACAATTTCCCGCTGGACCGGAAAGAGCATCGAGGAAGTCACACTTGAGACAGAGAAATGGCTGGAACGGGCCGACTCCTCACGGGCTGCCGCGCCCTGAAGCGCCCCGCTGAGGACCACACGGCATAGAGGGCTGGAACGGCGCCCTGCCTGGCCCGCTCGGTCTCGGCAGCCCTGGCTTCACTAACCCAGACAGGGAAGGAACGCCGTTCCCGCCTAAGAGAACAGAGGAGCAGGGCGCACATGACGGATGACGCCGAAAATGAACGCGAAATATCGCTGACACGGCCTGACTATGGCCCGGGGATTGTCCGGCACATCGTGCTGTTCCGTTACCGTGACGATATCGACGGCAAGGACTTACAAGAAATCGAGCAAAAGTTCCACGAGATACAAACATCCAAGCGGGATGGGCGCCCCTACATCCTGAGTATCGAGTCCGGGGCACAAAACAGCCCCGAAGGATTAGGGCAGGGATTCCATCAGGCCTACATAGTGTCTTTCGCGTCGCAGGGTGATCGGAACTATTACGTCGGTGAACCATTGATCACTGACCCGGCACTGTATGACCCGATGCACCACGCTTTCAAATCCTTCATCACGAACTACATCAGCAGTCAGGAGAGTAGCGTCCTCGTCTTCGACCTTCACGTTCAAGCGCCGCAGTGAAGCCGTTGTTGGTCAACCAGCCACCGGCGACGAAGCACGCTAGGGCGGGTACTTGTCGTTAGATATCCCCGGCCTATTTGAAAGGCCGATAATGGTGATTCTGTCAGTCTTCTGAGGCGGGGAACTGGCAGTTTTGGCGCTGCCATAAGGCTGCCCAGCGCAGGAATCTTATTTTCATCATTCGTGGCTGCCTGCGTGGTGAGGCCAAAGTGGCCATTATTCCGGCTACAGCAGGTTGAAGAAATGCACGCGGGGAAGTGCTGGAACGTCCAGCGACAGCATATGGTCGAGCAGGGCGGGGGTGACTCCGGGACTGCCAGGAGTTTGGCACCCGTCTGTAATGCGGCGTTGGCGTGTCCGGCGGCGAGGATGGTGCCGGCCCCGACGGAGGCTCTTGGCGTATCCGCTTGGCGCCTCGACGATCTGTTCGCCGCGTGCCCGGCGGCGCGGACTCATTCCGTGGCGGCGACTCCGAGGCCTGCGGCGTGGCCGCTGATGGTGCGGGCCAGGTCGATGTCGCGGCTGGTGATCCCGCCGACGTCGTGGCTTGAGAGCGTGACGCCGACCTCGGGGTAGGTGAGTGTGAGGTCGTGGTGGTGGTTGGCCTGCTCGGCGGAGGTTCCGATGCGGTTTACGAGCGCCAGGCCGGTGGAGAACTTCCGGGTCTTGAAGGTGGCGGTGAGGGCCTCGCCGGTCACGTGCCAGCCGGTGAGCCCGGCCTCGGCGAGTTCGGCGGCGGACAGCTTCCGTTGGGGATCAGTCATGCTGCGATCATGGCTCCGGATGGCCGCCGTGGGCTACCCTTGAAGCGCCACTCCTCCCAAGGGTGATGGCAGGCCGGCGACTGAGGGCAAAACGTCGAAACTGCGCGGGGATAACGTTGTCACGACCCGGCAGGTGAGAGAAAAGGCCCAGTCACGATGCCAGGGGCGTCCTCCGAGCCTTCCCCCGGCCAAATTCGAAGGCTGATAACGGCCGTTCGGTAAAGCTGACAACACCCTTCGGAGGTAGGCGCCTGGCCGACTGAAAGAGACAGCCAGCAAGACTTTATGCCTGCGGCCTCGGCCCCTTGAGCTCGGGAGTCGAATCAAAGGCGGGTGCGGATTGCTGGAGGTGTCAGTACCGCTTTGGTACCATAAGGGCATGGCTATGAATCTTCGTGTCCCTGAAGACCTCGATCGGCGGCTGGAGAAGTTGGCTGCCGAGGAACACACGTCCAAGTCCGCGCTGCTGTTGCAGGGGGCAGAGTTGGTTCTGCAGCGCCACGCGCGGCGGCGCGAAATCAGCGAGGGCCTTGATTTTGTTATGAGTCATGATGCTGAGTTGCTGAAGCGCCTTGAGGACGCGTGACAGCGTACCTGGACATTGAGGATGCACTTCAGGTAGTTGATCGCTACGGCTTCCATGTCCGTGATGTCGGCTTGTTGGCCTCGGCACTTGCCAGGCCGGCGACAACTGTCATGGGCGCGGAGGCTTATCCGGAACTAGCGGTCAAGGCGGCCGCGTTGTTGGAGTCGGTCGCACGGTTCCATCCACTCATTGATGGAAACAAACGGACCGCGTGGACGCTCATGGTGCTGTTGCTCTGGATCAACGGTTACCGGCATGGCTTCACCACGGAGGAAGGCTTCGACCTCGTCGTCGGAGTCGCCGCGGGCACTATCGACTTGTTGGACTCTGCCGCCCAGATTTCTGGGCATCTGGTGCCCCGGTAGCCCTTGACCCCCTGAAAATGGGGTGTGGACAATGTCCACACATTTCGTCTCGTACTGCCTCGTACAGCTGCCGGACTTCTTCGAATGCCGCATGTTCTCGCGGGAGCCGAGTGTTTGCAAGGCCCGGAATACAGTTCGAGTCCCACCTCGGGCACGACGTTTTCCCTCGTCAGGGGCGAATTCGCTTTGACGTGTGTACAAAACTTGTTTCGCGTCGCTCTGACGGGTTGGTCGCGGGCTGTGGCCTGGCCGCCGCGGGGCCTGTTCAGGTGTGTGGGGTGGCGGGTTCAAGTCCCTGGCCGGTGGGGCTTCCGCCTGCTGTGACTGGGTTCTGGCGCTTCCTCGCTCCGGTATAGTCGGGTGGGCCGTGGTTGGCCTACACCTCTTCATGGTTCCGGGCGGATGGTTACAACATGATCTGGCCACGCTGTGTTTGGGAGTTACCGAAAAGGCCACTTCAGGGCACGCGGCAAGCTGCGTAGCACATTTGCCCTGTCAAAGGGGGTGTGTACAGTGTACACACTTATGTCTGATTTATTCGGTCCCCTCCGGTCGCAGGAATTTCGGGATGTCGATATCCGATCGTTTCAAATCGTGGTGGACTGGCCAGACATTCACATGGTCGCGTGCGTTGGAGACCATGCGGCGCAGTCCGGTTAGAAAAATCGGACACCGTGCGTCGGAGAATCAGCCCACGGTGTCCGGGTTGGGTCTAGGAATTCCTCGTGTCACCTTCAGAAAATGCAAGGTCATGCCCTGTCCGACGCGTGTCCGCTGACTTTCTGATGCCCTGGTGGGGTGTCTTCCAACAGGTCTGTAGGGTTTAGCTGAAGGTCCTTTATCAAGCTGCTCGCGTGGTCTGGTTCGTGCATGACTCCGTAGGGCAGTGCTGGGGTGAGGTCGACCTGGGACAGATGCGCTGTTATCGGCGATGCTCGGTGAAGTCGGTGGTAGAGGACGTGCGTGGGTCGTGCCGAGCGGAGACGTTAGGGTCTCTGCCGATGTACGAGGAGAGTAGGTTGGCCGCTGCGAGGGCGTCGGCGGCAGCTGTGTGCGCTTTGCCGGTTTCGATATCGAGTCGTTTGCAGGCGTCTGCCAGGGAGGCGCTCTCGCCGGGGTGATAGCTCCTTGTAAGTTGCATTGTGCATACGAGAGGCCAGTTCGGCATCGTCACTCCCGCTCGCTGGAACTCGGTCCTTAGGAATCCGAGGTCGAAAGAGGCATTGTGTGCCACCACAGTTCGTCCGGCTAGCTGTTGCTGAAGGCGAGGGAGTATGTCGGCAAACCGTGGGGCGTTTCGGACGTCGTGATTCGTGATTCCGTGGACGTGGCTTGGGCCGGTTGCTTGCTGGGGGTCGACAAGTGTTGACCATGCGTCCTGGATGATTCCTTGTTCGTTGAGGTGCACGATGGCAATTTCGACAATGCGGTCTCTCTGTGGTGAGAACCCCGTTGTTTCGACGTCGATGACGGCATAGGGTCCGGCGTCAGCGAGTTCAATCATGGGCTCGGTGTTCGTTGTGACGAGCAATTTCGGCCGGTTGTTCGTCGGGTCTACCGCGAATCTGGTGGTTGCTTCGGCCAAATGTTTGATGAGTGGCCATGCTGTCTCGACGTCGAGCGCTGCGGCCGCGTAGGAGTGCGTGAGTAGTTGGTCGTCGAGGTAGACATCATGCTTGTCGCGCTCTTTGACGATGACGTTGCTGGCTATGTCAGACGGATTGGGTGTGGGGAGATTAGCCAGATACTCGAGGAGGGTGGCTGCTTGTTCAAGTGAAGTCTTCCGGAGCGTCATGCCTACACCGTCGAGAGTTGACTCGTAGCTTTCGCTGCTGAAAAGGACATGGAGTGTGTTCATGGTCCTGTCCCCGACCCAGGGGACGAGAATAGTGTCGTCTCCCCAACTGATGAGTGGGCTCTCTCGGAGGCCAAGTCTGTCGTATGCGGCCCGGCCCTCCTGGAAGAGCGCTCGTGCCGTTTCGTCGAGGTAGATGGGTACGTCCAGAGTTTCGTAGAGCTGTTTCATCCGTTGACGTATGCCATCGGCTATTTGGATGCCGCTACCGGAGAAAGATGGGGGTCGGCCGCCTCCGGCCTTGGTCAGGTTGATTACTTTGCCGGCGATGTCGATGTCAAGGATGCGCCACCGGCGTCCTGCGAAGATCAGGAGGCCGCCTTCTACAAGCGGTTGATCGACGGGGATTGATCCGAGCGTGCGGCCTGAGGAGACGAGCCGGTATTCCTCGGCCGTGTGGAAGGCGCTATAGAAGCTGTAGTGGTTGATGAGCCGTTCGCCCTTGGTTCCAGCCAGGAGGATGCCATCGGATGACTGCATGATGATGTCTTTGTTGCCCAGTCCGCGGAGTAGCTGAATGAACATGGCTTGATCGATGTGAGTGAAGGGACCCGCCTCGCACAGGGCGTTGTATATTTCGGCGGCCGTCGCGCCGCCGTGTTGGGCGATCACGGACAAAGTCTGTTGAATGAATGTAGAGAGGTGAAGACCGTCTGTATTGGGTGGTTCGTACCACTTTTCGAGAAGCAGTTCGACGGTGGCGACAGTTTCGAATAGCTCGGCACGGAGTTGATCTACCGGAGGGGTCCGGTGATCGACTGGTCGTTCCGAGACGTATAGGCGTAGAGTTGCCGGTTTGCCTCGTCGGCCTGACCTCCCCAGACGTTGGCGGAGCGCGGAAACGCTGCCTGGTGCGCCGATTTGCGCTATGGCGTCGGCCGAGCCTATGTCGATTCCCATCTCGAGTGTGGAGGTACAGACTGCCGTTGTTGGTGTCTCGGCAGACCTTAGCCGGGACTCAACGATTTCCCGGAATTCCTTGGATAGGTTGCCATGGTGGGGGAAGAACTCGTTGCCAACCCGCGCACGGTCGCTCATGCCCTTGAGCAGGTCGGCGTAGGTTTCGACACTGGCACGCGAGTTGGCGAATACCAGGTTGTCCTGTCCGCGCAGGTTCTGGAAAAGATGGTCGGCGATTGCCAGCTTGTCCGGTTCGACCTCAGTGTGTTCTTCGGCGTCGGACACCCCGCCACCGCTGGTGATGTACGCGCGCAGCTGCATGCGGAGTTCGGCGGCATCATCGTTGTGGCCTCCGATCACGTGGACGTTTTCTTCGTTGCCTGGCCTGAGGAAGCGCGCGGCGATGGAGGGGTCGGAGAGGGTGGCGGAGAGCCCGATGCGCGGGACCCGTCGCCGGATTGCCAGCTCTACCCGGTGCAGGAGCGATTGCAGCTGCGCCCCGCGTTCAGTGCCGATGAAGGAGTGCAGCTCGTCGATCACGACGTAGTGCAGTCCATTGAACATGGACGGTAGGCGGTTCCCTTGGATAACAAACATCGCTTCCAAGGACTCCGGGGTAATGAGCAGGAGTCCGTCGGGTGATTCTTTGAGGGCTCTGCGGGCGCTGTCGCTTACATCACCGTGCCGGCGATGAATCGGCATGCCCGTTCTGCCGGCCAAAGATTCGAGCCTGCCGTATTGATCGTTGATCAGGGCCTTCAATGGCGAGATGTAGAGTGCCTTCACCCCACTGGGCAGTGTTCCCTTGTCTCGTGCCGCCGCCAGGGACGACAGGATTGGTAGCCAGGCCGCCTCTGTTTTGCCTGAGGCGGTAGCTGCACTGATGATGACGTCCGTATTTCCGCGGAGGATTGGTTCGATGGCTTCGGCCTGGGCAGGGCGCAGATGCTCCCATTTCTGTTCCCAAATCCACGACTGAACACTTCGATGAAGCCGACTAAAAGCTGTGTGGGCTTCGGACGCTCTAGAGCTTGAAGACTGAGAGCTCGTCATCGGTGTTGTTCGTTGTGAGGCGGTCTTCGCTTGTTGCGGGGTCGGTGAGGAAGTCGCGGGTTCGGGTGGGCGCAGAAGAAGGGTCCGTGGCGGGAGTCAATGGAGCCAGGTCCGGGTTGGACTCCCGTTCGATGTTGATGCCCGTCACAAGGTCCTCCCAGACGCGGTCTGGGTTCTGTTCGAGCACGGCGAGTAGGTCGAGGAAGCCTTTGATCGTGTTCCGGGGCGTTCGGAAGTATGCGTCGCCGATGCGCTGAGCGCAGTGGTTCATGTACTGGGTGATGCCTTCGTTGCTGATCAGGTAGGCCGATTCGTCTCCGGCGGCCTGGACGTGCCGGAGTTTGGTCAGCAGGACGTAGAAGTCTTCCGGCGTCAGGCTGGCCAGTCGCAGGACGGGCCCGGAGTAGTCCACGAGTCCGTCGACGGCGTAGCTGTTTTCTTCCAGACGTGATTGCAACGCGGAGTAAGAGTAGAGGCCGCGGCGGGGGTCCAACAAGAAGTCGGGTGTTCCGCCGAAGATGAAACCAAGGCTTGCTGCGCTGCCTTGGGTGGAGTCGTTGAGTATCCGGAGGATTTGTTCGTAGTTGGAGTTTCGAGCCTGCGTGTTGGCCAGCTTGTAAAGGTTGACCATCTCGTCGAGGCAGACGAGGATACCCCCGAAGCCCGCCAGACGGACGAACCGTGCGAGAAGCTTGAGTTGGTCGTAGAAGTTGGAGTCATCAATGATGGTTCGGACGCCAAGGGCCGCTCGAGCGTCGGTGCGGGTGGCGAATTCTCCTCGCAGCCACCGAACAGCATCGGACTTGAGTTGCTCGTTGCCGGTGTCGTGTCCTTGCCAGTATTTGGCGATGACTTCAGCGAAGTCGTAGCCGCCGGTGAGCTCGGAGAGTTCAGACAGGCTCTTGCGGATGATGCTCTCGACAGGTGTGCCGGTGTCCCGGGATTCCGTCAGGGCTTGCGACACGAACCGTTCCACGACGCTGGACATGGCGCCGCCGTCGGGCTTGGCCCGCGTGGCCATGTTGCGCATGAGTTCGGCGTAGAGACTGCGGGCTTGTCCGCCAGTTGCGTGAAGGCGGCGGTCGGGGGAGAGGTCCGCGTGGACGGTAACGAGCTTTTGCTGCAGAGCGATTGATCGCACGACATGTAGGAAGAATGTCTTACCGGAGCCGTAGTCTCCGATGATGAAACGGCTGCCTGAGCCGCCGTCGTTGATCCTGTTGATATCGGACAGGAGTGCTTTGACTTCGTTAACTCGTCCTACCTGTACGTGTTGTTGTCCCATTCTGGGAACGACGCCGGCGCGCAGCGATTGCAGGAGCGCGTCACGTTCGCGTGGTCGGATGGTGGTCTGAGGTGAGACGGTCATGCCAAAAGCTCCTGCAGTGCGGTCGAGTTGATGGTAAGGGTTTCGTCGCCTTCAAGCAGCGGCTCGTCAGCGGCGTCCAACGCGGCTTCGTTGACGGCGTCCATGGCGCCCTGCGGCAGTAAACCATGCTGCGCGGAGAGGTCTTCAAAGTCAGCCCAGGGGAGTTGAGTGACCCCAGCAAGTGCGCGGACGAGGTTGGAGTGAGATGCATCCAGGTCCCCGATAGTTGAGCTGGGCTGCTCGGTCGGCGCCGAGGCGGTCGAACTTGGTACGGCGGACGGGTTTGCCTTTGGTGCGATAGAGGCCGGATCGTCGTCGCTGAAAATGTCACCAAGAAGGGCAGAGACTTCCGCGGTTTCGGCCATCTTTGCTTGGATCGTCGATGAGTCGAGGAGGTAGGTGCTTGCCGGCGGCGTATCTTGAGTTGCCAGCGGTAGGGGCGCGGGGATGGGAATTCCTGGGTCTGGTTTTCCTGCCTGCCGAACGGTGACTGGTCCCGCTGCGGCAGCGTTCGGCGCGGACATGGCGGCGTGGAGGCGGCTGGTGACGACGTCGGTGTCCAACTCGAGAAGTTTGTAGATCTTCTGGAGGGTACTCACTTCACTCGGCGCGATCTGTCCGTCCGCGGCTGCGACGGTCACTAGCATGTCTCCCAAGGCTGCTTTCTGCGTTGTGGTGAGTGTGCTGAGTCGTTTGGTCAGGCCGGTGAGCTTCACCTCTGATGCTCCGAGCCATTGGAGATGTGCGTGGAGCCGAGTGCGTTCGGCCGAGGTCAGTTGCAGGGAAGATTCGATGTGGGCAGTCAGGTGGTCCAGTTCGGCGGGTGAGATGTCTCCGTCGGCCGCAATAACGGCGGCGGCGAGGTGCGTCATGGTCAGGGCCGTGCTGTATGACGGCGTTGGCGAGTGAGGGCTGCCGGGCTCTGTGTCGAAGAGGACGACAGGTAATTCTGGAGTGATAGCAGTGCCGCCGAAACGTACGTCGGGTTCGAGACCTATGCCGAAGCCGTCGAGAAGTGTCGCCAGATTGACGGCTTCGGGCTTGGAGAGCTTCTCCCCGTTGCTGGGGGACCAGTGTTCGAAGAGTTCCTGACCGGTCAACACCACGCTTCGGTGTTCTTCGAGCCTTAGCTTCACCCAGGTACGGAACTCACCTACCGGACCTTCTGCGTCGACGAGTAGGTCGCGTGGCAGAAGCGCTGCTGCTGTCAGGGTTCCTGCTTTGTCGCTGTTGCGGCCGAGCCAGCGGCTGTATGGGTCCAGTTCTGAGGTGATGTCGTCGAACAAGGCTGCGAGCTTCTTTTGAGGTGCACGCTGGTTGAAGACGTCGGCGATTTCACCCATGGTCATGGTGGCAGCGCCGATCTGGGAATTGGCGGTCGTGTAACTGAGCTGAACTTTCGATGCGCCAGGTCGGACGGTGAATCCCTCGCCGAAACGCTGATGATAGCGGAGTCGGAATAGCTGTGAAAACTCTTCAGTGCAGCGGGTCGCCGGTGTGCGGACAGCGACGTCAGGGTGGAACCATCCCCATGCCATCGCCCAGTCGGCGGGAATGGCCTTGCCGTCGGCGGCGAAGGAGCCAAGGTGTACTCGGAGAGCTAAGGGTACGTCCCACCGTGATTCGCTCAAGGCCGGGACCTTGGCGGATTCGTCCTCAGCCTGCAGCATCATGAAGTCGATGACGTCGACAAAGCGGGATGCGTAGGATCGGAAGGAACCACTTGAGTCCTCGTACACCTCGAGCAGCGCCGACATCTCCCCTTTGATTCCGCTCAGTTCCGAAGCCAAGTCCGGTTGCTGGGCTATGTCCACGAGGACGCGGCGTTCAAGCCCATACATGAACAGAAAAACGTAACCGATCGGTGTATTTGAAAGTCGGCGGCCTTGGGCCAACCAAGAGAGGTAGGCGGCTCGCCCCGCCGGCGTGATGTCGGCATAGGATGGCCAGTAGTTCAGGCATTGGCCTGCCCAGTCCGGGGTGCGGGAGTCGACCCGAAGCGTTGGGTTGATCAGGGACGGCTCCGTGCCACCTCGCGGGGACGTGAGTTCCTGACCGGCGTAGACCATGCCTGGAATGCGGACGCCGTTGCCGAGATCCAGTGACTCTTCCGGCCCGTACCAACGTGCCTTCCGCTTGGCCGCAACTGCAGGCGTGACGGCGGGCGTTGGGTGTTTAGCTGGCTCGGGTTGAACCGGAGCTGCGGGGTTGAGTGCGTGTACAGCCGGTGCGGGCGTGAAGTCATGCTGAGGTGAAGTGGGTGGAGCGACCAGGGCTTGGCTGGGGTTGGGAATTTCATTGACCGCAGCTGATTCCAGTTCGCTGGCGAAGCGAAATGCTGCATCCGCGCTGGATACCTGGAGTACCCATCTGAAGCCGTTCGCGTTGTCGATCTCCACTTCCGTGTACTTCATGATGGGTAACAGTGGGTTGTTCTTAAAGCGCCGGTCCGGACCGCCGTTTTTGTTGACGTACTGCCATGTCGATCCAACCTGGACGGCATCAGAAGGAGTGGCGCCGGGGGATTCGATGAAGTTAGTCGAGCGCTGACGAGTCCGCAGCGAGTCGTACGTGACATCCGCGAATGCGCCGTTATGCGAGAGGAGGACGCGGTCCGGCAGGAAGTACATTGCAGTCTTATCGGCAGTTACGCCCGGTACGGCGATGTTCGTCACGAGCTCCCGTGGGCCGTTCGTGCTGAATCCAGCGATGGAACGTCCAACCAAGGATGAAGCGCCTGCGTTGACCTTTTGTTGGTGGCCGGACTGCAGGGTCCCGGCCTCGTTAATTCGCCAGATCTTCTGAGCTTGTCCCAGTAGACTTCCGGCGTCAACGAGCGCTTGAAACTGGTGGGCGTGCCCGTCGTTGACGTCGTAGAAGATGACTACGGACCGCCTGGCGCGGTCCCGCTGAACAACCCACCAGATGGCGGGAATGCCGAGCAGCCAAACAACGAGGCCAAAAGGCATTGTGATCAAGCCCAGCAACACGACTGCGATGACAATCCAGCGAGTCAGGGGTTTACGGCTTCCGGCCTCATTGAGTTGCTGCACAAGGTCACCGGAGGAAGTGGGGGCAAGGGCCTGAACGCTGGCGCCGCGCTGGTCCTCAAAGACCACATCGGACGACGTTGGAACAGGAGTTGAGAGGATACCCGGACTCTGAGGAGACTGCTTGCCTCCAGCAACTGAAGCCTGATAGTAAACACCGCCCGACCCCATACGTACATAGTTGCCTCGAGGACCGGAACCAACCCGAAAACCGGGAAGCCCGGCGCTTACGCCAAGTCCGGACTTACTCAGGTTAAATCTGAACGGGCCTGCTTTCAGGCTCTTCCGAACGTAAAACCCCACCGTTACCCCCACACCCGGTACTCAGCCCACAGTCAATCGAATCAATGAGTGACATTGTTGCAGTAGCACGTGTTGATCCTTCAACAGAACTCTAACGTGTCGCTGGCATGTCATGCAGCTCGATCGCAATTTCGCAAGTCAACAGCGTCCCCGCTTCCGGCGATCCGGCTTCAGAAGGAGTTACGTTCATAGGAACCGAGACATGCTCAGAGCTAAGCCTTTGAAAGTCGCGTTCTAAAGGCTTTCGCAATACTGCCTGTGTCCTGGGAGTCGCATTGTGCCACGTGAATGGCGCTTGCGTACCGTCTAATATCCATATACGGCATTGTCGTGTGAATACGACAGTGCGCACTAGGACTGCCACGGGACCTGCAACATGATGCCTCTCGTTACAAGGTCTGTAGTGCTCCCGTAAGCCTATGCTGGATTTAAGACGTAAAGATGTTGAGACAACAACCCAGGATGTCGCTCAGGCCAACACCGGGTCACGCCCTTGCTCACGGGATACAGTTTCAGCATGTTAATCACCTGGGCCGGCGCAGCAGACTCGCGTTCGTCACGGAGCGCCCAGCGGCGATGAGTCAGTTTGAAATTTTCGACGTTACAGCTTGGCCCATCATGGCAGAGGAGCCCGGCGGCGATGATGACAAGGCCTGGATAGCCGAACCTTCAACAGCGCCTCAGTCTCGTCGCTCAGACTGGTGGCTGTTCAAGCCAGCCAAGTACGGACCGATAACCCTCCCTGGTGGTAAACCAGGCGGGTCGTATCGACGCCGAGATGACCAAGTGGAGAAAATTGCCTCCGAGCTTTCGAAGCTATTAGCCCTTCCCGCGGCCCGAGTTGAAGTGGCCGTTCGGAGCCGGGGCGAGGGGATCATTTCGGGAAACGTGATCCCTGACGGTTGGGATCTACAGCCTGGGAACACCTACCTTTCGGAATTTCCGGGTTACCTCAACTGCGACACTGATCCTGAGCCCCGACCGCGGAACAGAATCGGCCGCAACCTTGCCAACATCTCTAAGTTGCTGTCGGGGGCATTCGGGCCGCCGGGGACCGATGTGGCGGAATGGGCCGCGTTTGACGTGTTCG
This sequence comes from Pseudarthrobacter sp. NPDC058196, assembly GCF_042882685.1. Classification (NCBI taxonomy): domain Bacteria; kingdom Bacillati; phylum Actinomycetota; class Actinomycetes; order Micrococcales; family Micrococcaceae; genus Pseudarthrobacter; species Pseudarthrobacter sp. NPDC058196. Next base: position 477,144 of record NZ_JBHVVN010000002.1, read on the forward strand.
TGGGGTACCTGCTTTTCGACGCGTGGATAGCAAACACGGATCGTCACGCCCTGAACTGGGGTCTGCTGGATCGAGGGGGAGAACGACGTCTCGCGAAGTCGTACGATCACGGCAGCTCACTGGCCTCGGGCCTAAACGAGGAGGATTTGCCGAAAATATGGAGTGACGGCGTTGAAGCATGGGCAGCGCGCGCGAAGGCTCACAGGTTTGAGAATGGCAAGAAGTTCACGTTGTTGGACGTAGCCTTAGAGGGTATTGAACTTGCATCAAACCAAGCACGCGAATGGGTGGATCGCATCCAGAGCCTTCAGCGGTCTGACTGGGTGGCAGTACTAGACGGCGTACCCTCGATGTCAGAGGGGGCGCGTAGATTTACCGATGAACTACTGACGGCCAACAGAAAGAGGTTGTGCGATGGCTACCAGCATTCTAAATAGGCCCGCGCGGCAGTCTTCTGGCATCAGGCCACATCGTCTGCTTGTGACGCGGAAATCCAGCGACGGTGAGTTATACCGTCCGCTTGGGTTTCTGTCCTTTGAAAAGAACGAATACAGCTTCGAGTACATCAAAAAATCTGTCGAATCTAACTGGTTTTCGCCTCTCCCAGGACTGAGCAATGCGGCGCATGCCTACCGCTCACCCCAGCTGTTTCCGATATTTGCCGAACGTGTGATTTCGTCTCGGCGTCCAGACCGACCAGAGGCGTTGAGAGCGTTGGGGCTTTCAGCTGACGCCGCACCGTTCGAAGTGCTGAATCGAACAGGTGGCCGTCGCGTTGGAGACACGATCGAGCTGGTACCTATGCCGGAGGTGTCGGCTGATGGGTCTTTTTCCCAACTGTTTCTGGTCCATGGCGTTCGGTACATTTCAGAAGTCGCGCAGCGGCGTATCAGTCAGCTTCAGCCAGGTGAGGAATTGCGCCTAAGTCCGGACGAAGCTAACCCGGTTAATTCCTTGGCGGTCCAGGTCGAAGATTGTGAGGGACTAATTCTCGGGTTCGTTCCGGACCCGTTGGCAAGCTTTGTGCAGAGCATTCTGGCTGACCCCCGAGGACATCGCGTATCGGCCGAACAGGCCAACGGTCCCGCGGTGGGCTACCACTTCCGTCTTTTGGCTCGTTTGGACGGATTCGTCCGCCCAGGCTTTGAGCCATTTACTGATTCTGACTGGGAGACTGTTCGCTAGCAGGTCTTGTTCGATAGCAGTACCACCGCCAGCGAAGGCAAAGACGGCTGGGAAAACTCACGCCAACGGGTTCGTAGCGGCCTAAGACCCCGAGTCAACAAAAGCCGGCGCGGTCCCGCTCTACGACAGCCCCGCTTATGCCAACGCGGACGGCGAGCTCGTGCTGTTCTGTCAGGAGTTCGCGAAGTTCAAAGGCTCGCTAAGGCCACCTGGCGTTCTTCGGACCCGGTGCACGGTGCTCCGGGGAACTTTGAATAGCCCGGGTGGTGCGGGCTTGGCCGAGCAGGAACGGCCGGCAGGGTCGGTCGACGCGCTATCAAGACCATCAGGTCGGGGCAAAGGCGTAAGTAGGGATATCCGGAACCTCAACGAGCAGGAGCTGATCCTTCAACGTGTGCTCTCAGAACCTGACCGCGTTCAAGAAGAGGGCTTTCTTGTCGAGCCTTCATTTTGACCCATCCGGCCGGAGTTTGTCGGCGATGCTAGGCTCCGCCGGTGGCTGGAGGCCGGGTATCGATAGGGGTAGGCCGATATTCTTCCGGAATGTACGACAAGGCCGGCTCTACATACTTGGCTGCTTGGCCTACCCGGATGAGTGCAAGGTAGGAGATGTCGGAGAATGCCATACCTCGGTCGTTGTCCTCGCTACGAAGCGCGTGTTTTTCGCTAAGCATTCCTATCACTAGGTCAGCGATAACTTCGATTAGCCGTTGGTTTAGCCAGTCCGCGTCGGCCAACAGGACGTCTTGGCCGTTTTCTCCGTCCTCGATGTGCAACGCGGCGGTGGGGACGCCAGTGAGTGATCAGCGCGAAAAAATCGAAGACAAAAGCTGTTGCCCGCCATCGGGCGATGATGCCGAATCTCGGACGCGCATTTTGTCTGCAGCCGGAACCTGTGCGCCGTGCGTTGGGCTGCTGGCCGCAAAGCCGTGACGTTGCCAATTTAGGGTGTGTACGCTGTACACACTTTTCGCTTCGGACCGGGTCGAACTGGTGCCGGACTGTCCCAGATTCCGTATGTTTTGCGGGACGCCACTGTTTGCAAGGGCGGGAATGTAGTTCGAGTCCCACCTCGGGCACAGCATATCCCCTCGTCAGAAGCGATTTTGCTTTTATGTGTTGACAAAGCTTGTGGTCGCGTCGCTCTGACGGTTGGTTGGCGGGCTGTGGCCTGGCTGCCTCGGAGCCTGTTCAGGTGTGTGGGGTGACGGGTTCAAGTTCCTGGCTAGGTGAGCCTTCCGCCTGCTGTGACTGGGTCTTGTGGTTCCTCGTTCCGGTTTTGTTCGGTGGGCCGTTGGTGGCTTACACCTATGCATGTGCCGGGGGAGTAGGTACGACATGACTTCCGAGATCTGGCAACGGAGCGCCTCTGCGGGGCGATCTTGACCGTGCCTGTGAGAGCCGCGAGTTCCCGTTAGTCCTGCCAAACAAGGTGTGGACAGTGTCCACACTTATGTCTGACTTTTTTCGTGGGGTGCCTTGCGGTGGCACGAGACGCTTCAAGGAATGGTTTTCTGGCCGGTGGGAATTGTTCATCCACGGCTAGTACTGGTGTCTCAAAACCTCGGGTGAGTTGATCTCACAGCACCTGGTACGGCGATAACACTCGCAGCAGGTGCCGGACATCTTGCTGATGCTGCCTCAATGCCAGTATGGTGAGCTTCCGTTCCGGCCCTCTGCCCAGGTACAGCTTCGGACGCTCAGATTTCTCATGTCCACTGATGAATATGGTCTTATTCCGAGTCTCCCTCAGCATCTGCGTGACGTCAGGTTTGGATGTACCAGAAGGAATAATCCACCTCCAGGACCGTCTTCGCCCGGATCTAATAGGTCCGGGCACGCAAGGTGCCGAGAGCTGACGAAGAATCTTTGAGCAAGCGCAGGCTCTACCGAACTGCAGAGGGGGCGTGATCAGTTTGATATTGATCATAAACGCCTTCCGGGTAGAGCTAGCTTCCTGAGTCAAGCCACCACCAGCGCCCGGGCTGTCGAGCGTCCAGTTGGGTGCCTCTACGAGCACATCCCCGTGGAGTAGGCGCGCTCCCGCTGGCCGTTGGGCGAAGCGATCCAAACCTCGCATTTCTGGCCAGGGCGGAGGCTGTGCATGGCGGGAAGCTCAGTCGTTGCTGCTGAAGGCGGCGTCGAAGCTGGTTTGGGAGGCGGGGAAGTCGTATTTCTTGAGTGCTGTGAGGGCTTCGGGGGCGCCGTGGAGGCGGTCCATGCCGGCGTCTTCCCATTCGATGCTGATGGGGCCGGTGTAGCCGATGGCGGTCAGGGCGCGGAAGGAGGCTTCCCAGGGGACGTCGCCGCGTCCGGCGGAGACGAAGTCCCAGCCGCGGCGGGGGTCGCCCCAGGGCAGGTGGGAGCCCATGACGGTGTTGCGTCCGGTTTGGCGGATCTTGGTGTCCTTGCAGTCCACGTGGTAGATCCGGTCCTTGAAGTCCCAGATGAAGGAGACGGGGTCGATGCCCTGCCACATCATGTGGGAGGGGTCCCAGTTCAGGCCGAACGCTTCGCGGTGGCCTATGGCTTCGAGGGTGCGGACGGTGGTCCAGTAGTCGTAGGCGATTTCGGAGGGGTGGACTTCGTGGGCGAAGCGGACGCCTTGTTCGTCGAAGACGTCCAGGATGGGGTTCCAGCGGTCGGCGAAGTCCTGGTAGCCGGCGTCGATGACTTTTGCCGGGACGGGCGGGAACATGGCGACGTATTGCCAGATGGCGGAGCCGGTGAACCCGACGACGGTGTCCACGCCGAGTGCTTTGGCGAGCCTGGCGGTGTGTTTCATTTCCTCGGCGGCGCGGGTGCGGACGCCTTCGGGGTCGCCGTCGCCCCAGACTTTGGATCCGACGATTCCCTGGTGCCGGAAGTCGATGGGGTCATCGCAGACGGCCTGGCCTTTGAGGTGGTTGGAGATGGCCCAGACCTTGAGGTTGTACTTGTCCAGGATCTCGAGTTTGGAGTCGATGTAGCCGGGTTCGTCCCAGCGCCAGGCGTCCAGGTGGTCCCCGGAGACCGCGATTTCCAGTCCGTCGTAGCCCCAGCCGGAGGCGAGGCGGGCGACTTCTTCGAAGGGCAGGTCGGCCCACTGGCCGGTGAACAGGGTAAACGGGCGGGGCATGCTCAGGCTCCTTCAGTGGCGAACGCTCCGAGGTTCACGGTCGTCACAGTGCTCTTGTTGTTGGCTGATTCTTCGACAGCGGACAGGATGCGCTGAACCTGAAGTCCTTCTTCGAACGACGGCGAGGGTGCTTTACCGCTGTTGATGGCGGTCAGGAAGTCGCGGATCTGGTGGGTGAAGGTGTGTTCCCACCCGATGATGTGCCCCTGCGGCCACCACGCGTCGAGGTAGGGGTGCTCGGGTTCGTTGACCAGGATCCTGCGGAAGCCCTGTTCACGGACCGGAAGGGTGGCGTCGAGGAATTGAAGTTCATTCAGATTCTCGAGATTGAAACTTAAGGAGCCATTTGTTCCGTAGATTTCGATCTGGAGGCAGTTCTTCTGGCCGGTCGCGACACGGGATGCTTCGACCGAGGCGCCAACGTCGCCGGTAAGCCAGAATGTTGCCCAGGCGGCGTCGTCGACTGTTACGTTCTCGAGGCTGTTCTGGCCCGGGCGCTGGCTGACGAAGGTCTTCAGCGCCCCTGAGGTCTCCAGCACGGTTTGACCGGTGAGGTACTGGATCTGGTCGATGGCGTGGGAGGCGATGTCTCCGAGCGCGCCGGACCCAGCGGTTTCCTTCCTGAGCCGCCAGGTCATGGGGGCCTGGGCGTCGGCGAGCCAGTCCTGCAGGTACGCGGCGCGGACGTGCCGGATGGTGCCCAGGCGGCCTTCGGCGATCAGTTCCTTCGCCAGGGCCAGGGCTGGGACGCGGCGGTAGTTGAAACCGATCATGGACTGCACTCCCTTGGCGCGGGCTTTGGCTGCGGCGGCGGTCATGAGTTCGGCCTCGACCAGGGTGTTGGCCAGGGGTTTTTCGACGAGGACGTGCTTGCCGGCCTCCAGAGCGGCGATGGCGATTTGGGCGTGCATCCAGCCGGGGGCGCAGATGTCCACGATGTCGATGTCATCCCGGGTGACCACCGTGCGCCAGTCCGTGCCTGACTCGGCCCAGCCGTACTTCGCCGCGGCCTCAGCCACCGCGCCGGCGTCCCGGCCAACCAGGACCTTCTGCTCGAAGGCCGGGACGTCGAAGAAACTGGCCACATTCCGCCAGGCGTTGGAGTGGGCCTTGCCCATGAAGGCGTAACCGATCATCGCCACCCCTAAGAGTTTGGGCGGAGGGGTCGTGGAGGGGATCATTCTTGTTCTTTCTCGAGCCATGGCGGAAGAGCGGGTGTGAGCGTCTGCGTGGGTATGTAGCGACGTTGCATGCTAGAGATTTACGCAAGGTGAGCGGGTGCATTCCTGCGTCCGGGTGTTTTGGCATTCCGTGGTGAAGTTGGCCAGCGTTGATGTGTTGGAGTGGGATTGCCAGCAGGATCCGTACCCGGGCGGGCGGGAGGCGGAGCAAGCTGGAACTTCCTCCGTCTCCCGGCTTCCTAGCTGGCGGTTGTGGCCAGTCCCGCGACTGCTGGTACGTCTACCCAGGCGCCTTTGTCAGCGGAGGTCACGATCGCATGATCAATGAGCGCCGCCTGATAGCCGTCAGCGAAGTTCGGGCTGACGCTGCCGCCGTCGGCGATGGCTTTGAAGAAGTCGTGAGCCTCAATGATCTTTGTTTCGCCGTAGCCGATACCCAGCGCAGGGATCGGCCAGAGCCCGTCGCCGTAGGGGTGGGCGGGGCCGGTGTAGACGGTCCGGAATCCGCGCCGGTCATTCTTGTCGGAGGCAAAGCACACCTGAAGTTCGTCACGTCGTTCGTAGTTGAAGACAATGCTGCCTTCGCTACCGTGGATTTCGAAAGTGATGAAGTTGTTTCGGCCGTAGGCGTTGCGAGTGGCCTCAATCGATCCGACAGCGCCGTTCGTGAAGCGGATCATAGTCATGACTTCATCGTCAACGTCGACCTCCCCGCGTGGGCCTTCGCCGCCGCGGACGTTCCCGAGGGCGTCCGCGCCCCCCGTCTGCAGTGGCCGGTCAGGAATCCAGGTGGAGAGGATCGAGTTGACTGAGGAAAATTCGCCGACGAGGTAGCGTGCCATGTCCACGACGTGGGTCGCGATGTCGCCGAGGGCTCCGGAGCCGGCGATATTTTTCTGGAAGCGCCAGGACAACGGAGAGTTGGGGTCGGCACTCCAATCCTGGAGGTAGGTGCCGCGGAAATTGAGAATGCGACCGATAGCGCCTTCCTCGATGTACTTCTTTGCCAGTGCGACGGCGGGAGTACGGCGGTAGTTGAAGGCCACCATGTGCACGTTGCCAGCATCCTTAACCGCGTCGTACATGGCCTTGGCTTCCTCGACTGTGCGGGCGAGGGGTTTTTCGCAGATGATGTGTTTGCCGGCCTGTGCGGCGGCGATGGCAATCTCGGCGTGGAGGTGGTTTGGTGTGGCGATGTCGACGACGTCAATGTCGGGGTCATCGATGATCTGGCGCCAGTCGGCGGTGGAGTTCTGGAAGCCAAATCGGCGAGCGGCCTCGGCGGCGAGCTGGTCGTTGGCTTCGGCGATGGTGTGGCGGACGGGCATGGCGGGGGCGGGCCAGAAGAACATAGGCATGGCCGAATAGGCCAGAGAGTGGGCCTTGCCCATAAAGCCGCCTCCGATGAGGCCGACATTGAGATTCTTCACGATCGTGTTCCTTTCGGGGAGGAGTTGGTGGGTTAGTGGAGGAGTTCTTCGAGGTACTTGCGGCTGATCTCGGCGGCTGCCCTGGGGTCGCCGCCGTACTCGTCGAGCTCCACCATGAGCCAGCTGTCGTAGCCGCTCTCTTTGATGGCCTGGATGATGTCGGGAAAGTTCAGCTCGCCCTGCCCAAGGGGAAGGAAGGAGAAGGTTTCCTTGTCCAAGTCCTTGAGGTGGACGTGATGGATTCGTTCCCGGTACTTCCGTATGGTTGCGGCTGGGTCCGCCCCGCCTGCGGCAAGGTGCGCTGTGTCCGGGCAGAAGCCGATCCTGGTGAGGGGCATAAGGCGCTCCAACTCGTCCGGGCTCTCCACGATGGTGCCCAGGTGCGGGTGGTAGCTGGCGCTTAATCCCGCGGCCTCGGCTATATCGGTGACCCTGTCCAAGGCGTCCCCAAGTCGCTGATAGTCCTCCTCTGTGGTGCCGGCGGCGCGACGGGCACCTCCGCCAACCACGAGGCGCTCGGCTCCAAAGGTGGCTGCGAGGTCGGCGGCGCGCTGTATGCGGTGCAACTCGTCCGGGAGGATATCGGCGTAGATGAAGTTAGCTCCGGTGTAGACACTGACAAGGGAGACTCCGGCTTTCTCCAGGATGCCGCGGAGCTGTTCCGGTTTGTCCTCATATTCGGCGAGGTTGCCGTCAAACATTTCCACTCCGTGATAACCCGCTGCGGCAATGTCCTTAACGGCGCCGTCCATTGAGCCGTGGGTGAGATAGAAGAGGTCCTTGACGCTGGTTACACCAGCCGGATGGCCGACGACGCCGCCCCAGGTGATGGTGCAGTATCCGAGTTTCATGATGCTGCCTTTCAAGCAGAGGATTGGTGGTGCTGTGAACGTTTACAAAGTGACTTGGCCGCTTCGCTGCGAGCTCCGGCAACCGCCCCTTGTGCGCGAGCGATGGGCCAAGGGTGTATTGGCCGCAGGCGGGTCCGGTGCAGGGGTGGCATGCTGATCCGGACGTGAATGCTGTCCGTTAGGCTCAGGCCCGCCGGGTAGCTCTTTGTACCTTCGGCGGGCCTGATCAGGTCGGGTACGGTGTTACCTGCGTTGTTCGGCGGTAGCCTGGGCTTTGGCGTTGGCTTCCCGGATCTGGTCAGTCATGTCGGAGTAGAACTCGTCCTGTGGGTCCTTGATTCCCCACCCCCGGCCGAGGTTTTCGATATAACCGCACCAGTGCCAGCCGATGATCCAGGGCTCTGCCATCACCTTCGCGAGTCCGTTTGCGTAGTCCGCGCCGCGTTCGGCGTGAGTGTTCATGTCACTGGTCCGGTGCGGGTTCATGTCCGTGGGTACCCAGTTGCCGATGTCGGCGATGACAACGGGCTTGCCGGTCAGTTCGTGCCAGCGGCGAAGGTCATCGATCATAGTCTTGTACTCCTCGTCTGATTTGCCGGTGAAGTACTGGACGGAGAGGACGTCCACGAAGGGGACCATCGCGCGCAGGGCCGCTTCCGGGATGCCTTTGTTGCCGTTGTAGCGGTCGCCGAGGATCAGGTGGTTGGGGTCGTAGCGGCGGATGGCCTCGGTGATGGTCTTGTAGTATTGCGTTGCCACGTCGAACAGCTTCTTGTCGTGCTCTTCCTGGCTGAGCCCTTCGAATCCGGGCCAGAACCTGCCGGCGGCGTGGGGAAGCCAGGCGGGGATGTCCACGAGAAAGTAGCCGATCAGATTAGGGCTGTTTTTGTGGTCCGAGACCATGCGTCGGGCGATCCAGTCAGCGTACTTCTGAAAGTCTTCCCCGAAGACGTCCCGGAAGGCGGGGTGGCCGTTCCAGTCCTCGATTTCCTGCACGCGGATCTGCACGACGTACGGCATCGCGGCGTCCAGCAAGTGTTGATCGGGCCAGGGTAGTGAATGGCCGAGGTCAACGGGGTCCCCGAACCAGTCCAGCGCCTCACCCCAGCCGCCGCTGATGTATTGGGACGTCCAGCCGATTGTGTTGAAGTTCAGGTCCTGGAGGTCGCGGACCACCCCTTTCGTCCAGGATTCACGGGAGCCATATTTGCGCTCGAAGATTTCCACGTTGTGCGGGTAGCGCAGGTCTGTGTCGTCTATGTGGTTGAGGGCAAGGGAGATGAAGGGTTTGCCCTTGGGGTCGACGAAACTCCATGCTCCGTCGCTGTTCCGGGCGACCCGGAAGAATCCATTGTTCGGTGTTTCAGTTGCTGACATTTCAATCGCTCCTTTGCGAGTTCTGCTATTTCTTACTGAGGGACACAGCGGCGATGATGATGGCACCCTTGATGATTTGCTGCACTGAGGAATCGACCCCCATGAGGACCAGGCCATTGTTCATCATGCCGATGATCAGGGATCCGGCAAGGGCCCCGATGATCGTTCCCCGGCCGCCGAAGAGGCTGACACCGCCGAGGATGACCGCGGCGATGACGTCCAGTTCCAGGCCGACCCCAACGTCCGGCCGGGCGGCGTGGGCGATGCCCGTGAACAGGAGCGAGGCCACACCGACGAGGGCGCCAGTGATGACGAACGACAGAATTACGGTGCGGTGGGTTTTGACGCCCGTGAAGCGTGCTGCCTGGGGATTGCCGCCGGTGGCGAAGACGCGGAGCCCAAAGACGCTCTTGTGCAGGAGCAGGAAGCCGAGCCCCACGATCACGATGGTCCAGACAACGGCGATGGGAATGCCGAGGATGCTGCTGTCACCAAAGATGCTGAAGTAGGGACGGTTGGCGATGATCACCGGCCGGGTGTCCGTTATGAGCAGTGCGATGCCGCGGGCGACGCCCAGCATTCCGAGGGTTACGAGGAAGCTTGGGATTCCCAGTTTTACCGTGAGGAATCCGTTGACGAATCCGAAGATGACACCCACGGAAATGGCAGCCAGAGCTCCGAGCACCCAGAAGTTCGAAGTGTGCTGGAGTGCCAGTGCGGAAGCCATTCCGGAGAGTGCGAATACGCTGCCGACGGAGAGATCGATGTGGGCGTTGACAATGACGAGCGTGACTCCGACGGCGATGATGGACACGATCGCGGTTTGCCGGCCCACGTTGGCAAAGTTCTGCACGCTGAAGAAGACGGGCGACGCAATGGAGAAGAAAAGCACCAGGCCCACCAGCGCGATATATACGAAGTATTCGCGGATAAAGTCCAGTGGGGTGCGGTTCCCCCATTGCGGCCTGGTCAGGCTAATGCTGTTGGTGATCGCGCTCATGGCTCTCACGAACCCTTTCATTGAGTCTTGAATAAATGTACTGATCTGTCATGTCCGATGTGACCTTCTCCGGCTCAGTCATGGAAGTGGAGGTCATGAAACAGATTTCGTCGCACAGCTCCTGGAGCTCGACGAAGTCGGAGGAGGCGACGATGATTGCCGCTCCCTCTTCCGCGAACCGGCGGATGACCCGGTAGATCTCCTGCCGGGCGCGGACATCCACACCCTGCGTCGGTTCGTCGAGGAGCAGGAGATGCATGCCCGGCTGAAGCCATTTGGCGAAGACGACTTTTTGCTGGTTGCCGCCGGACAATGTCTGGACGGGGCTTTCGATCGAGTTCGTCTTGACCTGCAGCGTCTCCACGAGGCCGCTGATCAGCGACCGTGCTGCCCGGTTATCAATGAGACCGCCCTTGCGCAGCGACTTGTAGTGAGCCAGGGCGAGGTTCCGCTGGATTGAGTGCTGCATTACGAGGCCCGAACGATGCCGGTCCTCGGGAACGAGTGCGACTCCTGCGTTAAGCGCCTCCCACGGGTGCTTGAAATTGATTGTCCGACCGTTGAGCCTGATTTCCCCGGCGGTGCTGCGGCGCATGCCGCCGATGGTTTCCAGCAATTCTGTCCGGCCTGTACCGATCAGACCGGCGATGCCGACAATCCTCCCAGCCACAGCGTTCAGGCTGATCTCGGAGAAGCGGTCCCCTGCGAGCCCGGTTATCTGGAGTTTCGGTCCGCCGATGGAGTCGGGCAGCAGCTCGGGGTGCGCGAACCGGTCAAACGCCTCCTTCGGAGGTCCTGGCTCTTGGGGCTCAGCGCCCGTGATCTCGCGGACCAGAGAATTCATCTCCAAATCGGCTACGTCGGCGGTCAGCACCTTCCTGCCGTCTCGGATGATCGTCACCCGGTCGGCCAGTTCGAAGACCTCGGTGAGGCGGTGGGTGACGTAGATGATGCCCACTCCTGACTTTTGGATGTCGCGGATGCTGTTGAACAGCAGCAGCTGGTCTGCTTTGGTCAGCGTCGAAGTCGGCTCATCTAGCACCAGGACCCGGGCATTTCGATGTATGGCCTTCGCGATCTCGACAAGCTGCCGGGAGGCGACCGAGAGGTTCTCAACCAATTCGTCGGGCGGCAAATGCAGACCCAGCGAGTCGATGAGTTTCTTGGCCACGACATTCATCTTCTTTTTGTGCACCATACCCAAGGCGTTGCGCAGCTCATTGCCGAGGAAGATATTCTGGGCGACCGAGAGGGATGGGACCAGACTGAGCTCCTGGAAGACCGTTGCGATGTCCGATTGGACGCGTTCGCGGCCGTCAACCTCGACATTTCCTTCATCCTGTGGCTGGACGCCGTCGAGGATCTTGATCAACGTGGACTTCCCGGCGCCGTTGGGGCCAAGCAACGCGTGAACCTCGCCGGGGCGCAGATCGAAATCGACGTCCTTCAGCGCATACACTCCGCTGAAAGCCTTGCTGACAGCACGGGCCTGAAGCAGCGGCTCCCTGTTGACCTCCCCGGCATGGCCGGCGTCCGTCGCGGCTTTGATGTGTTTGTTTTGTGTTGCTGTCGGCTTGCTGATGCTGACCATGTCACTTGCCCCCGCAGAGCCCGGAGGACTTGCATGCGTCGAGGACTTCCTGTGGCGGCGCCGAATGGAAGATTTCCTCGTACTTCGCCAGGAGGTTCCCCGGAGTCACGGCGACGGCCGGAAGAGCAACCCACGCCGGAACTTTGTTGCCAATCAGGGCGTGTGCGGCTGCCATGGCCTCCGCGACTCCTTGGTTGTACGGCTCCTGAGCACCTATGGCCTTGATGTAGCCGCCGCTGGCCATTTCGACTGCGACTTCCGTGCCGAGGTCAATCGTCGTGATCGGGACGTTAACTCCGGCGTTCCGAAGGGCCGCGACGGACTGCATAGCCGGCGAATCCCAAATGACAAATAGCCCGTTGACATCAGGGTTTGCCGTCATAAAGTTGGCTGCGGCAGGCCCGACGGCATTCGTATCTGTGAAGCCGACTTCCTTGATCTTCACGTCAGGACGGTTCTCCTTGAACCACTCCTTAACCCGTTTGGTGCGCTGGTTGGTGGTGTAAAAGTCGACAGCGAAATCAACGATCCCTGCAGTCCCGTTTTGTGGGATGAACTTGGACAGTCCCGCAGCGGCAATTTGGCCGTTGCCCTGATTGTCCGGAGCTATCACTGCCTGGTAGTCGGAGGGGTAAGAGAGCCCGGAAGCGGGCATGTGGATGAAGACGAGCTTGATGCCGGCGGCCGCCACCTTTTTGTAGGTCTGGGCGGTAGCAACATCATCAGTGGGGATACTGATGATCAGGTCCGGCTTCTTGGTGATCAGGTTTTCGAGGTCTGCGATCTGCTGCTGAACCTTGAACTTCGCATCCGTTACGCCGATAACTTGAACGCCGAGATCGCCGAGAGTTTTTTGAATGCCTTGGATTGTCAAGCGAGACCAATCGATGTCCATGGTGTTCATAGAGATACCGACGGAGAATTTACCCTCGGCCACTTTTTTCTTGTCTTCGTCGCTGAGTTTAAGGGCGTCCGCAAGGGCGGGTTGTTCCCCGTTCTTGCCGAGGCCGACGATTCCGGTGGGGGAGATCGAGGAAGCGTCTACGACGGCGGCGCCGGAGGATGTTCCGCTACTGCCGGCGTCGCTGGAACATCCGGACAGGGCGAGGGCGATCGCGGCAAGCAGGCCGGCCCCAGCGGAAAGTGTCTTTCTGCATGTCATGACAGTGGTCCTTCTGATGACCAGGGAAGCCGGCGGGCGGACTTCAACCTGAGGCAAATGAAATGGGGTTTAGGGGAATGAGCTTTCCGGGTTCGCCGTGATCCCGGTTCTCGATCTCGGGATGCGCGGGACTGACGGTGGTCGTCCCGCGCATCCTGATGTGCTGTTATTCCTTGAAGAACTGCAGGTAGGCCTCTGCGAGAGCCTCTGGATCCTCTTCTGCCAACTGATGGCCCCAAGGAAGGATGACGCCCCTGACGTCATCGGCAACTTCGCGCATCTGCCGCTCGTTGTCCGCGCCGATGAAGAACTCACTTCCCACAGCCAGGACGGGCATAGTGAGTTTAGTTTTTGCAGCCTCGCGGTTTTGGTCCGCATCCTCGAGCGTGGCCCGGTAAATGGCGAACATACTCCGCAACCCGCCCGGCGAGGAGTAGCAGCGGACGTACTCGTCCAGAGCGTCGGGGGTGATCGCCTGGGGGTTGTGCGTCTCGTGCTTGATGAAGTAGTTGAAGTACTCCCGCTCCTTGCCCGTAATCAGCAGTTCCGGAAAGTCCGGCACGCTGTAGAAGTTGATGTGCCAGAGCCAGACGTAGGTACTGACGTTCTCCTTCGTCAGGAAGGAGTAGTCTTCGAGTCCGAAACCGGGGAGGATCATCTCTTGGTAGACGAGTTTTTTTACCCGCTCGGGGTACTGCGCCGCGACCTGGTAGGCGGTGGAGGCTCCCCAGTCTTCTCCAACGAGGTAGAAAGTCTCATAGCCCAGGTGCGTGGCCAGTTGGGCTATGTCCTCGGCCATGTTCTTCATGTCGAAGCCGCCTTGGGGGTGTTCGGAGTCGCCCAAGCCTCGGAGGTCGGGGGCGATGACGGTGTAGTACGGAGTCAGCAGCGGGATCACCCGGCGCCAGTGGTAGGAAGTCTTCGGCACACCGTGCAGGAGGAACAGGGGTTCACCTTCACCTGCGATGGAGTAGTGCAGCCTGACTCCGTTGACGAAAGCCCGCCCGTGCTTGGCTGGTACTCCGTTGTGGTCCTGAATAATTTCCATAATCTAGATCTCCTTGTTCCTGCGATATTTCGGGGGTTGTTGGTGGGACTTACGAGCAGCCATCGGTGGATTTGCACGCCTCAGTCAGTTGGCTGGGCGGATCTTGGTGATAGACCTGCTTCCACGCGTCTGTGAGGTTGTTTTGCAGAACCGGTACCGCCGGGAAAGCGAGCCAGTTCGGCGCGCTGCCGCCCAGGAGGACCTTGACCGCCATATCGGCCTCGGCCAGGCCCTGGTCATAGGGGACTTGGGCGCTAAGAGCCTTAATGTTCCCGCCAGTAGCGAGGTCGGACGCGACGTCAGAGGCGATATTGACTGCCGTGATCGGGACCGTCTTGCCCTGGGCTCGCAGCGCTTGGTCAATGCCTACAGCTGGGACTTCCCACTCAGTGAACATGCCCTGGACATCCGGGTTCGCAGTGAGGAAATTACCGGCGTCCTTGCCCGAGTTAGCCGGATCGAGGAATTCCGTAACCTTGATCTTGATGTCCGACCGGTTTTTCTTCATCCAGTCCACGAAGCCCTTCATGCGTTCCTTTGTCACAAAGAAGTCGACGCCGAAGTCCAGGACGCCCACGGTGCCTCCCTGGGGGATGTACTTTGCCAGCGCCTCAGCGCACACTGCGCCGTTGCCCTGGTTGTCCGAAGACACCATGCCCTGGTAGTCCGTCGGGTATTTCAGACCGGAGGGCACGTTGTCCATCATGATGAGCTTGATCCCGGCAGCTCCGATTTTGCGGTATGCCTCTGCCGTTGCTGTGTCGTCCACAGGGATACTCACAATTGCGTCCGGCTTCAACTGGATCATGTTCTCGATACCGGACACCTGTTTCTGGACATCGAAGTTGGGATCGGCAACTCCAACGACCTCGGCGTTGTATTTCTTAAGCTGTTCGGTAATGCCTCGGACCTGCTCCGTGGACCATTCGATGTTCATGGTCTGCATGACGATGCCGACCCGAAACTTGTGCTGCTTGGCCTGCGCGACTTCCTCGTCGCTGAGCTTGATGTCGTCGAGGGTCCCGGACTTAACACCGTTCGGGCCGAGCCCAACGATGTTTTCGGGTATCAGGTCTTTTGCTTTTACCTGGGCAAGCGGATTCTCCGCCCCGCCGGGAGCTCCCTTTGTGTCCGAGGCGCAGCCTGCGAGCAGCGAAGCCATTGTGGCGAGGGCAAGGGCCCCAGCCGTTACTGACGTTCTCATTCTCGTTCCCTTCAGTTTGGTCGTGCTGATCACGCCCTGGCACTGTTTTCGGGCAGGGCATTGCATGTTGAGAGGTATGGGATATTTACGTGGACTGGTTGCTCAGACGAGGGCGATCGCCAGAGCAGGGGGGACAGGCGACAGGATCAACCCGCCGGCGGCAGAGGCTGTGCGAATTGCAGCAGCCTTGTCAGGGGCGTCCAAAAAGGCCTCAGCGTGCCGTTTGTCGAAAAACAGCCCCATGGAGCAGGCGCCGCGTCGAGCACGGACCCATCGCACGGACTCTGCTGCCACTGCGGCAAGATCCCCGGAGAGCTCCTCCGCACTGCCGTTCACCGTCGTGACCGACACAGGCGAGCTCGTGCCGTCAACAGTGACGACTAGGCTTGCCCAGAGGCTTCCACCGCTGACCACACCCACGACGGCTGAAGAGCCAGCGGGGACAAACTCCCTAACAGCACCTGCGGCCTCCTTGTCGGACCATGCTGCCTTAGTCAGAAGTTCTTCAACATTCGCCCTTTGTGTCGCATCGACGTCATCGAATGCCACACCGGGACGGAGCGCGAGGGCTTGGGCGATGGTGTCGTTCACCCTGCACTCCTTCCTCTTCGTTGAGGTTTAGATTTCCGTGATCGTTTACGGTGTTATCTATCGTGAACGTTTACGGACCAGGTGTCAAGGGTCACAATACGATTTTTTGTGCATTGCGAAGTTCGAGAGGTACTGGAGTTAGTTGCCTGCTCGTATTGCGCTTTGGCGGGGGATCAGCGCAGGAGCAGCCGGAACGCGGTCGACAACCTTGCCGGCGACCACGCCAAGCAAGACCTCGATGCTCACGGCAGCCAGGGACGTAAAATCCTGGCGTACTGTCGTAAGAGGCGGGAGGAAGTAGTCGGAGCCTTCTATGTCGTCGAAGCCGACGATGCTGACGTCGTGGGGAACGCGGACGCCGTTCTCGGCGAAGGCGCGAATGAGGCCAAGCGCAGTGTGGTCACTGGCGGCGAAGATCGCCTGAGGTACCTTTTTTTCTTTGACGAGCTGGAGGCCAGTTTCATATGCCCATTTTGGGCTCCAGTCACCCTCAAGGCACAGGCCCGGTTCCAGGCCGGCATCGTGGAGTGCCGCTTTCCACCCGCGCTTTCGTACGCGGCCGTCAAACCAGTCCATGGAACCTGCGATGTGGGCGATGTCGGTGTGTCCGAGGTCAATGAGGTGCTGAGTTGCAAGACGCGCCCCGAGCTCTTGATTTTCAGAGTAGGTGAAGACGTCCGGTGTGGAGGAAACCCCTGCTGCGATCATCTCAAGAGGCACCCGACGCGTTGCGCTCCAAACTGCAGCAGCCATTGACACCAGCGGCGCTATGACGATTATGCCGTCGACTCCGAGGTCTTCCAGGGTGTTGAGGGCGCTTGGGATCGAGTCCTCGTACGGGGGTTCGACGGAAGCTACGGTGGTTGAGTATCCCTTCTGTCTGGCCACATTCTCCAGCGCAAGAAGCGTCCCGACCGGCCCAAAACGCGGGGACCCATCGGTTATGATGCCGATGGAGGTCGAGCGGTTGGTCACAAGAGTGGTGGCGGCCCGATTGCGGCGGTACCCCACATCCTTGATGATCTGCAATACCCGCTGCCGAGTAGACTCGTTGACTTCGGGATGGCCGTTAAGCACTCGGGAGACGGTGCCGTAGGAGACGCCCGCCATTTGTGCGACTTCTTTGATATTCATCCGCCGCGGGTGCTTGTTGGAATCGGAGGCATTCACCTCCGGATGCGTCGCTGCTCCTGCCACTGCCTCGACTCCTAACACTTCCCGCGGGCCAACCGACCTGTATCCGCAATCAACACTACTCGGCGAAGCCGAAACAGCAGGGTTCTGTTGCGTGTGGAGAGTTACTGAAATGCGGGCCGTTTACAGACCCCGAGAAGATTTCGGATCCTTAATGGTGCGAACGACTGTGGTGAGAGAGTCACGACTGCTGGCTCTCCCCGCCCCAGCAGGCTACTGCGGCGCGAGCAATGAACTCTACTGCAAAGGTCCCGACACAGATTAAGGAGGTCCCCTCTCCGGCATCAGTTGCTGTTAGCGAAAAGCTTGTGACAAGCGAATAGGGGGTGTGGAAATTGGTGCTCCTATTGCTGTCAATGGGTCGCTCGGCCACGCGTTGCCGAGGTTACTTTGGCCGCCGTTCCGGGCCTCAAGGGTCGCGCAGGCTGTCGCTGCGCGACGGCCTGCGGCCGCCCTTGACCCCGGTTCCTGTGCGGCCATGGTCAGGCGGGCAGCATGCGGGCCGACAGAGGATGTGGCGTCTGGACGATCGCGGGGGACTGGCGGTTGAGCCAGGTTTCGTAGCGTTTGTGGAGGTCGTTGTCGTGGCTGAGCCCGCGTTCGAGTCGAGACCGGGTGGTGGGCCAGGCGTGCAGGGCGTCGGCGGCTTGTTGCAGGGTTAGCCGTTTGGCTGTGCGTGTTCTGCGGAGGTTTCCACGATTTGGGGCGGGGGACGGGTGGAGGAGCTGGCCGTAGATTTCCCGGGCGACGTAGCGTTTGAGGCAGCGCATGATTTCCTTGGTGCTTTTGCCTTCCTGGCGTCGTCTGGCCAGGTAGGTCCGGGGTCGGCTGTCGTAGCGTATTCTTACGAGGACGACGCGGTGGATGGCTTTGTTGGCCTGCCGGTCCCCGGCCCGGCTGAGCCGGTGCCGGTTCGTTTTTCCCGATGATGCGGGGATCGGGGCGACGCCGACGAGGGCTGCGAATTTTGCTTCGGTGGTGACGCGTTCGGGGTTATCACCCACGGTGACCAGCAGCTGGCTGGCGACGCCGGTGCCTAAGGCTCCACGGCCTTGTCCATGGCGTCCCTGGAGTTCGTGCCCGCAACCGTCAACCAGCCAGCTCCGTGGTCGGTCCGGTACTCAAGAAGGAACGGCATGGAGGAAAGCATTCCGCACCGAACCAGGTTCAGACAGGGCCGATGTCCCTCTGGGTCGACCGCACGGATACACTTCCCACCCAGGTGGCGAACTGGGGCAGCAGTCCGGCACCTGAAGTAACCCATCCTGACCCTGGACGTAGTCGACGTTCTCCTGAGAGGCTGGCGAACGTTACATGCTCGGCAGGACTCAGCGAAACCGCCACCAGACCGAGCTGTTGCCTCTGCCGCGAGACCAACTGGCCGGGTGCTGGCGGGGCGATTGTTAGTGTGGCCTGGTGACAACACTCGCACTTCGTTGGACTACCGAACTCTCCACCCGTGACTACGCGGATATGGCGGTTCTATTCGATAGTGAATATTCGGAAGAC
The DNA here is from genome assembly GCF_042882685.1 of Pseudarthrobacter sp. NPDC058196. Taxonomy (NCBI): domain Bacteria; kingdom Bacillati; phylum Actinomycetota; class Actinomycetes; order Micrococcales; family Micrococcaceae; genus Pseudarthrobacter; species Pseudarthrobacter sp. NPDC058196. Next base: position 495,585 of record NZ_JBHVVN010000002.1, read on the forward strand.
TGGGGTTCCTGGAATCCGAAGCGAGGCTACGGTTACGCGCGAGGTGAGCTGCATTGCTTCGCACGTGTCGGTGGCAAACTCGTTGGATATGCTGCCTCAGCACGCCGCTTCATAGGTGTGGGCAATGATGAGGTTCTCGTCGCAGGCGTGGGTGGTGTCCTGACAGCTGCCGAGGCTCGTGGCCATGGGGTCGGGCGCGAGGTTCTTTTTAGACTGCAAGAAGCTATGCGTGGTTTGGCTCCTGCCGATTTCGGTTTACTCGGTTGCCGTGAAGGGATCGTGCCTTTCTATCAGTCGTGCCGCTTCACGCTTATTGAATCTCGCATTCGAGATGTTTCGCCACGCGATGCCATGAGCGTGATTGAGAGTGCTGGTCCGACCTTGATCTGCGAGGGGACCAAGCCGGTCGGGGCTTGGCCCGACGGAATTGTTGATCTGCGAGGCTTGCCTTGGTAAGCCGTATGCCAACGACTATGCCGGGCATCAGAGTCCTAATTGCTGCGTTTTCATAGGGGCGGTGAAGTACTCCCTAAGCGAGCAGCGGACGCACGTGTTCTGGCGGTAGTGCCCTGAGTGTCCGTGCCGCAGCGAGAACAGTGGTAGTCCTGTGTGATAGCGGCGCAATCGACACAGACCGGTTGACCGCCGGTTTGGATGGCCCCGGTAGGACGGTTACTTCTGGCCCCACTTCGTGACTCGCCGGGCATTGGAGACGGTGATACTGCCCCGCCTTCAACGTTGGATTCATCAGTCCATGGACACGGCGGAGGGCTGGTCTGGATGGAGTCGAGAGTGGAGTTGTTCGCGCAGATCCGCAGGGACGCCCGAGTTGAAGGTCTGTCGGTTCGTGCGTTGGCGGTCCGGCATGGACGGTAAGGCGGGCTTTGGAATCGGCTATCCCGCCGGCCCGGAAGCCTCGGCGAGGTGTGTCCTGGCGGCTGTACCCGTTCAAAGGGGCTATCGATGCGATGCTGGTCGAGGACACGACAGCTCCGCGAAAACAGCGACATACTGCGCGCCGGGTTTTGGCCCGACTGATCGAAGAGCACGGGGCGGAGGAGCTTTCGTATTCCACGGTGCGTAACTACGTACGGGGCCGCTGGGGCCCAGATCGACGGAGCCAAGGACGGTGTTGCGTCCGGTCTGGCGGATCTTGGTGTCCTTGCAGTCCACGTGGTAGATCCGGTTCTTGAAATCCCAGATGAAGGAGACGGGGTCGACGCCGTGCCACATCATGTGCGAGGGGTCCCAGTTCAGGCCGTATGCTTCGCAGTGGCCGATCGCTTCGAGGGTGCGGACGGTGGTCCAGTAGTCGTACGCGATCTCGGAGGGGTGAACTTCGTGGGCGAACCGGACGCCTTGTTCGTCGAAGACGTCCAGGATGGGGTTCCAGCGGTCGGTGAAGTCCTGGTAGCCGGCGTCGATGACTTTTTCCGGGACGGGCGGGAACATGGCCACGTATTGCCAGATGGCGGAGCCGGTGAACCCGACGACGGTGTCCACCCCGAGTGCTTTGGCGAGCCGGGCGGTGTGTTTCATTTCCTCGGCGGCGCGTTGGCGGACGCCTTGGGGGTCGCCGTCGCCCCAGACTTTGGAGCCGACGATGGCCTGGTGGCGGAACTCGATGGGGTCATCGCAGACGGCCTGGCCTTTGAGGTGGTTGGAGATGGCCCAGACCTTGAGGTTGTACTTGTCAAGGATTTCCAGTTTGGAGTCGATGTAGCCGGGTTCGTCCCAGCGCCAGGCGTCCAGGTGGTCTCCGGAGACGGCGATTTCCAGTCCGTCGTAGCCCCAGCCGGAGGCGAGGCGGGCGACTTATTCGAAGCGCAGGTCGGCCCACTGGCCGGTGAACAGGGTGAAGGGGCGGGGCATGGGGGCTCCTTGGTGCTCGGTAGGGATCAGCTGAAAGGCGTGAGGGGAGTGACGGAGAACGGTACCGCCACTAGCTGGTCGACTCCCTTCACGAAGTCCTTTACGTGGTCTTGTGCGTTGTGTGCTTCGAGGTCCTCGCGGCGGGCCCAGCCTTCGAAGAGGACGAACGTGCCGGGTCGCTGCCCGTCCGCGAAGACGGTGTACTCCAGGCATCCTGGGTCTTTGCGGCTTAGCGTCTGCAGGTTGTGGAGGGCGTCTTGGAGGTCGGTTTCGTGCCCGGATTTGGCGATGAAGACCGGCATTAGCCAGGCTTCTGCGGGTTCCTGGTGGTGGGCAAGGGGATTTGGCATCTCGTGTTCCTTGATGGTGGGTGCGCGGTTCGGGGAGGACGGCTTTGTGCCGGCCCTCCCCGCTTAGGTCAGGCGGTGATCTGTGGCACGTCGACCCACGATTCTTTTGCAGCGGACTCGACGATTGCGTCATCGATGAGGGCTACCTGGTAGCCGTCGGCGAAGCTCGGGCTGACGCTTCCGCCTTCCGCAATGGCCTTGAAGAAGTCGTGCGCCTCGATGATCTTCGTTTCGCCGTATCCAATGCCGAGGGCAGGGATGGGCCAGAGTCCTTCTCCGTAGGGGTGTGCGGGCCCGGTGTAAACGGTCCGGAATCCCCGGCGGTCACCTGGGTCGGAAGCGAAGCAGACCTGCAGTTCGTCGCGCCGCTCATAGTTGAACACGATGCTTCCTTCGGTCCCGTGGATTTCGAAGGTGATGTAGTTGTTCCGTCCGTGGGCGTTGCGTGTTGCTTCCACCGAACCCACCGCTCCGTTGGCGAAGCGGATCATGGTCATGACCTCGTCGTCCACATCCACCTGGCCGCGCGGGCCTTCTCCGCCGCGTACGGAGCCCAGCGCGTCGGCGCCACCGGTTTGCAGCGGCCTCTCGGGGATCCAGGTGGACAGGAGGGCATTGACGGCGCTGAACTCGCCGACCAGGTAGCGCGCCATGTCAATGACGTGCGTTGCGATGTCGCCGAGGGCGCCGGAACCTGCGATGGATTTCTGGAAGCGCCAGGACAGCGGGGAGTTGGGGTCGGCGCTCCAGTCCTGCAGGTAGGTGCCACGGAAGTTGAGGATTTGTCCGATTGCCCCTTCTTCGATGTATTTCTTTGCCAGCGCGACGGCGGGTGTGCGCCGGTAGTTGAAGGCGACCATGTGGACGATGTTCTTGTCTTTGACCGCGTCGTACATCGCTTTGGATTCTTCGCCCGTACGCGCCAAGGGCTTTTCGCAGATGATGTGCTTCCCTGCTTCGGCGGCGGCGATAGCAATTTCGGCGTGGAGATGGTTGGGCGTGGCGATGTCTACCACGTGGATGTCCGGATCATCAATGATGCTGCGCCAGTCCGCGGTGGAGTTCTCGAACCCGAAGCGGCGGGCCGCCTCCGCGGCGAGATCCGGGTTGGCTTCAGCGATGACCTTGCGGACCGGGAGTGCAGGTGCGGGCCAGAAGAACATGGGCATGGCGGCGTAAGCCAGTGAATGGGCCTTGCCCATGAAGCCGCCTCCGATGAGGCCGACGTTGAGGTTCTGCATGTGAATCTTGTTCCTTCCGGAGGGCGGGGCAGCTGCCGGCTGTGGCAGTCCCCTGCGGTTGAAAATTAGTGGGAGAGGAGCTTGTCGAGGTATTTCTTGCTGAGGACTGCTGCTTCCCGGGGGTCGCCGTCGTAGTTGTCGAGTTCGACCATGAGCCAGCTGTCGTATCCGCTTTCCCGGATGGCGGCGATGATGTCCGGAAAGTCCAGCTCGCCCTGTCCCAGTGGCAGGAAGTTGAAAGGGTCCTTCTGAAAGTCCTTGAGGTGGACGTGCTGGATCCTGTCGGGGTACTTCCGGATGACTGCGGCCGGGTCTGCTCCGCCGGCTGCAAGGTGTGCGGTGTCCGGGCAGAAGCCGATTCGGGTGAGCGGCATCAGCCTGTCCAGTTCTTCCGGGCTTTCGACGATGGTGCTCAGGTGCGGGTGGTAGCTTGCCGACAGGCCGAAGCCTTCCGCGATGTCCGCTACTCCGTCCAGAGCCCCACCGAGGCGATGGTAGTCCTCGTCAGTAGTTCCGGCGGCGCGCCGTGCTCCGCCACCCACGACGAGCCGTTCCGCTCCGAAGCTCGCGGCCAATTCGGCGGCGCGGTGAATGCGGTGCATTTCGTCCGGAAGTATGTCGGCGTAGATGAAGTTCGCCCCGGTATAGACGCTTGTTAGTTCGACTCCGGCGGTACCCAGGATTTCCTTGAGTTCTTCGGGCTTCTCCGCGTATTCCACGAGGTTGCCGTCAAACATTTCAACACCCTGGTAGCCGACCGAGGCGATGTCCCGGACCGCGTCCCGCATAGACCCGTGGGTCATGTAGAACAGGTCCTTCACGCTCGTCACGCCTTGAGGGTGGCCGACCACGCCGCCCCAGGTGATGGAACAGTAACCGAGTTTCATTGCTTTTGCCTTTCAGCTGCTGGGGAAGACTTGAGTGATCCGATGAGGTCGTTGTCGTGGGGAATGTCGACCCACCGCTGCTGGGCAGCAGAGGCTACGACCGCATCGGTAATGAGTGCTGCGCGCAGGCCGTCCCGGAACGTAGGCAGGCCTTCGGGTGCCAGCCCCTGAATAGCTGCGTATACGTCGGCGACGAAGGCGTTGAAGCTGTCCTGGTATCCCTGCGGGTGGCCCGGGGGAAGTTTGGCGTATCGCCGGCCGCCGGGTGTGCTGAGGGTCTGCGGGCCGACGGCGATGTCGGAGCTGGACTCGGTCCTGCCCACGTGCAAGGTGTCCGGTCGCTCCTGGTTGAAGATGAATGACGCTTCGGTTCCGTCGAAAGAGAACCAGAGGCGGTTCTTCCTGCCGGGACTGACTTGGCTGACCACCAAAGACCCTGTGGCACCCTTGTCCGTCTCGAACAGGAGCGTGGCGCCGTCCTCGGTGGCAACGGAGGACAACCGGCCGCCGGTTTCGCGTTCGTCGTAGGCCCGGCTGGTCTTCGCCACAAGCCTGGTGATTCTGTGCCCGGTGGTGAACTCCATCAGGTCACACCAGTGGACGCCGATGTCACCGAACGCCCTGGAGGCTCCTCCGAGCTTTGAATCGACGCGCCAGTTTGTGGCTTCCGCGCCGGCCAGCCAGTCCTGCAGGTAGGAGCCGTGCAGGAGCCAGAGCCGGCCGGCGTCGCCGCGGAGGATACGGTCGCGGGCCTCGCGGACGGCCGGATAAAACCGGTACACGAAAGGCACCCCGGTGACGACGCCTGCCCGATCGGCGAGGTTCGTCAGTTCCCGGGCGTCCTCAACGCTGGTGGCGAGGGGCTTCTCACATATAACCGCTTTTCCTGCCGCAATGGCCTTGCGTGCGAGGTCGGCATGGGTCGCGTTCGGGGTGCAGATGTGGATGACATCCACATCTGATCGTGCGATGAGTGTTTCAGGGGATTCGGCTGCGAAGCGGGCGCCGAGCGCCGATGCTGCGGCTTCTGCGGAAGCTTGGCTGCTCCCGGCGATTGCGATGACTTCACCGCCTGCTGCGCGGACCGCGTTGGCGTGGACAGAACCCATGAATCCTGTTCCGATAATTCCGGCGCGTAGTTGGACAGCCACGGTCGCTACTTCTTTCGGGCGAGGGCGACGGCCAGGATGATGATGACGCCGCGGACTACCTGCTGTTGGCTGCTGTCGAGTCCGGCGAGGATCAGCCCGTTGTTGATCAGGCCTATCAACAGCGCACCGAAGAGGGTGCCGATGATGGAGCCGAACCCGCCGAAGAGGCTGGTTCCGCCCAGGATGACGGCGGCGATGGCCGAGAGTTCGTCTCCCGCTCCCCACTGGAACCGTCCGGACTGGAGCCGGCCGGCGTAGAGCATGCCGGCGACGCTTGCCACCATGCCCGAGATGAGGAGCACTTGGAATTTGATGCGCTTGGTGTTGATGCCGGTGAACTCCGCGGCGTTGCGGTTTCCTCCTGTGGCCAGGACCTGGCGGCCGAACCTGGTACGGTTCAGCACGACGGCGCCGATGGCGACGAAGATTGCACTCCAGACAACCAGGCCCGGAATAGGACCGAAGTTGCCGGATCCAAACACCATGTTGAACGTATCGCTCAGGATGGGCTGGGGCGCCGACGCCGTGATCCACTGGGCGACGCCGACGGCTATGCCCAGCATGCCGAGTGTCACCAGGAACGACGGGATGCCAAGGAGGCTGACCAAGGCACCGTTGATCGATCCGACGACAAGCCCGACGGCGAGGCCGGCGAGAATGCCGGGGACCAGGCCCCATTGGGAGAGCGCCATCGCGGTGCACACACTGGAGAGGCCAGCCACGGATCCAACGCTAAGGTCGATCTCCGCACACGCGATCACGTAGGTCATGCCGACGGCGATGACGGTGATCGTGGCGGTTTGCCGGAAGATGTTCAGCAGGTTGTTCGGCGACAGGAAGCCCTGGTCGCGGAGGAGAACGGCGAAGAAGAGGAAAACGACGACGAAGCCGATGTAGATGACGTAGCGACGCCAGTCGAGTTCCTTGAGTATGGTGCCGAAGTTTCGGGGGGCCACGGTGTCCCGGGGCGCGACGGTGTTTACCTTGCTCACTTTCAGACTCCCTGTACTGCGAGTTGGAGATATTCCTCGTCAGCGATCTCGCTGCGGGGGATGTCACGGATGATGGAGCCGTCCTTGACGACGAGGACGCGGTCACTGACCGCGAGTAGTTCGGGGTACTCGGAGGAGATGACAATGACGGCCTTGCCGGCACTGGCAAGCTCCCGAATCATGTCCAGAATTTCGCTTTTGGTGCCGATGTCGACGCCGGCCGTTGGCTCATCCAGGATCAGAATGTCCGGATCGGTGCCCAACCACTTGGCAATCACCACCTTCTGCTGGTTGCCGCCTGAGAGGAGCCGCACCGGGCGGTGCGGGTGGGCGACCTTTACTGCGAACCTTTTGATCAGCGACGAGGACAACTCCTTGCCCTTGGCGCCATCCAGGAAGGGCCCCTTCTGAATCCGGCCAAGCAGCGGCAGCAGCAGGTTGTCCTGGACGGAGTGCTCCAAGACGAGGCCTTGGGCCCTCCGGTCCTCCGGTATGAGGGCAACGCCGGCATTGATGGCCTGCTGCGGCGAGCCAAGGTTGACCTTTTTGCCCCGCAGGAGGATTTGACCGCTGTCCACCTTGTCAATGCCGAAGAGGGCACGGGCGAGCTCGGTTCGCCCGCTGCCCATCAGCCCTGCCAGGCCGAGGATTTCGCCGGGCCGGAGCACGAACGAGACGTCCCTCACCCGGTGGCCTGCATTAAGTCCGCGGACTTCCAGCAGCGGCTCCGCGTCGTGGGCGCCATGATCACGCGCCCGATAGGAGAGCTGGCCTTCGATCCTCCTGCCGACGATGCCTTCCACGATCTGTTCGGGAGTGACGTCCGTCAGCGGCGCGGTGAGGAGGTGGCGGCCGTCGCGGAGGATGGTGATCCGATCCGCCAGCCTGTACACCTCATCCATGCGGTGGGAGATATAGATGATCGAGATACCTCGCTGTTTTAGTCGATCAATCAGTTCGAAGAGCGCTTCGGACTCATGCCGGGCAAGGCTGGCAGTGGGCTCGTCCATGATGAGCACCTGGGCATTCTGCGCAAGCGCCTTGGCGATCTCGGTCAGCTGCCAGTAGGCGGTGCCGAGCCGCGAGACGCCGGCGCGCGGGTCGACGTCGACCTCCATCTCATTGAAAACCTCCCTGGCGCGGCGCACCGCGGCACGGTCGTCAATGAGCCCGCCCTTGGCGAGCGGTTCGGCGGCCAGGAAGATGTTCTGTGCAACGGTCAGGGTCGGTACCAGGCTGAACTCCTGGAAGACCATTCCGATCCCGGCGGCCTTCGCGTCCTGGATCGAGTTGATGGCGGTTGGCTTGCCTCCGATGAGGATTGTGCCGGCGTCCGCCTGGTAGACGCCCTGAAGGATTTTCATGAGCGTGGACTTTCCCGCGCCGTTGCCCCCCGCCAGCGCGTGGACCTCACCCTTGCGGACGTCGAAGCTGACATCCTTCAATACGGGAACGCCGTTGAAGCTCTTGGAAATCGAGCGCATCTCGACGACATTGTCTGCGGTATTCATCGTTGCCCTTTCGGCGCGGCGCGGGGGCGGGACCCCCGCGCCGCGGCGTTCGCTACTTCTTGTAGGAGTCCTGGATGTCCTTCGGGGCGTCCTCGTGGTAGACCTGCTTCCAGGCGTCCAGGACGTTGGAGTGGTCAACCGGAAGGGCACTCAGCGCCACATAAGCGGGCGCTGTCTTGCCGATGAGCGCTCCTGCGGCCAGCCGGGCTTCCGTGACGCCCTGGTCGAACGGAACCTGGGCTCCAAGGCCGACGACAAGTTCATTCTTGGCCAGTGCAATCGCGACATTCTTGCCGAGGTCCTCTGTGGCGATCTTCAGGTCCGGCCGGCCTGCGGCCCTGGCTGCGGCCATGACACCTTCTGCGGGAACGTCCCAGACCGCCCAGATTCCGGACAGGTCGGCGTGCTTGCTGAGCATTGCGTTCGCGGAAGCCTGGGCATCTCCTGCGAAGTCCGGACCGGCAATCCCCTTTTCCTCGACGATCTTGATGTCCGGGTATTCCTTGGTAATCGTGTCCTTGAATCCCTGATAGCGCTGCTTGGTCACGAAGAAATCGGCCTGGTGGAAGATAACTCCGATTTTGCCTTTGCCACCGAGCGCTTTGGCCATTTGGTGGGCAGAGACGACGCCGTTGCCGTAGTTGTCAGCGGAAACAACGGACACATAGTCTTTGCCGGCAGTCAGTCCCTGGGGGATGTTGTCCATGAAGACGAGCTTGGTGCCGGCGTCCGCGGCTTTCTTGTAGGCGGAGGCGGTAGCCACAGGATCCGTGGGGATGGAGACGATGATGTTCGGGTTCTGCGACATGACCGTCTCAATGTCCGAGACTTGCTTGTCCGGCTTGAAGTTAGCGTCAGTCGTGGCAATGACCTTGATCCCGAGCTTGTCGAACTCGGTCTTCAGTCCGTTGATCTGGGCGGTGGCCCAGTCGTTGCCACCGTAGTGCATCACGATGGCTGCTTTGGCGTTGAGTGCCTTGACCTTGTCGATCTCTTGGGGCGTCAGGTCTGCTGCCGACGCCGGCGAAGGCGTCTCGCCGTTGGGGCCCTTGCTGAGGACCTGTCCCCTGATCTCATCAAGGGCCTTCTGGGCCTTGCCGGACACGCCGGAGTCGGGAGCATTCGACGAGCTCGTTGCCGAACTGCTGCAGGAAGCGACGGAAAGGGACAGTACTGCGGCAAGGGCCACAAGGGGAAGCCTGCGGATCATCATTGTTCTCCAGTGCTTTGGGTGGATGGGATGGACGCCTGGGGTAGCTCAGGCGAGGGCGATAGCGAGGGCCGGCGGCACCGGGGACAGGACGAGGCCGCCGGAGGCCGAGGCTGTGCGGATGGCGGTGGCCTTGTCTGAAGCTCTCAAGACCGCCTCTGCGTGTACTTTGTCGACGAAGAAGCCCAAGGAACACGGTCCGTGGTGGGCTTGGACCCACTTCACCGCCGCGTTGGCCGCTTTCGACATGTCACCGCCCGCTTCCGCGGCCGGGGCGCGAAGGGTGGACGCTAATGCGGGTTTGCCCGAGTTGTCGACGGAGACCACCAGGCTTGCCCAGAGACGGTCTTCATCGAAGATTCCGACGACCGCCGAAGAGCCGGCGGAGACGAAGGTGCGGACAGCGACTGCCAGATCGCCTGGCGCTGTATCCCTCAAGAGCACTTCGAGATTTGCCCACTGGTTCTGGTCGACATCCCGAAGCCCGGCGTCCGGATCGAGCGCGAGTGCGTAGACGATCTGGTCGGGCATCGCGCTCCCTTTCCTCATTGAAATAAATGGTCACGTAAACGTTCACGGATAGTTCGTAAACGTTTACGGACATCATCGTAAACGTTTACGGAGATTAGTGTCAAGAGTCACGTCAGCAGCTGTTTCAGCGGATGTGCGGTTACGGCCCGACGTAAGATCGAGAGGCAGGGAACCGAGAGATTCCAACCGTGAGACGCAAGACAGGAGTGAGCATGGCAGGCGCAGCTGTTCCCCGCGAGGCGAACGGGGGGCCACCGGCCGCCCCACCGCGCCGGAAGCCCACTATCAACGATGTGGCGGGCATCGCCGGCGTCTCCTTTGGCACCGTCTCGCGGGTACTCAATGACGCACCGGACGTAAGTGCGGCAACCCGGCAACGGGTTCTGCAGGTCATCAAGGACATCGGGTACCGCAGGAACCGGGCCGCCACGGCGCTGGTCACCAGCCGGTCCACTTCCATAGGCATACTTTCCGACGGCTCCCCCCGGTTCGGCCCGGTGGGCACGCTCATGGCCCTCGAGAACATTGCACGCAGGAAGGGTTACGCCACGACTGTCATTAGCGTCGAACGGCCTTATGGTGAGTCGGTTCAGGCCGCCCTGGACACCTTGGACGATACCGGCGTGGGGGGAATCATTGTCATCGCCCCGGTGGTGGAGATGGCAGCTGCCGTATGGAACGCCTCGTGCCGCGTACCGGTGGAGATGATCGCAGCAGGAGCCTCATCGACTCCCAACGTCTTCTCCTATTCGGAGAACCAGGAGTTGGGTGCACGGCTGGCCACCCAGCACCTGATAGACCTGGGCCACACCGACATCGCCCACTTCGCCGGCTCCATGGACTGGTTCGACGGCCGGGTACGCAAACGCGGATGGGAAACGGCGCTTCGCGACGCCGGCCTCACACCAGGGCTGTGCCTCGAAGGCGATTGGAGCCCGCGATGGGCCTATGAGACCGCCCTCCAGCTCGTTCGGGAACATAAGGTGCCGCAGGCAATCTTCGCAGCCAGCGACCACACGGCTCTCGGACTAATACGCGCCTTCGCTGAAAATGGGCTCAGGGTCCCGGAGGACGTGAGCGTGGTCGGTTTCGACGACATCGAAGGCTCCGACTATTTCCTGCCTCCCCTTACCACTGTTCGCCAGGACTTCACGGCTTTAGCGCTTATGAGCATGGAAGTGCTTCTAGGTGCCATGGAAGGGCGCGATGTGGACCGCACCCCGATCGCGCCTACCCTTGTTGTACGCAACTCCACCCGCCCCACGGCCCACAAGTCCTACGAGGCGTAGCAATGCAGAACCTTGGCGCGCGAATCCGCCCGCTTCAACTACGGACGTTGGCGTCAGAATAGTTCGAAGGTTCGCTTATTAACAGTGGCTCATGAGGTTCGCAGATCCCACCCCGACAGTCGGGCGCTGATGATCATCGTCGACGGCAAGATCGTCGTGAGGCAGGCCGGCGATACCGTCATCGTTAGCGCCCGTGCGCTTGGCATCGTTGTCAGCGCTTTCGTGGTGTCCGGTCCAAGGGGTCCGGAGACCGAAACGATCGCATTGGCAGGAATGTTCGAACTGTTCAACGACGCGGAATCTGACTTCAGGTTCCGCCTAACAGCACCAGACGGCACCGTTATGGCCGTACCAAACCCCTTACCACCAAGAAAAGAGTCCGTGGCAGGCATGCCGCCGTCCGAGAGTACGCGGCATGGGTCTGATCACCGACTCCTGCACGGCAGCCCCTCCCACAGAATCGAGAACCTCCGACGACCCGGCAAGTCAATCCGCCGATCCTCTGAAGACATCAAAGATCAGCTTCGACGCCCGCGCCGAGGCAGTCCGCAAAGCCGTCTCCGGGGCCCGCTGGGCCGGGGCAATCCACAGCCTTTCCTGACCGGCCGGGAGGGGTCTCTAAAGCGCCCCTGCGGTCCGGACGAGGACACCCTCGCGCCGATGACGCGTCTGTGGCAGAGAGGCCCTCGCGAACGCCGAAGGGGACCGCTAACAGGCAGAAATTCGTGGCGGCCATTTCATGGCGGGTCATTTGTCGTCTTTGGCGCCATTGCAGGCTTGTCCTACCTCCCACGTCCACCGGCCCGGAAGTTCCCCGCAGCCGATCGGCCAGCAGCTTTGGTGCACCGTGTGCTGCACGAACAAGCATTCGGTCAGCGCTTCCATTAATCCCTACGGGCCAGCCACGGCTCTTGGGGAAGTACTCGTTGACGTCGCCTACACTTCCATGGCGTGCGAATTCTCTTACTCCCATGCCGCTACTGTTGCCCAGGTCGCCTGCGTTCTCAACCGCCCTGATTCCAGGACATCATCAGGCGTTTTGCAGTTCGGCGGAACGTATATTCACTGTGGTCAGCCCATGCACACTGCAGGGTCAGAAAAGCGGAGCATCTATGCCCCGGTGACCTCGGAGGAGGGCGTCGAGCCTGTTCTGGACGTGTATTTGAGCACCAGGGTCCTGAAGTGCGCTTGTGGATTCCAGATGGAAATCATTGACTGAGGCACGGCGTCGCACGCCCACGCTTGTCACCATCAGCCGTAATGGCATGTGAGGGCTCATGCGTCTGACGCCTGCCCGGAGGCCCTGTTTCCGGGACTCTGGTCGTGAGATCATTCCTGCATGGATCTCAATGATTCGGATCAGGCCCCGCTGCGGCGGGTCCGGGGCTACGGTGAGAACACCGGGCACGGTTACCGCCACGAAGTGCTGACTCAAGAGCAGCTGTGGGCGCAAGGTCGACGGCGGAAGGACGCCGAACAAAAGCTTGAGCGGCACCTCGAGGAGGCGCACATCAAGGACAGCATTCCCAGGAGTGATGAGGACTCCGCGGATCCGGCCGGCCACAGCCCTCGGCCGTAGTCCTCCTGCCCCTGTGCACACTCGACCGGCAGGGCTGGCGCCATTATGAGGGCTGTTCCCGTGGCAGTTTGCTGTGCGCCGGATCCTTGCGGTCCCGCGGCCCTCCGTGAAGGATTGGGTGCTTTTTCGTGCTGACATAGACGCGGGAGGCTTCTATCTTTGTTCCTAGGGGCAGCGTGTTCCTGCGCGAAAGCACGCAAAGGCCGGGCCGACAGCGAAGCGAACTGCCGTTCAGTTCGTACCCCTGGTCTCGTCGGCCCCTCGCAGTCGTGATGGGTGAAGGCGCTGCCGGCGCTAGATGAGATCAGGTTGGCTGGAGAGGATGTAATCCAATGCTGCCGGGCCCGTCATTGAGAGGCCGGGCCAGAGGTGGTGGCCATCGTCGTGGTGGTAGTTCCTCGTGTGCCCGAGTTCCTTGATTGCCGACCAAAAGACGTGGTCTGAGCTCGGCTTCTTACCGTTGAGGGCGCACCAGCTCAGGTGGAGGCCGTACATCTCCTCATCGCGAAGACCGGACTCCTTATCAGGGTCCTTGATAATGCACTCCGAGATGAACCGGAGGTAGTTATCAGCGTTCATGACTGCACTCCATCAGTTCGCTACTGCTGTTCGTTGATCAAAAGAGTACGTCGACCTGGAACCCGGCAGGGGACCGGCCCGTCAAAGGGTTGTCAGGTCCCGGTCGTCTCCGGTGAGGAAGCCGGACGTGAGGAGCTGGAGGCGTTCGGTCAGTCCCGCCGTTGTGGGTGTCAGGGCTTCGAGGGCCCGGAGGGTTGCGGAGTCGTTGATCTGGACCCACCATCCCTGACGCGGAAGCCGGATTTCGCAGATTGAACGGCCCATTTGCCAGTCGACGGATATAGCCCACGGGACGTCGATGCCGTTCTCCTCGGCCTGGGCCCGGACGCTGGTGATGTAGTCTCGCACGAAAGGTTCTTAGGGGTTGTCGCTCATGACCCATTCCAGTGCAGCGGCCCTCGAAGTAAAGAATCGCGTAGGGCATGGCGGGACGTGAATGCCCAAGAAAAAATTGGCTAAAACACGGTCCACGGGGCTGGTGCCCAAAAGCGCGATCCGGGATGCTGCGCAACGAATGGAAAACACAGCCCTGGCTTGCCGGCTCACCGAACGTGTAGTGGCCATATCAACAAGCATCGGGTATTCCGCGCCGTTGGCGACTGTGTTGACCGATGCCATGGCTGCCCTGGCATCCACTTCCTCGATACGAACATCGGGATCCCAGACAAGGTGGATAAGACCTGGTGGCTCGAGACCCACAACACCCTTGCCACCGCCAACTCTAAGCGGTTCCATTCATTTGCTCCCCAGCCGAAAAGGTTCCGGAATCGGTACCCACAGTAACTGAGTCCCTAGGAATGTTGACCACTTCGCGTCGCATTGGACTCGCAACACCCACCTTTGACCCCTCGGCTGTCTACGTGAAGCCGCTTGACCTCGACCTGGCACGGGCCGGGGGAGCTGGCGTGCAGATGGCGCCGGCGCCACCGCCACCGCCGTGTAGGTGGGTCTGGAGTGCGATGCCTCACTGCTGGACGCCCCACCCGCAAAGTGCGGTTACTTACTACTTGCAGGAACAGTAAAGGTTCCCACCAGGCAGCGGCCCGATAGAGATCATGGCGGCTTGAATTCTTCACTGCCACAGCGTGCATTCTGCGATACGACAAACTAGTCCATAGGCATGTGTCAGCGATGGTCGGCATCCGATCTGCAGGAAGCAAGAGTTCCCGCAGCTTCCGCTGCAGCCTGGGCCGGTCAAACTGAGACAAAACGGTCATCGGCCGCACCTACAGCAGATTCCCGGCTGCGGAACAGCAGGGCCTGCCCGCTGAGGGACACCTCGTCGCGGCCCGGGAATGGGCCGAACCGGACAGCAGCGAAGAGTACTCCTGGAGCCCCTTCCAGGGCTCCCTGCCTCGGCCATTTCCCAGAACCGATAATGGAGATTCCGTCAGCTTCGCGGACTTCGCTTAACTGCCCGATCAAAGACTGTGGACAATGTCCACACTCTGCGGTTCGGGCCGGGTGGTTTAGGGCCAGGATTGGCCCGTATTCCGCGTGTTTTCGCGGGTTCCTAGCGTTTCCAAGGGTGGGAATGTAGTTCGAGTCCCACCTCGGGCACGACGTATTCCCTCGTCAGGGGCGATTTTGCTTTGACGTGTGTACAAAGCCTGCGGTCGCGTCGTCTGACGGGTTAGGTCGCGGGGCTTTGGCCTGGCTGCCGCGGAGCCTATTCAGGTGCGTGGGTGGCGGGTTCAAGTCCCTGGCTGGTGGGCCTTCCGCCTACTGTGGCTGGGTTATGCGGTTCCTCGTTCCGGTTGTGTCGGGTTGGTCGGGGGTGGCCAACACCAGTTCATGGTCCTGGCTTGCGGGCACAACATGACTTCGTCGAGTTGGGGGCGCATGTTCTTGGGACTGCCCCCGGTTTTGTTGACTCCTTGACCTAGCGAGCTTGTGCTCGTGGAAGGATGTTGACCATGCCCACGGCTTATGGGGCGGAGTTCCG